>NZ_BAABJJ010000008.1:0-78189 GCF_039543245.1 Algibacter agarivorans
CGGGGTTTGTTTATTCTAATTTACGAATTATATCGCTGATTTACAAGTATTTGTGTGTATCTGAAAGTGCCTTGTTAAAAACTATTTTTAAAAGTAGAAAACGAACACACTAAAAATAGTAAGTTGAACTCATCCCGAAGCATTTCGGAATATTATCTATCAATAATTCAATTATAGATCAAATTTTATACCCTGTGCTAATGGTAATTCTGTTGTATAATTAATGGTATTGGTTTGTCTACGCATATAGACTTTCCAAGCATCAGAACCAGATTCGCGTCCGCCACCAGTTTCTTTTTCGCCACCAAAAGCACCTCCAATTTCTGCTCCTGAAGTACCTATATTAACATTGGCAATGCCACAGTCTGAACCTAGAACAGATAAAAAAAGCTCAGCTTCGCGTAAATTATTTGTCATAATTGCAGAACTTAACCCTTGAGCTACTTCATTTTGAATAGCAATGGCATTTTCAACATCTCCAGAATATTTTAATAAATATAACACAGGAGCAAAAGTTTCATGCTGTACAATTTTAAATTCTGGTTTAGCTTCTGCAATAGCAGGCTTTACATAGCAGCCACTTTCATAACCTTCGCCAGAAAGCACACCGCCTTCAACCACAATATTTCCGCCTTCTTCTACAACTTTTTCTAAAGCATTTTTATACATATTTACAGCATCGGTATCAATTAGTGGACCAACGTGATTATTTTCATCTAACGGATTTCCTATTCGAAGTTGCTTATAGGCGTCAATAACAGCTTTTTTAACTTTATCGTAAATGGATTCATGAATAATTAAACGACGTGTAGATGTACAGCGTTGTCCCGCAGTACCAACTGCTCCAAAAACAGCACCAATTACAGTCATTTTTATATCAGCATCTGGGGTAACTATAATGGCATTATTGCCTCCTAATTCTAAAAGTGATTTTCCTAAGCGCGCCGCAACTGCTTGGGCTACAACTTTGCCCATTCTAGTAGAACCTGTTGCTGAAATTAAAGGAACTCGAGTATCTTTGGTCATAAACTCACCTACTTTGTAATCGCCATTTATCAAACAACAAATACCTTCTGGTAAATTGTTTTCTGCAAAAACCTCGGCAGCTATATTTTGGCAAGCCACACCACACATTGGAGTTTTTTCTGATGGTTTCCAAACACAAACATCGCCACAAACCCAAGCCAGAGCGGTATTCCAAGCCCAAACAGCTACGGGGAAATTAAAGGCTGAAATAATTCCAACGACTCCAAGCGGATGGTACTGCTCGTACATGCGGTGTCCTGGTCTTTCAGAATGCATCGTTAATCCATGTAGTTGACGTGATAAACCCACAGCAAAATCACAGATATCAATCATTTCTTGTACTTCACCCAAACCTTCTTGATAACTCTTTCCCATTTCATAAGAGACCAGTTTTCCTAAAGCGGCTTTCTTTTCTCTTAATTTTAACCCGAACTGACGCACAATTTCTCCACGTTGTGGTGCGGGCATTGTTCTCCAAGTCTTAAAAGCCGAAGTAGCCGCATCCATCACCTTTTCATAATCAGCCCTAGTCGTCGTTTTTACTTTTCCTATTAATTGTCCATCAACAGGTGAAAATGATTCAATAATCCCTCCGTTAGAGAAACTTTTTGAACCTGTTGAAGTGCCTTCATTTATATCTTTTACACCTAAAATTTCAAGTGCCTTATGTATACCAAAATCAGTTGCTATCGCCTCCATAATTATTGATTTAATATTTATATTGTATTTATTTGCGAATATACTAATAAAAAGTTGTTTTTGTTAAAGTTTATCCGAGATAAATCTGTTAACTTTAGTGCTCAAATTAATTGTACTTCCCATGAGAGAAATCATCCCTCTTGCCTTAACCCTGTTATTTGTTATTTCGTGTAAACAAGAGAGCACATTAGAAACACAAAACATTCAAACCGAACCTGAAAAGGCACAATTCTCAATAATAATTCACGGTGGAGCAGGGACCATAAAAAGAGAAAATATGTCGCAAGAAAAAGAAGTTGAGTATCGTAAAAAACTTGAAGAAGCCATATGCACTGGATATAATATTTTAAAAAAAGGAGGCTCAAGTCTTGATGCTGTTCAAAAGACAATAATTATACTAGAAAATTCCCCTCTATTTAACGCAGGAAAAGGTGCTGTTTTTACTTATGAAGGGACTAACGAACATGATGCGTCCATTATGGATGGCAAAAACTTAAATGCTGGTGCTTCCGCTGGAACAAAAACAATAAAAAATCCTATTAATTTAGCTCGTGCCATTATGGATAATTCTCCACATGTTATGCTTTCTGGCGTTGGGGCTGAAACTTTTGCAGAAGAACAGGGTTTAGAGATTGTAAAACCGAGTTATTTCTCTACTGAAAAAAAAATGAAATCATTAGAACGTGTTAAAGTTTCCAAAAACAATAAAGTGGCTTCGTTTTATGATGCAGACCTTCTAGATTCAAAATTTGGCACTGTAGGATGTGCTGCGCTTGATAAGCATGGCAATTTAGCTGCAGGAACTTCTACAGGAGGGATGGCCAATAAACGTTGGGGACGTATTGGTGATTCGCCCATAATTGGTGCAGGAACTTATGCTAATAACAATACCTGTGCCGTTTCAAGTACAGGTTGGGGCGAGTTCTTTATTCGTGGC
This sequence comes from Algibacter agarivorans, assembly GCF_039543245.1. Lineage (NCBI taxonomy): Bacteria > Pseudomonadati > Bacteroidota > Flavobacteriia > Flavobacteriales > Flavobacteriaceae > Algibacter > Algibacter agarivorans. The sequence goes on from NZ_BAABJJ010000008.1 coordinate 2,663, forward strand.
ATGGTAGCACATGATATTTCTGCGCTTATGGAATACAAAGGATTAAGCTTAAAAGAATCTGCTGCTTTAGTTATTCAGAAAAAATTACCAGAACTGGGTGGAGATGGTGGCATTATAGCCGTTGATAAAAATGGCAATATGGTTATGGAATTTAACACCCAAGGTATGTTTAGAGCCACTATGAATGATAAAGGCGAATTGTATATCGGGATGTTTAAAAACTAATAACACAATGTCTTGCACTTATGGGTTGAACTCAGAATAAATTATAATAAATGAAGCCAAACGCCGTTTTGAAATTTCAAATTAACGTTTTAATGCAAAATGAGCTTTAAACTCTTTTCTTTCACCTGAATTAGGTTCGTTATATTCAACAATAAACCAATAATCATCACTAGACATTTTAACCCCATTATAAACACCATTCCAGCCTTCGCCGGTAGGATTAATTTGTTTTAATAGTTTTCCATATCTATTATATATATAAATCTCTGCAGATGCTAGGGAATTTATGGGACTAGTAGGTCCAACAATATTCCAGGTCTCGTTATAGCCATCTCCATTGGGAGTAAAATATTTAGGATATCCAATAATAAATACAGTTCTACTACTTTCAATACAGCCTCTTTTATCCCTAACCGTTACTATATGCTCTCCTATAGAAACATTATTGAAAATAGGTTCGTCTTGCCATGAAGCAGCATCTAACTGATATTCAAAATCTCCAATACTTATTGTTGTAATCTCTATGGTTTGGTTTTTTGTAAAAGCATCAGTAGTAACATCTGCTTCAAAATTGGGCTCAGTAAGTACTGTTACTAAAGTGGAAACCATTTTTGAACACATAGTACTTAAATTTTGTACAATAACTTCATAATTGCCTCCAGTAATTGGTATATAAGTTCCATGATTTGCACCAGCTATTATGACCCCATTTAATAACCATGTGAAATTATACATGGTAGTATTTAAACCAGTATCAATGGTTATTGGAGATACAATAGCTGCATTTAAATCAAAACAGAGGAAGTATTCATTTTGTAAGGAAAAAATAGGGTTTTCAAACACATCAATAGTTAAACTGACCTGGGAAGGACAAAACTGAGGGTCTGGTGTAAATATATAGGTGGTTGTAATAGTGTTGTCCAAAGCAGGACTCCACATTCCTGTTATGCCTTCATTGGATGTTGTTGGTAATGCTGATAAAGTATCACCACTACAAATAGCGGGTATTTGATTAAAGGTTGGTGTTCCTATTGGATTGACTGTAATGGTCATGGTTTGATTCAAAGCACATTGTCCTATCCCTGATGTAAAGGTATATGTTGTTGTAGTTGTATTGTCCAATGCAGGTGTCCAAGTTCCAGTTATGCCTTCATTAGATGTTGTTGGAAGTGTAGCTAAAGCATCTCCATTACAAATAGCTGATACTTGAGTAAAAGTTGGAGTCGTTATCGGATTGACCGTGATAGTCATCATTTGACTCCCAGCACATTGCCCTGCATCTGGGGTGAAAGTATATGTTGTTGTAATCGTGTTATCCAATGCTGGACTCCAAGTTCCTGTTATCCCTTCGTTGGAAGTTGTTGGTAGTGCTAATAAACTATCGCCGCTACAAATAGAGGATACTTGATTAAAAGTTGAAGCGGTTATCGGATTGACTGTGATAGTCATCGTTTGACTCGCAGCACATTGCCCTGCATCTGGGGTGAAAGTGTATGTCGTTGTAGTTGTATTATCTAATGCAGGATTCCAGACTCCTGTTATCCCTTCGTTGGAAGTTGTTGGTAATGCTGATAAAGTATCTCCATTACAAATAGCTGACACTTGAGTAAATGTTGAAGCGGTTATCGGATTGACCGTGATAGTCATCATTTGACTCGTTGCACATTGCCCTGTATCTGGAGTAAATGTATAAGTAGTCGTGGTTGTATTGTTCAATGCTGGACTCCAAGTTCCAGTTATACTTTCGTTGGATGTTGTTGATAGTGCTACTAAAGTGTCTCCACTACAAATAGCTGGTACTTGAATAAAGGTTGGAGGTACTATAGGGTCAACTGTAACCTGATAAACGTCGGACAGTGTATTGCATTGTGAATTATTCAATGTAATAATAGATTCAGACACTTTCGACCTATAATACATGGTGCTTACAACACCTGAAATTGCTATAGTTTGATTTGTTTCTCCAGTAATATCTGTCCAAGTATTACCATTTGTGCTTTCTTGCCATTGATAGAAATGAGTTGAAAAAACTGAATTATCTGGAATTGCTGTCAAAGTATCGGCATATGGTGTTAGAAGTCCACAGACAATATTACTATTGTTATTAGAAGTATCTTCAACGGTTGTTAAATCACCACAAGTCTTAAACTCAATATCATCAATTGCTAAATCATTACCGCAACCTCCAGACCCATTATTTACCATCTTAAGTATAACAGTATTTTGACCGGCTAAAGTTTGAAAAACCAAACCGTATTCTAGCCAATTTGGAGTTGAAGTTTCTAAAATATTACCTGTATTCCCACTTGCCAATAAATTAGTATCTGTACTGTCGTATATTTCAAATCTTACATTTATTGGTATAGATCCTCCTGGTTGCGAGGAACAAAAAGAACCTGCTATTACCAGATTAATTAACCAAGAAGAAAACTCATAAGTTGTATTCTCACAAAGTCCTGAAACTGTTGTTCTATAAAATTCTCCAGCTGATGCTGCTGCATTTACAACAAGGCACTTACCATTAGTATCCCCAGGTGTGCGGTCTTGTATTTGATGCCAATCAAATCCATTACTAATAGTACCATTAGAAATGGTATACTGACCATCGTTAGGAAATCCGTTTAAATAATTATATGTAGTTGTTCCTGCTGGTAACGAGTTATTAGTTACTCCTACTCCAAAATTTTCTGTAAAAATAGAATCTCCTGAATTACCGGAACAAAAGCCTAATTGGGCGTAAATCTTAATTGTAAAAACACTCGATAAAACCAGACCTAATGTGATGATCTTTTTAATGATAGCTATAGTTTTTTGGATGAATTAATAATAAGGATATAATAATACCATAAAATGCTTATATTAATTGAAATAGCACCCATACAAAAACTATACAGCTTTAAAGTATTGCTAAGATTATTCAATCTTTATTTTGATAGAACGCCTTATTTATGTTCGTTTCAATGGAATAACCATAAGCTTATTTTTATTACTGTTCACTCGTTTTTAGGAAGCGAAAAAAAAGCGGATATTGAAAAGACGCTCATTAGAAGCTTATGCCATTTTGCGCTATGCAGAATTAGTATAAAATATATTCTAACATTAATAATGATAAACAATATGACCAAATTGCATTTTTATCGTAGTTAAAATCTAAAATTACTGCTTATGGTGTGTTTGATTTTGATGAGGTGTTATTCCCTGATTTATGGCAAAATAGTGTGCCTAATTTTAAAAAAACATATGAAATATTATATTTCGGACCACAGACCTATTTGGATTCAGATGGAGCTGTAATTTTAGTTTCTAACCACCGTTTTAACCATACTATGGTCTGATTTAAACGTGCTGATTTTCTCAGCATTTAAAATTTCTAAATCTTTTGAAACCCAAATATGGTCTAGAGAAAGTAACGGAATATTCCAAAACCAAGTTTCTCTAAAACCATTTCCTTTTTCATTAAAGGCATGATTAAAATTAGTTTTTATTTCTTTAAGAAATTTAGATTCATACGGTAAGTTGAAATCACCTAAAACCACTGTTTTTTCGTTTATGTCAATAGATTCGCTTACAAATTTTAGTTGCTGCTTTCGAGATATATGTAAACTTGATGAAACATCGACTGCATAAAAATTAATTTCAGAAGTCGTAAAACTAATGACCTTAGATTCATCATCTGAAATTAAAATGGCTTTTGAAATTATAGGTGTTTTAGAAAAAATTCCAATTTCGCTTTCAGGATGCCAATAAAAAAAATAGTCTGGATATTTAACTTTAATATGAGCTAGTTCCTCGGCATGATATTCAACCAAAACCACAACATCTGGTAATGTTTTAACTTTATCAAATACATGCTGGAATTCTCTTTTATGTGTAGCATTCCAAAAAACAATCTCAACATCAGTTTCTGTTATATTATCCGCACTATTAATCTTAAAGCTTCTACCAATCCAAACTATAGATAAAATTAAGGCTAAAATTAAATGATACCTTTTTTTATTCTTTCTTAAAAATGCAGAAAACAATATTATTAAACCAATAATTATTGGTAATGGAAAGATATAAAATAGCAGAGAAAAGATATAATTACTTTCTCTAAACACAAAATGAATTAATAGTAATGCAGTGATTAATATGCTATTAATTAATAAAAAATAGGGCTTACTCTTTTTAAACATTATCGTAAAGAATATCCTTTAGCAGCCCACCAAGGATGAATTTCAATTTCTAAGCGTCCTGCTATAACCATAGGGTCAGAATTGGCTAAACTGTCAGCCATCTTTAAGGTTGGTACATTGTATATAGTTACACCCCTCATCTCGCCATCATCACCAAAAGGGCCAGAAATATCGGCATAACCTAAGTCATACATTTTGGTTAAATGCTCTAAATGTAATGCTTGAAGTTCCGCAGATTCTTCTTCATTTTGTCCACGTATAGGGCCTTTTTTTAAAAATGCCATAAAGTATTGTTGCATTAAAATGGTATCTTTTGTTTTTTCATTAACAAAATCAAATGTTTTATAACCTTTAGCGGTTAGTTCTTCTTTTATTTGCTTTGTTGATTTTTTTAAAGGTGCTTCAATAATTTCGGTGGTTACTGAATCTATAACTTCTTCTATTGCTTCGGTAGTATCTTCTTTTATTTCAGAAATTGATGCCTTTGTTTCTTCTTTACATGAAAAAAGAACCATAGATAATAGTATGGATAAAAATAGTTTTTTCATAATATATGTTTAAATTATTCCCAGCTGTTATAGGGTTTTTTACTTAATTGCGAATTATAATATTTGATTTGTCCTGTAACGTCTTCACCTAACCAATTTGGTTTTTCAAAAGTTTCATTTTCACTTTTAAGTTCTACTTCTGCAACGACTAAACCTTTGTTGTCTCCAAAAAATTCATCTACCTCAAAAATATGGTTTCCTGCTTTTATGTCATAACGTATTTTATCAATTATTGTTGGTTCGCAGAGTTTTAAAAGTGATTCTGCTTCTTGTTTAGTAATTTCTTTTTCCCATTCAAACCTTGACAAACCATTATTTGTGGATAGCCCTTTTACTGTTATAAACCCTTTTTCATCTCTCAACCTTACACGAACTGTTCGTTCTTTGTGGGTGTTTAAAAATCCTTGGCTAATTCTTGTTTTTCTATATGCTTGGTCTTTAAAAGCATCAGAATTTACCAAAAATTTACGTTCTATTTCTATCAAATGTAATCGTTTTTAATTGTTTATTATGAAATTTGCTAAATGTAACCAATGCCATTATCGCTCCAATGGTTGCGTATAGCATGTCGGATTGTGTGTCCCAAATATAACCTTGGGTTCCTAAAAAAGAATCGCCACCTTCTCCCATACCTAAAGATACACCCCATTCTATAAATTCGTAAGTGGCACTAATAGCTAATGCTATACATACTACAATAAAATTTAGCCAATTGTGTTTTAATACGACCTGTTTACGAATTAGTAATTCTCTAGTAATCATGGCTGGAACAAAACCTTGGGCAAAGTGTCCTAATTTATCATAATTATTTCTGCTTTGATTAAACGTTTCTTGAATCCAATCAAACAATGGCACTTCGGCATAGGTGTAATGTCCACCAATAATTAAAATAGTACAGTGTATAAAAACAAGTATATAAATAAGGTTTGAAAACCTGAATGATGTAAAAGTGAAAACCAAAATTAATATTCCAACAATGGCAGGCAAGATTTCCAAAAACCAAGTAAAATATTCAAAAGGTTTAATGGCGGACCAAATAAGCAATAAGATGGTTAAGAAAAGAAGTGTATAAATTAGTTTCATCCTTTGGTATAATCTCTATCAAAGATATCTTATTTTTGATAGATACAACAATCAAGCATGTCTGCCGATTTACCAATACGAAAAATTATTCATGTAGATATGGATGCGTTTTATGCATCCGTAGCGCAATTGGATAACCCAGAATTAAAGGGAAAAGCCATTGCGGTTGGCGGGGGTGGTAAACGTGGTGTAATAAGCGCGGCGAGTTACGAAGCTAGAAAATTTGGAGTTAAAAGTGCTATGTCTGGAAGTTTGGCAATAAAACTTTGCCCTGAACTTATTTTTGTAAAAACACAATTTGATAGATATACTGAAATTTCTAAAAAAATCAGAAAAATATTTTATGATTATACCGATTTGGTAGAACCGCTCTCGCTTGATGAAGCATATTTAGATGTTACTGAAAACAAAAAAGGTAATCCAAGTGCGTCTTTAATTGCTCGTGATATCAGGGAACGAATTTTTAATGAAGTTGGTTTAACGGCTTCGGCAGGTATTTCCATTAATAAATTTATTGCGAAAGTAGCCAGTGATTACAATAAACCTAACGGACAAAAAACGGTAAATCCTGAAGAAGTGATTCCGTTTTTAGAGCAACTTGATATTCGAAAGTTTTATGGGGTTGGAAAAGTTACTGCCGAAAAAATGTATCAAAAAGGAATTTTTACGGGTTTGGATTTAAAACAGAAATCTATTGAATATCTAGATGAAAACTTTGGAAAATCTGGTCGCTATTATTACTACGTGGTTAGAGGGATTCATAACAGTGAAGTAAAGCCAAATCGCATTAGAAAAAGCTTAGCTGCTGAGCGTACATTTAGTGAGAATTTATCGTCTGAAATTTTTATGCTTGAAAGACTACAGCATATTGCTGAAGAGGTTTCGCGAAGATTGACCAAAAGTAAAGTGGCTGGAAAAACGGTTACTTTGAAAATAAAATACAGCGATTTTACTTTGCAAACTAGAAGCAAAACTTTGCCGTATTATATAAGCGATAAAAGCGTTATTTTGGAAACAACTAAAGATTTGTTATATCAAGAAAAAATGAGTAACTCTGTACGTTTATTAGGTATTTCTATATCTAATTTGAATACAGAAACCAAGAAAATTTCAGTAAAAAAAAGTGTGAGTGTGCAGTTAAAGTTTGAGTTTTAATGTTTAATTGGTATTATTAGTGATTAAGAAATTACTTGATTTAATAAGAAAAAAACGATAACTCAGTTTAACAGACCTCTTCAAAAATAAAATGGCTTTTGGTTTAAAAACACTAGCTAGAAAGTAGTTGCGTTAGCGATTGAAACCCTTCGACTTCGCTCAGGATAAACTTATCCTTTTAAATAGAAAAAAACTGCTTTTAGGCAGCTTTTTTCTATTTAAAAGATATAATGAAACATTTATGTTCATGAATTCTTTAATTTAAGATAAAAACCCATGAATAAAAGCGCGACCTTTAGGTAACGCCCAAATATTTATAATGCTTTTAGAAGTTACAGGTTTCAATTTCGGTAACACGCAACGTGTTTACCATGCCTTTTTCTTTCATTGGCATAGCGGCTAAACTAATTAGCATATCGCCAGCATCTAAATAACCCATTTTACAGGCTATAGCATTTACGTCTTCAATAGTTTCGTCTGTACTCACAAATTTGTCGTAGTAAAAAGCACGAACGCCCCATAGTAAACTCAATCTAGTTAAGATACGTTTGTTTGATGTAAACACTAAAATATGACAAGATGGTCTCCACGCCGAAATTTGAAATGCCGTGTATCCACTATTTGTAAGTGTAGAAATTGCTTTGGCGTTAATTTCGTTTGCCATATTAGCAGCGTGGTAACATATAGATTTTGTAATGTAACGGTTGGTACGAATATGAGGTGGCAGTTGTGGAACTTGAATTAATTTTGAGTTCTCTACACTTTTTAAAATATTTGCCATTTGCCTAATGACCTCAACAGGATATTGACCTACAGATGTTTCACCAGAAAGCATTACGGCATCTGCACCATCCATAACCGAGTTTGCAACATCGTTTACTTCGGCTCTTGTTGGTGTTAAGCTGGAAATCATGGTTTCCATCATTTGTGTAGCAATAATTACTGGAATTCTAGCTTTTTTAGCACGTAATACCAATTGTTTTTGAATAAGAGGCACTTCTTCTGCTGGAACTTCTACACCTAAATCACCACGGGCAACCATTAAGCCATCACAATGTGCAACAATTTTATCGATATTTTCTACCGCTTCTGGTTTTTCAATTTTTGCTATGATAGGAATTTTATGCTCGCCATGTTTTGCTATTAAATCACGCAATTGCATTAAGTCTTCTGCATGACGAACAAAAGAAAGGGCAATCCAATCTACATCTAAGCTGATGGCAAAAATAGCGTCTTCAATATCTTTTTCCGTTAAGGCCGGTTGCGAAATATCTGTATTTGGAAGGTTTACACCTTTTTTAGATTTTAAAGGGCCACCTTGAATAACTTTTGCCTTTACTTCTGATTTTTTATCAGTAGAAACGACCTCGAAAAGTAATTTTCCATCATCTAAAAGAATCCGCTCACCAGGTTTTGCATCTTGAGGAAACCTATCGTAGGTCATGTAAACACGCTCTTTTGTGCCTTCAAAACGCTCGCCAGTTGCAAATATTATTTCATCACCTGGGTTTACAACAACTTCCTCTTTCATTACGCCTACACGCAATTTAGGGCCTTGTAAATCAGCTAATATTGCTGCTGTAAAATTATGCTCTTCGTTAAGTTCGCGTATCATTTTTATACGCGCTTCTACATCTTTATAATCGGCATGAGAAAAGTTAATTCTAAATACATTTACACCTTCTTCAAGCATGGCTTTTAAAACTGCTTTAGTGCTTGTTGCGGGTCCTAAAGTGGCTACTATTTTGGTTTTTTTTCCTATTGACATTAGCTAAAAATTAAATTGTCTTTTGATTTTAATTGACTAGAATCTATGCTGTAAGCTGTTGCAATCTGTGATATGTTTAATATACTATCTAAAATATATTTTTCTTTACTGAAACTGAACTCGCTATCTATTTTTAAAAAATAATTTACAGTCTTATATTCTGTCAATAAATGACTTGTTTTTATAATATTTTGTTGTGTGTCGAATAACGACTTATAATCTATTTGTTGAAGTGTTTCTGTTTTACTTATATTAGAAACCAAACTCCATGTTACTAATTGTTTTTCATCTTCCCATTCATAAATTGAATATGATGCCTTTCCGTTATTATAATCTAAATCTGATGTTCGGATAAGCGCAATACCTAAATGTTTGTTTAAAAGATAAGCTAAACGGTAATCCTCAAGCGTGCAATGCATTCCGATTAAAGTGTACAACACTTCATCAAAAGCATCATCAAGATTAAGTTTGTGAACAGCCATACCTATTATTTAAACTTGGTAAAGATAGTATTTATAAAATTTAGTTCTATTAAGTTTGTCTAATCTTGATATGAAATGTAACTAAATCGTTGTAGTTGATTCGTTAGAAATCAGGATAGTTTAAATCATTTTAGACATCCTACTTTGGAATACAAAAAAAGCACGTTTTGAAGCTTTTTCTTCTGCTTTTTTCTTTGAAGTGGCTCTGGCTTTTGAAACAATTTTTTCGTCTATGGATAGTTTAACAGAAAAATGTCTAACATCATCATTCCCGGTATCTTCATAAACATTATAGCCAAAAGTTTTCTTTTCTTTTTGACACCACTCTATAAGCAAACTTTTGTAACTAATCACTTTGCCTTCTAAAGTTTCAATGTCCACATAAGGAATAATAACTCGTTTGAAAATGAATTTTTCAGCGTATTTGTAACCCTTATCTAAAAAAATAGCACCTACTAAAGCTTCAAATAAATTACCATGAATGTTATCTCCAAATTGTCCTTGCGGTATTTTACTTTCTACTAAATCAATTAGTTTTAAGTCTTTACCTAACTCATTTAAATGCTCTCTGCTAACTATTTTAGAACGCATTTTGGTTAAATAACCCTCATCGCCACTTGGAACTTCAAGATATAAGTGTGATGCAATAACCGAACTAAGCATGGCATCACCCAAAAACTCTAAACGTTCATAATTAAAGGGGTTTCCTTTCCCATCTCTTATGTTCATGGAACGATGTGTAAAGGCTTTTTTGTAGTATTTAATGGCTTTGGGTTTAAACCCAAGGATTTTAGTTAATTCCATAAAAAAATTCCCGTTGCGTTTAAAACGGGAATTTAATATGTTACGAATGTTTTTCATCTGATAAATAATATTTTATTTTAATGTCAGATAGAATAAACCATGTTTCATTTTACTGTAAAAATTAATTTATCATTATGGTTTATTTCATTCGGGAATTAATCTATTTTTTTGAATATTACACAAGCGTTGTGACCGCCAAATCCAAATGTATTACTCATTGCTACTTTTACGTCGCGCTTTTGTGCCTTATTTAAGGTTAAATTTAATTCAGGATCAATGTTTTCATCTACTGTAGTGTGGTTTATTGTTGGAGGCACAATACCGTGTTCCATAGCCAATATAACCGAAATAGCTTCAATAGCTCCAGCAGCACCTAAGAGGTGTCCTGTCATTGATTTGGTTGAATTAATATTTATGTTCTTAGCGTGACTTCCAAATACCTCTGAAATTGCTTTAAGTTCTGCAACATCACCTAAAGGTGTAGATGTACCATGTGTATTAATATGGTCTACATCTTCCGGCTTTAAGCCTGCATTTTCCAAACAATTCTTCATTACCGCAATAACACCAATACCATCTGGATGTGGAGCCGTCATATGATAAGCGTCAGAAGATAAACCTCCTCCGATACATTCAGCATATATTTTAGCGCCTCTTGCTTTTGCGTGCTCATATTCTTCTAGAATTAGTGCGCCTGCACCTTCACCTAAAACAAAACCATCTCTTGTGCCATCAAATGGACGAGAGGCTGTTTCTGGGCTTTCATTTCTAGTAGAAAGTGCATGCATGGCATTAAATCCACCCATACCAGCAATAGTTACTGCTGCTTCGCTACCTCCTGTAACAACTACATCACAATGTCCTAAACGTATAGAGTTTAAGGCATCAAACATAGCGTTTGCAGAAGATGCACATGCAGAAACCGTTGTGTAATTTGGCCCCATAAAACCATGTTTTATAGAGATGTTTCCTGGTGCAATATCAGCAATCATTTTAGGAATAAAGAATGGGTTAAATCTTGGTGTACCATCACCAGCAGCAAAGTTTAAAACTTCTTGCTGAAAGGTTTCCAATCCACCAATACCTGCTCCCCATATAACACCAACACGCAGTTTGTTAACGGTTTCTAAATCTAGTTTAGAATCTAAAATAGCTTCATCTGCTGCCACCATGGCATATTGTGCAAACTTATCCATTTTTCGAGATTCTTTTCTGTCAATAAAATCGGTAACAGTAAAGTTTTTCAATTCGCAAGCGAACTTTGTTTTAAACTTTTCGGTATCATAATATGTTATAGGCGCAGCACCACTTTTACCACTTATTAAGCCTTCCCAGTATTCATCTTTGGTATTGCCTATTGGTGTTAAAGCCCCTAATCCTGTGACTACAACTCGCTTTAGTTCCATAAAATTAATGCTTATTTAGCAGCTTCTATATACGATATAGCTTGACCTACTGTTGCAATGTTTTCAGCTTGGTCGTCTGGAATTTGAATATCAAATTCTTTTTCGAATTCCATAATTAATTCTACAGTATCTAAAGAGTCTGCTCCTAAATCGTTTGTGAAGCTCGCTTCCGTTACAACTTCGTTCTCATCTACTCCTAATTTGTCCACGATAATGGCTTTTACTCTTGATGCAATGTCTGACATAATCTTTTAATTTTAAGTTTTAATTAGTTGGCAAAAATAAAAAACTTTATTTTTAAAACACATCTTTACTTTAAAAATGTGGTCGTAATTTACTAAAATAACTTTTAAGTATTTAGATTTTACCTGCTAATTGTTAATATTTATTCTTTTTTTTGTTTGAATAAACTAACATTATTGTCTGTAAAATGAAACGAATAGTAATTTTTGCGTCCGGAAGTGGTACTAATGCTGAAAATCTAATTAAGTTTTTTCACAACAGAGAAAATGCGTCTGTTATTCAGGTACTCAGTAACAATCCCCATGCCAAAGTTTTGGAGCGTGCCAAAAAACTAAAGGTCAGTGCGCTGTCTTTCAATAAAATAGCACTCTCACAAACAGATGATGTGCTTAATATCCTAAAAGTTTCTAATCCAGATTTAATTGTTTTAGCAGGATTTCTCTGGAAATTTCCTGATCATATTTTGAATGAATTCCCAAATAAAGTCATAAATGTGCATCCTGCTTTATTGCCAAAATATGGCGGAAAAGGAATGTATGGCATGAACGTGCATAAGGCTGTTGTTGCGAATAAAGAAAGTGAAACGGGCATAACAATTCATTATGTAAATGAACATTATGATGAGGGAGCCATCATTTTTCAAGCTAAATGTGATGTTAATGCTTCTGATACAGCTGAAGATGTTGCAGCAAAAATCCATGAATTGGAGATGGCCCATTTCCCGAAAGTAGTGGAGAGCTTATTAAAAAAGTAGATTTTTTAAATTAAATTCAAATGGTTCTCACTTTCGCGAGAATGACAAAAAATGTCAAAAAAGAAAAATAAATACTATACAGTCTGGAAAGGGCATCTCACAGGTGTTTTTGAATCTTGGAACGACTGCAAAGCCCAAATAAAAGATTTTCAAGGCGCACAATATAAATCGTTTCCCACTTTTGAAGCTGCTAAGGCCGCTTTAAAAGGTAATTATTTTGATTATATTGGAAAAAATAAAGATTTTAAAAGTGAATTATCGCATGAACAGCTTAAAAAAATAGGGCGACCCAACTATAATTCTATTTCAGTGGATGCCGCTTCAAGTGGAAATCCAGGAATAATGGAATATAGAGGCGTGGATACCAAAACCAAAAAACAATTATTTATTCAAGGTCCGTTTGAAGAAGGGACTAATAATATAGGTGAGTTTTTAGCTTTAGTACACGGTTTGGCTATTCTTAAAAAAAATAATAGTGATAGAATTCTTTATACCGATTCTAGAACAGCCATGAGTTGGGTAAAAAAGAAAATCTGCAATACAAAGCTACAACGTAATGAAAAAAACAAGCCGCTTTTCGATTTAGTCGATAGAGCCATAGATTGGCTAAAAAATAACACATATAATACGGTTATCGTCAAATGGGAAACCAAGGCTTGGGGAGAAATACCTGCCGATTTTGGAAGGAAATAACGCAGCTTTTTGCCGTACAACTCATTCAAAAAATATTCTTGAATTAGTATTTAAAAGACTTATATTTGCAGCTTAATTTCATGCTTTTTTATGAGTAAATTAGTAATTGTTGGTACCGTAGCCTTTGATGCTATTGAAACACCTTTTGGTAAAACCAATAAAATTCTTGGTGGCGCTGCAACTTATATAGGTTTATCTGCTTCTTACTTTAATATTGATGCTGCTGCTGTTTCAGTTGTTGGTGGCGATTTTCCAGAGGAATATCTGGACTTATTATCCAATAAAAACATTGCTATTTCTGGTATTGAAATTGTTAAAGATGGTAAAACGTTTTTTTGGAGTGGCCGCTATCATAATGATATGAATTCTCGGGACACTTTAGTAACAGAATTAAATACCCTTGCGGATTTTAAGCCTGTGGTTCCAGATAATTATAAGGATGCCCAAGTGGTTATGTTAGGAAATTTACATCCTATCGTCCAGTCTAGTGTTTTAGATCAAATGAATAGCAAGCCAAAGTTGGTGATTTTAGATACCATGAATTTTTGGATGGATTGCGCTTTAGAGGATTTACATAATGTTATAAAGCGTGTAGACGTAATAACCATAAATGATGAAGAAGCGAGACAACTTACAGGAGAATACTCTTTGGTTGTTGCGGCTAGAAAGATTTATGAAATGGGCCCGAAGTTCGTAGTGATTAAAAAGGGAGAGCATGGGGCATTGCTGTTTCATAAAGAGCATGTGTTTTATGCACCTGCTTTACCACTAGAGGAAGTTTTTGATCCAACTGGAGCAGGAGATACATTTGCTGGTGGATTTGCTGGTTATATTGCTCAAACAGGTGATATTTCTTTTGAGAATATGAAGAACGCCGTTATATATGGTTCAACGTTAGCGTCCTTTTGTGTTGAGAAATTTGGAACTGAACGCATGCAAAATTTGTCAAGTGATGAAATACATAAACGCTTGCTACAGTTTAAGCAACTAACGCAATTTGAAATAGAATTAACATAAACCAACGCGCTCTAAAATAGAGTGCGTTTTTGATTAAAAATAAAACTCCAAAATGATTTTTTATTTTGGTATTAAAAAACTTATCATTCCTGCGAAGGCAAGAATTAAAATAATTTAAATTCCGCTTAATTAAAGATTCATGAATACATTAGTATTCGAACTGAATTAACGAGAAAAAGCGAAAACATTTACAATATGAGTGATGCCTTAAAACACGAATGTGGAATAGCTGTTATTAGACTTTTAAAACCGTTAGAGTATTATAAAGAAAAATACGGTAGCGCATTTTATGGTGTAAACAAAATGTATTTAATGATGGAAAAACAGCACAACCGCGGTCAAGATGGTGCTGGATTAGCAAGTATTAAATTAGATACAAAACCTGGGGAACGCTATATAAGCAGGGTGCGTTCTGTGGCACAACAGCCTATTCAAGATATTTTTGCGCAAATTAACGATAGAGTTAATAAAGAATTTAAGGCACATCCTGAATATATGGATGATGTAGCGGCGCAAAAAAAGAACATTCCTTATGTGGGAGAACTTTTATTAGGTCATGTGCGTTACGGAACTTTTGGGAAAAATAGCGTAGAAAGTGTTCATCCGTTTTTAAGACAAAACAACTGGATGCACAGAAATTTAATTATGGCGGGAAACTTTAACATGACTAATGTTAAAGAGTTATTTGCCAATCTTATTGAATTAGGGCAGCATCCAAAAGAGTATACGGACACCATTACTATAATGGAAAAAATAGGTCATTTTTTAGATGATGCCGTTAGTAAAATATATAAAGATTTAAAAAAGGAAGGTTATAATAAACAACAGGCGTCACCACTTATTGCCGAGCGTTTAAAAGTAGCTAAAATTT
This sequence comes from Algibacter agarivorans, assembly GCF_039543245.1. Taxonomy (NCBI): domain Bacteria; kingdom Pseudomonadati; phylum Bacteroidota; class Flavobacteriia; order Flavobacteriales; family Flavobacteriaceae; genus Algibacter; species Algibacter agarivorans. Next base: position 17,887 of record NZ_BAABJJ010000008.1, read on the forward strand.
TAAGACGCGCTGCAAAAAATTGGGATGGAGGTTATGCTATGGCAGGGCTAATTGGTCATGGTGATTCGTTTGTTTTAAGAGATCCTGCAGGAATTCGTCCTACTTATTATTATCAGGATGATGAAATTGTTGTTGTAGCATCAGAGCGCCCAGTGATTCAAACCGTTTTTAATGTAAAATTTGAAGATGTAAAAGAATTAGGGCCTGGTCAAGCTATTATTATCAAAAAATCTGGAGAAGTAAGACTAAAACAAATATTGGAACCTTTAGAAAGAAAGTCTTGTTCTTTCGAACGTATTTATTTTTCAAGAGGAAGTGATGCCGAAATATATCAAGAGCGTAAAATGTTGGGTAAATTATTAATGCCCAAAGTGCTTGAAGCTATTAATAATGATACTAAAAATACGGTGTTCTCTTATATTCCTAACACCGCTGAAACGTCATTTTATGGAATGGTTGAAACTGCTGATGCATTTATCAATAAAACAAAAACAGCAGCGATTTTAAACGGGCAACGCTCTTTATCGGCTGCTAAGGTTAAAGAAATTTTATCTGAACGCGCTAGAATAGAAAAAATAGCAATTAAAGATGTAAAGCTTAGAACTTTTATAACGGAAGACAGTAGTAGGGATGATTTAGTGGCGCACGTTTATGATGTTACCTACGGCGTTATTAAACCAACAGACAACTTAGTAATTATTGACGATAGTATTGTACGAGGCACGACTTTAAAAATGAGCATCTTAAAAATGCTAGACCGCCTAAGCCCTAAAAAAATTATTGTAGTGTCTTCTGCTCCACAAATTCGTTATCCGGATTGCTATGGAATTGATATGGCTAATCTCGAAACATTAGTGGCTTTTAGAGCAGCTTTAGAATTGTTAAAAGATGCAAACTCATACCATATTGTTAAAGACGTATATAATAAATGTATTGAGCAAACTGATTTGGACGATAAGCATGTTCAAAATTTTGTTAAAGAGATTTATGATCCTTTTACAGATGAACAAATCTCGGATAAAATTTCAGAATTACTAAGTGATGAATCCATTAAAGCTGAAGTGAAAATTATTTTTCAACCCGTAGAGAATTTACATAAAGCATGCCCAGAGCATTTGGGCGATTGGTATTTTACAGGAAATTACCCAACGGTGGGCGGAAATAGAGTTGTAAATAGAGCATTTATCAATTTTTATGAAGGCAACAATGAACGTGCCTATTAATTATCAAATTGTTGATTTTTATTAACCAAATCTGGTAAAAACACATTTAATCTGATAAATTTGCGGTTTGTCTAAAAAATAGTCAGAATATCTAAAATACACATAAATTGGTCTCACCATAACATAAGTAGGTTAAGTTCATGGTAGATTTGGGGCAAAAAAAGGTGAACATCTGTTCGCCTTTTTTTATGCGATTTATGGATCAAGCAATATTTTTAGGAAAGCAGTAAAAATTAAGCATATAATTTAGGGAACCTATAAAGGAAGATTTGGACACCTCTAAACTGTGCCCTAAACTCTTTAATTTTGGACTTGAAACAAAAAAGTGGACAATTAGTTGCGGGATTTAAGAAGCTACATTTTGGTTATACATTTCTGTTTCAATTTCATTAATAGTTTTATACCCTAAAGTAGAGTGTATGCTTCTTTTATTATACCAAGTTTCAATCCAAGAAAGGATTGATAATTCGGCTTGACACCTATAATTGTATTTATGGATGCTATTTGTGGATATCTTAAAATTACGCTTTCTTCTAGCTAACAAATCATTTACTTTCATTAGTCTGGCTACTCTAGGTCTTAAAATTTGAATTTATGATGTTTTATAAACTTAAATTTTACATGTCGCTCTTGGAGAAGATGCTCACCATCTTTTCTAATATCTCGTGTTCTTCTGAAATATCTTTTAATTGTTTCTTTAAATAAGCTATTTCTTTTTGTTCGTCTGTCAATTTTGGCTTAGCTCAATTTGGAAAGCTGTTCTTGCCAGAATCTTATGGTTCTTTTTGCCAACGATGCAATACCTAATAAGGAATGTCCAATTCTTCGTAAACTTGTTTTACATGACCACTGGATTAACTCAACCCTACTGCCATTTGCTTAAACGATGTACTGTAATTTCTGTTTCTTTTTTTTATGATTCAAAGTTAATTCTTGTAACTTTAAATCTCGCAACTTTATGTCCAGTCTAATATAGTAAGTCCACGCAAACTATTTCTGAAAAATTAAACTTCTTATTATTTCAACAAAGTTATGGGTGGTGGACACGAATTATGTCAAATTCCGTTTGACCAATTAGATACCATAATGCAGTTTTTTGAGAAAACAATATTTAATTCTGAAACCATTCAAACAAAAAAAGGTATTTAAAAACTGATGTTAATTTAATAACATATCTAGCGTAGCTACTGTTCTAAACCCAACATGTTCTGCCGAGGAATCTAAACTTGTTCCCATTCTAGAAGATATTCTATAACTGGCACAATAGGAATCACTACATAAAAAAGAACCACCTTTTATGACTTTCTCTTGCGAATATGGCTGACTTGGGTTGTAGGCTTTATCTGCACCTTGTGGATTAATTACCTGAGCGTTTCTAGCTGCAAGTTCCTTATAGTAATTCATATTATACCAATCTGACGTGAACTCCCAAACATTCCCAGCCATATCATACAAGCCAAAATTATTGGGCGAATATGCTTTTACAGGTGCTGTTCTTTCAAAACCATCTTCTAATGTGTTATTTACAGGGAACTCACCTTCCCAACTATTTGCCATTTTAGAAAGCAGAGATCTATCATCTCCCCAAAAATAAGTAGTACTTGTTTTGTTACCTCTAGCGGCATACTCCCATTCTGCTTCCGTTGGCAAACGTTTTCCTGCCCATTTGCAAAAGGCTTGTGCATCTTCATAACAAATATGCACTACAGGATGATTGTCTTTACCTTCTAAAGTGCTGTCAGGACCACTAGGGTGTCTCCAATTCACACCAATAGACCAGCGCCACCATTGCGAAAAATCATATAAATTAGGGACTGAAGATTTTGTCTTTTTAAACATTAAAGAACCAGGTTGTAAAATGCTATCATGTGGTTTTGGTGTGCCTTCAGGAAGTTGTTTTTTCATGTCTTCCCAATCTATCTCGCGTTCAGCAACCGTTATATAATCAGTTTCATCTACAAATTTTGAAAACTCTGCATTGGTTACCTCAGTAATATCCATGAAAAATCCATCTACAGAAACAGGATGTAGTGGTTTTTCATGACTCATAGCCATTTTATCTTGAGGTACTGCGCCCTGTAAAAAAGAGCCAGCAGGAATCCACAACATGCCATTTGGAGGATTAGCAATAAGACTATCCTTTATTTTTTGCGAAACAACTTCATCTATGGTAGTTTCATCATTTATCTGATTCGCGATGTTAGCTTTGTCTTTTTTTTCTTTACAAGCCAACACCATCAAAAATCCAATAATAGCGAAACTTATATATTTTATGTTATGCATTAGTAATCTTTAAAAAAAATATTTTCGTAAAAGTATCTATTATTTGTTTAAAACCCACTTATACCTATTTAATTTTAAAATGTCGTATTAATACAATTAAAGTATTTATTTTACATCCACTTATCTGTTTTCTATACATATGGTTTTAATTACCTTTGCATAACTTAATACACTCGTTTATGATATATTCAATGACAGGTTATGGAAAATCTGTTTTGCAATTGCCCACAAAAAAAATAACTATAGAACTTAAATCTTTAAATAGCAAAAATTTAGATTTAAATGCCAGAATGCCTTCCATTTATAGAGAAAAGGAATTAGCAATCAGAAAAATTCTTGCTGATAAATTGGAACGTGGTAAAGTAGATTTTTCTATTTATGTGGAAGCTACTGCTGAAGATACCTCTACACAAATAAATACGCCTGTTGTAAAACAATATATTGCACAATTGAAAAATGTAGTAGATGGTGATGATATTGATTTTCTTAAAATGGCCGTGCGTTTTCCTGATGCATTAAATACGGTGCGTGAAGAAATTGATGAGGATGAATGGAAAACAATTGAAGGTGAAATCAATACCGCTATAAACGATTTAATCAATCACAGATTAGATGAAGGCAAAGTACTGGAGCAAGATTTTAATAACCGTGTGGTTTCTATTGAAAATATTCTAGAACAAGTTGTAGCCATGGATCCTGAACGTGTTGAAGGTGTGCGTGAGCGCTTATTAAAAGGGGTTCAAGAATTAAGAGAGAAATACGACGAAAACAGATTTGAACAAGAGTTGGTGTATTACATTGAAAAGTTTGATATTACTGAAGAAAAAGTGCGTTTAAAAAACCACTTAAATTATTTTATCGAATCTATAAACTCTAAAGATTCTAACGGTAAAAAACTGGGATTCATCAGTCAGGAAATGGGAAGAGAAATAAACACCATTGGCTCTAAAAGCAACTATGCGCCCATGCAACAGTTGGTGGTTCAAATGAAAGATGAATTGGAAAAAATTAAGGAACAATTATTGAATGTGCTTTAAAAATAGTTGGCAGTTTTCAGTAAAATCAAATATGGATAAAAAATCAAAACAAGGTAAACTCATAGTATTCTCAGCACCTTCAGGTTCTGGGAAAACAACCATTGTAAGACATTTATTGGGAATTGAAGATTTAAATTTAGAGTTTTCAATATCGGCAACTTCTAGGGCCAAACGTGGCAAAGAAGAAGACGGAAAAGATTATTACTTCTTGTCTGCTGAAGCATTCAAAAATAAAATTAAAAATGATGAATTTTTAGAATGGGAAGAAGTGTATCGCGATAATTTTTACGGCACATTAAAAACCGAAGTAGAGCGTATTTGGGCAAAAGGAAAAAACGTGATTTTTGATATTGATGTTTCTGGCGGACTACGGATAAAACGTAAATTCCCAGAACAAACTTTAGCCGTTTTTGTAAAACCACCAAGTATTGATGAGTTAAAAATACGTTTAAAAAAACGCAAAACAGAAAGTGAAGATAAAATTAATATGCGTGTTGCCAAAGCATCTGCAGAATTAGCCACAGCACCTTTATTTGATACAATTGTTGTAAATGATAATTTAGAAAAAGCACTTGAAGAAGCTGAAATTCAGATTAGCAATTTTATAAATTCCTAGACTTTAAAAAGATGAAAATCGGTTTATATTTTGGTTCTTTCAATCCCATTCACATTGGGCATTTGGTTATTGCTAATCATTTGGTAGAATACAGCGATTTAGATCAAATTTGGTTTGTAGTCACACCTCATAATCCCTTTAAAAAGAAAAGCAGCTTACTCGATAATTACCAACGTTTAGAAATGGTATATCGTGCTACTAAAGATTACAACAAACTAAAACCAAGCGATATTGAGTTTAATCTACCGCAACCAAATTACACGGTTAATACGCTTGCCCATTTACAAGAAAAATATCCCGATCATGAGTTTGCATTAATTATGGGTGAGGATAATTTAAAGAGTTTTCATAAATGGAAAAACTATGCCATTATTCTAGAAAATCATCATATTTACGTGTATCCTAGAATTTCAGAAAATAATCCCGATAGCTATCGGGATGAAACCCTATTTGATGGGCATAAAAAAATACATTTTGTAAATGCGCCTATCATGCAACTCTCCTCTACTTTTATTCGTAAGGCTATAAAAGAAGGTAAAAACGTTGAACCTATGCTTCCCAAAAATGTTTGGGAATATTTGGATGAGATGAATTTTTACAAGTAACCAGGATTTGACTTTGTAAAATTTTCAGTTACCTTAGCTTAACGTCGAATGTAATTCATTAAAACAGAATCATATTCGCTATATTTTATGTAGTATTAAAACAACAACATGGAAACATTTAGGAAATTTCTGGAATTTGAGCTTATTAGTTTAGGCGAAAACAGTATACGGGTTTATACATTAGTGACTATTTTAATAATTTTTCTGATTACAAAATTAATATTATGGTTGATTAAGAAAGCACTTTTTCGCAAACGTAAGTTTAGAAAACTTGATAGAGGGAGTGTTTATGCTTTATTTCAAATCATTAGATATGTAATATGGGTTATTGCTATTGGGCTTATTTTAGAAAGTATTGGTGTTAAAATTACTGTTTTATTGGCTGGTTCTGCCGCCCTACTTGTTGGAATAGGATTAGGCCTACAGCAAACATTTAACGATGTTATATCAGGAATAATTTTACTTTCGGAACAATCTATAAAAATAGATGATGTCTTGGATATAGACGGCGATATTGTTAAAATTCAAGGTATTGGATTACGAACATCCAAGGCCTTAAATACAGATGATGTTTCTATTATAATTCCAAATTCATTAATTACAACCAATAAAGTTATAAACTGGAGCCATCAGACCATGAAGACGCGCTTTAGAATTGAAGTTGGTGTTGCTTATGGGAGTGATATAGATTTAGTTATAAAGATTTTGGAAGAAAGTGCATTTAAACATCCTGATATATCTGACCGTGAATCGACTGAAGCGCGATTAGTCAATTTTGGAAATTCATCATTAGATTTCCAAGTTTTGTTTTTTAGTCAAAATATATTCCGAATAAGCAAAGTAAAAAGCGATATACGTAGAACTATTAGTCAGAAATTTGTTGAAAACAGTATCGCTATCCCTTTTCCTCAAATGGACTTACATATAAAATCCAATGGTACTGAAATAATGAAGAAAGATGGACAATAACACCATAAAACAACTAAGCTTTATGGTATACAAATTATCAGTGTAAACTAAATTTTATATTTTCTCTTATTTAAAAGCAATGACACAAAAAAGCCAACTTTTTAAGTTGGCTTTTAATCTCTTTCATTCATTCAATTATATTTATTCCCTTTACTACTTTCAAGTAAAATTTAATATAAAAAGCGGGTTCTTGCTCTTAAAACCTTAAAAAGGAGTATTCCCTCCATCATCATCGTCTTCATCACAATCAGTAAGATTAGCTTCAACAAACATGGCCCAACTTTTTCCGCCAAAATCCTCACCTTGAGCCCAAGCAGTTTCTTCTGATGGCCCACTTACCTCTGCGTGAGCGGCAAAACATAATTCGCCATTAATGTTAATCTCATTTAAATCGAATACATATGTTACCTCGGTTACATCTTCATCATGACTACTTGAATATTCAAAATTACCAATTTTAGGGTTATTGCTTCCCGTTAAAGGAAAACCATCTTCTTCGCAATTAGTAATATGTAAGTGTGTCGCATCAATAGTCCAGTCGGAATTTGTTTGATAGGTAATTATTAAATTATTGCCATCAATATCTATGTTTACAATACCAGCTGTATAGTGTTGGCCGGCTATAAGGTTTACTGTTTTGCAATGCTCGTTTGAATCTTCAGTAGATGTATTTGAACCTTCAGTAATAGTTACACCTTTACTTTTATTTTTTATTTGCTTACTTAATATAGAGTTTTCATTTACAACATTTTCTACATTACAACTAAATAAAGTAGAAATTAAACATACCGCAATCAAAAAAGTACTTTTCTTCATAACATGAATCTTTTGTAGGTTAAGATTGTAAATATATATTTTAAAGAATGAAACACATAATATAATCGACGTACAGCGATACATTTGTATATTTAATCGATTAAATCAATTTTTTTATAAAAATTTTCTTTCTTTTCATATAACTTAATTAGCTATTAAATAGGTTCTCACGTTTTAATCTAAAGCTGGGATTCTTAATCCTTGCCCTAGGTATATTTTATCTGGATCAGTAAGCATGGGTTTATTGGCTTCAAAAATAACTGGGTATTTCATAGCGTTTCCATAATATGTTTTTGCAATTTTCCCTAAAGTATCCTCACTTACAACCGTATGAAATTGCGCTTCAGGCTCAATATTCTCAACAGTCATTTGGTCTTCAACGGTAGCAATTCCATTGGAGTTTCCAACAACTAAAATTACTTTTTCTCTCGTAGCTTGATCAAAAACTAAAACAGAGATTGTAGCAGCAGCATCGTCAATAAAAATATTTAAGTTTTCAACTTGCAGTTGTAAATCGGTAATTATGCCTTCTAGTTTTCTAGCAGCAACTTCTTCTAGTTTAAGTTTGGCAGCGGCAGCTTCAGCAGCTACTTCTGCATCCGTTTTTCCAATTCCAAATACTTTAGCTCCTGCATTTTTAAAAAATAAAAGTAGTCACATTAAAAATCCACAAAAAAAAAGAAACCGTCTAAAGTTGAGTACTTTAAACGATTTCTACACTAAATAACCAACCAAAAACTTTAGTGAAACTTTAATTTGTATTGTTTGAAAAAACAAACTCAAATTAATTAGTTGAACTAATCCCGCTATAAAGCGGGATTTCACTTAAGTATCTTTACTATTAAACCCTAGTGTTTTCTCTTGGGTTTGCTACTTTATCTTTTTTAAACTTACGTTTTTTATCTTCTGAAACTTTTACCTTTCCTTTAGTATTGCTTGTTTTTAAATACTGAATATATCCTCTGCCTTCAAATTCGTAAACCGTTTCAGATGCGGGATGAAATAATTCTATCTTACTATCATTTATAACGCTCAATTCAAAATATTCATTGTCCAAGAAGTCATAATCTAATGTTAAAATTTTTAAAAACTCATTGCCACTAACATCACCAATACCATAAACCCCTGTATAATCCCAAATAAGATTGTTCGGATTAAGGCCATTATCATCTTGAGAACTTCTAAAGGTTGAATCGTTTCCACCAGCTAAAAACTGCAAATAGTTTTCGTTATCAAATTCATTTATAGCTCCAAACTCACTTGTATATGTTTTTTCCCAAGCGTCATATTCTTGTAAGAAATAATGGATATTATCGTAGAATACAAAGTCATAATCAAAATTACTGCGTTGGTAACCATCTAAAAAGTATGAGGTATCGTTGTTTGGGTTATACAATTCAATCGTGTTACTATCTACTTGAAATACATCAAACGTTGAAAACCCATCAATATCATGTTGCACATCCAAAATCATATCATAAGCGTCATATTCGCCAACATCAATACCAAATCCATCACCATTAGCACCTAATCCTGCAATATTATTATTAGCATACAAGACACCGTTAATAAAAGAAATCGTAAAAGCCTTTTGTAGAAACGGCGTTTCGCCATAGCCAACAGTGCTATTAATATCTACGTACCACAACTCATGAGAGCGTAATAATTGATTTAGAGATATAGACTGTTCGTCATCAAAATCATCTACTAGCACTTCTGTATAACATGATGTAAAAAGCGTTGCTGTTAAAGCAAAACTTAAAAGTATTTTTATCATCTTCATAATATAATATTTTAGGGTTCTTTCTTATGAAGTTTCAAAACGCGTGCCAAAAATTTTTCAGTCGTAGATTACAGTCGCAGTTTTCAGGTATTTGTTTCTATTAAAGTATATCGGTATTATTCAAAACTCTATTTCATTCTTTTAAAGGACAATTATCAAATAGGAAAATATTTATGTATTTTTGAAATAGAAAATGATTTAAAATCTATGGACAAACCTTTAAAATATGCGGTTTTTGGTGCAGGGAGTTGGGCAACGGCAATTGTAAAAATGCTTAGCGAGAATTTAGATGAAATTGGATGGTACATGCGCAGTGTATACACCAAAGAGCACTTGTTGAGAGAGCAGCACAACCCTAATTATTTAAGTTCAGTTGAATTTCATTTAGAACAATTAAAACTGAGCAATGATATTAATGAAATTGCGGATTGGGCAGATGTTTTAATCTTTGTAATTCCCTCTGCGTTTATGTACAGCGAATTAGAAAAGTTAACTATTGATATTACTAAAAAAACCATAGTCTCGGCAGTAAAAGGGATTGTTCCTGAAACGGGATTATTAGTAGGCGAACACTTTAACGAGCATTACAAAGTGCCATTTGAAAGTATTGCTGTTATTGCTGGTCCATGTCATGCTGAAGAGGTTGCTTTAGAGCGCTTATCATACCTAACCATTTCATGTTGGAACGCCCAAAAAGCGCAACATATAGCCGATAGTTTATCTAGCGATTATATAAAAACAAAAATAAGTGATGATGTTATTGGTGTAGAATACGGCGTCATGCTTAAAAATATTTATGCTATAGCAGCTGGAATTGCACATGGTTTGGGTTATGGTGATAATTTCCAGAGTGTTTTGATGAGTAATGCTATTAGAGAAATGAAACGCTACATTAAAAAAGTGCATAAAATGAAACGTAACATTAATAATTCGGCTTATTTAGGTGATTTATTGGTAACGGGCTACTCTGTTTTTTCACGAAACCGTATGTTTGGCAATATGATCGGCAAAGGCTACACCGTAAAATCTGCACAAATGGAAATGAATATGGTTGCCGAAGGCTATTACGCCACAAAAAGTGCTTTTTTAATCAATAACAAAAACGAAAAAAAGGCAGATACTCCAATAATAGATGCTGTTTACGCAATACTTTACGACAATAAAAATCCTAAAACGGTATTTAAAAAACTGACCGAGAAGCTGGATTAAAAAGTCCTTTGAAAAAAGAAATCTTATTATTTTATAAAAGTTTTTTGGGCGTTACCCTATCGGGTCAGGCTATCCGTTACAAGTCCTCGCTCGTCCCGATAGCTATCGGGACTCGTTGTGGGCTTTCCACTACTATCCTTAAAGCACTTACCGGCTAAAGTCATAGTTTACCAAATGGATTTAGCTTATTTTGCTATGAGATTCCTGTTTTCACAGGAATTTGCTACTTCACCAAAACCCCTTTTACATCCATTAAAGGAACAGCTCGTAAAGCTTTTAAATTAATCGTGTTTTTTCTAAATAAATAGGTTTTATCAAACATGGTGTTACCTACAAAAAAAGAAACTTTAAAGATATTGTTTAACGCAAATAGTTCTTCTTGCATCAACTCAATCTTAGCATAGCTTTTTTTAGGAAGTCTATCTAACTTTTTCCTAAAAACTGAGGTTGTCTTATTTTCGGAATAGCCACTGGTAACAATAAGTATCATTTCTAAATCGACATCTTTATTGTTTATGATGTAAGCGTTCCAATCTTGAGTTTTGTAAATATCGTTGTATTCGTTTACTATAGCAATGTATACGTTTTCAACTTTTGGAATAATGATATCGTCTTTCATAATAAACAAGGAAATTCAATTGGAAAAGATTCCTGCCTTCGCAGGAATGACAATTATAAAGCAGACTTAAACTGCTCTAAAAACCTAACATCATTTTCACTAAGTAAACGGATATCTCCAATTTGATGTAGCAACATAGCAATTCTATCAATTCCTACTCCAAATGCAAACCCTGAATACTCAGCGGTATCAATATTACAATTTTCAAGTACATTAGGATCTACCATACCACAACCACCAATTTCTAACCAGCCAGTACCCTTTGTGATTTTATAATCGGTTTCCGTTTCTAATCCCCAATACACATCAATTTCTGCACTTGGTTCTGTGAAAGGAAAGTAGGATGGGCGTAAACGAATTTTACTTTTCCCGAACATCTCTGTTGTAAAATGTTGAAGCGTTTGTTTTAAATCTGCAAAACTAACGTCTTTATCTACATACAAGCCTTCCACTTGATGGAAAAAACAATGTGAACGCGCAGATATGGCTTCGTTTCTGTAAACTCTACCTGGTGAAATAGTACGGATAGGTGGTTTATTGTTTTCCATATAACGTACTTGTACAGAACTGGTGTGTGTACGTAATAATATATCTGGATTGGTTTGAATAAAAAACGTATCCTGCATATCGCGTGCCGGGTGGTATTCTGGTAAGTTTAGTGCTGTAAAGTTGTGCCAATCATCCTCAATTTCTGGCCCTTCGCTGACGTTAAAACCTATACGGGAAAAAATATCAATGATTTGATTTTTCACTATTGAAATAGGATGACGTGCCCCAATTTGAATAGGCTCGCCTGGACGTGATAAATCGCCATAAACACCTTTTACTTCTTCCTTGCTTTCTAACTCTTCTTTTAAAGCACTGACCTTATCTTCAGCCGTTTTTTTAAGTTTATTTATGGTTTGACCAAATTCTTTTTTCTGGTCGTTTGCTACATTTTTAAACTCAGCAAAAAAGTCGTTTAGTAGTCCTTTTTTACCTAAATATTTTATCCGGAATGCTTCAACCTCTTCTTTTGATTGGGCTTTAAAAGCTTCTGCTTCTGCTATGAGTTCTTTTATCTTATCTATCATGACCTATTACAAAATGATGGCAAATTTACTGTTTTTTACGTGAATTGCGTTAGGGATTGAAGAGGAAATCCATTTTTGTGCTAACTGATATTTTGATTAAAACTAGAACTTTTATGAATCTAAATTTTTTGATGGGATACTGAAACAAGTTCAGCACAAGAAAAGATTGTAACCTTTATACTATGCTCAAGATAAACTTCAAGCCCGACCTCCCGATAGTTATCGGGAGTGGTAACCTGCCTAGCGGCAGGCATGCGCCCAAATTATTTTAATTGATATACTGGGTTTCTAAAAAGTAGTTCACAATAGCCTCTTTCATTAACACACTTTGCTCCCCTGCTTTTAAATAAGGTAAGGCTTCTAACGTTTTGTAATGTGGCCAGCCTTCTTCATCCACAAAATCGAGTTCGTAGTAGCCATAAGGCTTCAGTAGTTTACAAATGGCAATATGCATAAGGTCAAGTTTTTGGTCCTTTTTAAAGGTTTTTTCCAACTGACCGAGCTCTTGCACTCCAATAAGATAAATGATGGCATCGAGATCTAAAGTATCTCCATCTGCAAATTGATCGGATAGTTTTTGTACTACCATTTCCCAACGTTCTTTTAATTGTTCGTCTCTAGCCATTATTCATATCGTAATTATGATGAGTCCCGATGGGTACTGAAATAAAATCAGAAAAAGAATCAGGATTAGTTCAACTAAAATAATTATTAAACAATACATGTTTAATAATATATGTTTCACTAATTTGAATGTCGCAAAGTTAATAAACCTAAGTGTTAGTATTATTTTATATTTGTTTTAAATTACAAAAATATGAGTGTTATTGATATTGTTCTAGGGGCATTAATTTTATTTGGGTTGGTTCGTGGTTTTATGAAAGGGCTTTTTGTTGAAGTGGCTTCTTTGGTGGCTTTGGTTGCTGGGGTATATGGCGCCATACATTTTAGCAATTTTGCTGCCGCATTTTTACAAACCAAAACAGAATGGAACGAAAAAACGATTAATATTACGGCTTTTGCTGTAACCTTCGTCATCATCGTTTTGGCTATTGGGCTAGCGGGAAAAGCATTAACCAAATTAGCTAATTTTGCTGCTTTAGGGATCATTAACAAGCTTGCTGGTGGTATTTTTGGGGCATTAAAAATTGCCTTGATTTTAAGTGTGATTTTAAACGTTTTTGATAAACTGAATAACACCATAACCCTTTTAGATGATGAAACGAAACAGGAGTCCGCAACTTATAAACCCGTAAAATCTTTAGTGCCGATGATTTTTCCGAATATATTGGAACCTAATGAAGATGAAGCCCCTAAGACTGAAATATAAAAAAAGCCACTTTAAAAAAATGGCTTTTTTGAATTTAATCTAAATGATAGATTTCCATAATATCTTTTAAATACTTTTCAAAATTGATTTTTAAATCAATTAATTTTCCTGTGTGCACATCAAACACCCAACCGTGAACTACTAAACCTCTATCTCTATAGGCTTTTTGTACCGCAGCGGTTTTAATAAGATTTACACATTGTTCTTTTACATTAAGCTCAACTAATCTATCATATTTTTTATCTTCATCTTCAATGGCATTTAATTCTAATTTATGAATTCTATACACATCGCGAATGTTACGTAACCAAGGGTTTAAAATACCTAAATCTGCTGATTGCATTGCTGCTTTTACACCACCACAGGCATAATGTCCGCAAACCACAATATGATTTACTTTTAAATGATTAACCGCATAATTAACAACTGACATCACATTCAAATCTATACTAATAACCATATTGGCTATGTTACGGTGCACAAATACTTCACCAGGGCCAAGTCCCATTAAATCTTCAGCAGTAACCCGACTATCGCTACAACCAATATATAAAAGTTCTGGGTTTTGACCTTTACCAAGCTCTTCAAAGTATTTTTCATCTCCAGCTAACCTGTCTTTAATCCACTTTTCGTTATTTTTAAATACTTTTTTTAAATCCATAATCTTTATTTTAAATTTTGTCTTTAATATTTTGTTTTATCCATTGCATACAATCATTGAACTTATTAAATATATGCTCATTTGGAATTAAATCTGGAATAATATCAATGCGTTCCATCATATACTTAGGCTGTTTTAGCAATCCAACAAAAACAACTTCAATCCCTTTTTTATTTAAATCTTGAAGCATGTCTTCCATGGCGTAAAGCCCTGATTGGTCCATATATTGCATACGTCCTAATCTTAAAATGACGGTTTTAGCAGTTTCTGGTATTTGAAGTGTTAAAGCTTGAAAATCACTAGTAGAGCCAAAAAACAAGGGGCCTTTCAAGTGTTTGATAAACACTTCTTCTTTTAAGTTTGAAGGAAATTCTCCCTCATCTGCCCATGCTTCCTCTTTAAGCGCTTTGACATCTGAACGTTCAGCAGTTAAATCTCCAATTTTCTTCATAAACATTAAAGAGGCTATTACTAACCCAATGCCAACAGCATAAACCAAGTTCCAAAATGTAGAAAGTAATAATACTACAATCATTATTAATACTTCTGAACTCATTTTAAATGGTCCAATTTTAACATCTCTTGGAAGTGCTGGTATCGCTTTCAAGCCTTTATAATCCATTACCCCTATACCTACTGTAATTAATATTCCAGCTAGTACAGCCGCAGGGATTTGAGACGCCACTGGCCCTAAGCCTAAAAGAATAATTAATAGCATAACTCCTGCAATCATCCCCGATAGTTTTGTTTTTCCACCAGATGTAATATTTACTACGGTTCTTATTGTTGCTCCTGCTCCAGGAATTCCGCCAAAAATAGCGGCGATACTATTACCAATACCTTGACCTACCAACTCTTTATTTGGTTTATGTTTAGTTTTTGTCATGTTATCTGCCACCACACTAGTAAGCAAAGAATCTATGGCACCTAAAAGCGCTAAAGTCAACGCTGTAAAAACATAAGGCGTTATACTACTTATACTAAAACTTGTAAAAATCTCTAAATTTGGAATAGGCAATCCACTAGGGATTTCTTCAATGGGTCTATAATTTAATCCGAAGCCTACAGCTATACCAGACATGACCACCAACGCGACCAAAGTACTCGGCACTGCTTTAGTAATCCTTTTAAATCCGTATATGATAAAAATGGTTCCTAAAGCTAAAATTAACTCCAACCAATTAATACTTTGAATAGCCTTTGGAAAGGCCTTTATAGCTCCCAAGGCTCCAGAAGCCTCCTTTGCAGCTAAAGTTTGAGATTCTTTTAATATAGCTTCTTGAGAAATTTCATGAGCACGATTTAAGGTTTCTTTAAAATCCTCAAGTACTAAAATACCTTCTCCTGCTTCTTCTTTTAAAATATTTTCGAGAATAACTTCTTCTGCTTGAGGTTTAAAAGTATCAACAAACTCCATATCTTCTTTTGGATAGTACCCTAAAGACGGTAATATTTGAGTTAGTAAAATAATAACGCCAATAGCCGTCATAAAACCTGATACAACTGGATACGGAATGTATCTAATATACTTCCCTAATCCTAAAACCCCTAAACCAATTTGCATTAATCCTGCTAGTAAAAATACAGTAAGAATTACTGGTAATGCTTTATTAACATCACCGTCATTTGTTGCAATGATACCTGCAATAACGATCATACTTACAGCAGTCATTGGAGCTGTTGGTCCAGAAATTTGTGTGCTTGTACCACCAAAAAGAGCAGCAAAGAAGCTTATAAAAATAGCACCATAAAGACCAGCTGTTGGACCTAAACCAGATGAAACACCAAACGCTAGAGCTAACGGTAAAGCTACAATTCCTGCAGTAATGCCTCCAAAGGCATCTCCCTTTATATTTGAAAATAAGTTTTTCATATGTGAAATTAAGTTAAGAAATACCAAGATAATCCAACTTTGTTCAAAAAAAAAGCCAATATCGAAAAGTATTAGCTTTTTTACTTTAGTTTAATTTTTAAACTAAGGAATTTTCCCTTATTATAATATTAGATTAATTTCTACTTGTGTTTCAACTCTGTATTTTGTTTACATTTTTACCAATACAAAAGAATCAAAATTACCATCATGGAATTAGTCAAATAATGATAGTAGTAATCATGGGATTAGTGCTATCACATTAACTGTCTTATTCATACTAATCTTTCCCAATAATTTGGTTATTCATAAAAATCAACGGCACCTGTATTGATGTCATACATAGCACCAATAATTTTTATCTCACCACCCTTTTCCATTTCAGAAAGAATTGGGCTTTCTTTATATATTCTATCAATGGTTAACTCTACATTCTTTTTTGATACTGTATCAACAAAATCTAAGTTTTTAGAGTTTCTTAAAGTTTCATCTTTAGGTTCTGATACGGCATTTACTGCTGGTGTGATTTTTTCAATAAGCTTGGTTAAATTACCCATCTTCGCATCGTCACAAGCTCCTTTTATAGCCCCACAACTTGTGTGACCTAAAACAACAATTAGCTTTGTTCCTGCAAGTTTAGAGGCAAATTCCATACTCCCTAAAATGTCTTCGTTTACAAAATTTCCGGCAATTCTAACACTAAAAATATCGCCTAAACCTTGATCGAAAACTAGCTCTGCAGATACTCTAGAATCTATACAGCTTAAAATGGTTGCAAACGGAAATTGCCCATCACTAGTATCGTTAACTTGCTCCAATAAATTTCGGTTCGCTTTTAAGTTTTGTTGAAATCTTTGATTTCCTTCTTTTAAAAATTGTAATGCCTTTTCAGGCGTCATTGTTGATTGTGTTTCTTTTGTATGTGCTTTCATGATATTTTATTTAATGGTTTATATTTACGCCTATTTTAATTGTTAACGTATCTGGCTGTTAACAACATTGACACGTTTATTTTGTTTACTATGTTCTTAATATCTGATTTTATCAATGCGGTATTTCCGTTATTCACGCTTCTATCTACACACAATAAGTTTATACTGCTTTTTGATAAATAGTTTGAAAGATTGCTAATTGTATTGTCGTTATGCTCAAATACATATTCAACGGTTTTTTTAGTTGCTGGGTTGTCTGTCTCTATTGGTGTATTGTTTGAACTGTTAACAATTCTGAATGATTTCAATGGTTCGTCGGTTTGCTTTATTAAATCGTCAGCAAATGCTACATTAATTAACTGTTCCGCATCACTAAGCAACCCTATTGACAACTTTTTATTTGGCTCTAAAGTATTTTTATCATCAACTATCATAACCATACCGTCGTATTTTTTTAAAATAAAATTGATCACTTTATCGCCTATTAAGCTAATTGGCATTGATTTCCTTTTTCCTAAAACAATGACATCTGGCTGATTTTCTTTAATATATTGCTTAATTTCATTTTTTACATTTCCAAAAGCATAACTGTAGTCTATAGCTACGCCATACGCTTTAGACGCAGAATCTACAAATTTTTCAATGCCTTTTTTGGTTACCGTATGTTGTTCATTTATGGTTCTAAAAGCTGATAATTGGCTTTCTCTCTCAACAACATCTGTTGGTTTTTTTACATGGAAAAACTTAACTTCTCCGCCTATTATTTTAGCAAGACTTACAGAACTTTTTAGTATTTCAGTTGTATTCTCTTTTAAGTCTGAAAGAACTAGTATTTTATATTTATTATTTTTCATAATTCTTGGTATTAACTTAAACTCATTTCTGATTTTGGTCTTTCATTAAAAAACTTAATAAAACTGGATGGATTTTCAACAATACCACGTTTTGAAACCAGCTTAATATCAATATTTCTTTCTTTCGATTTATAAAGAAAATCTTCTAGAATTTCGATAATATCATTATCCAAATACCTGGTTTTAAGCAAGTTTATTTCTAAAAAGGTGTCTCTAGGCAAACTGTCTAATTCCTTTAGAATAGCACCTTTGTTAAAAAACGTTACTTCTTCTGCAAGTGTCATGCTTATTCTATGCTTTCCATTACTTTTATCTTCAATGTGAAGGAAATGAGAATTTTGGTAGCTTTTTAATAAAATAACAACAATACCAACAGCAAGACCTAAACCTATACCCCAAAGCAAATCAATAAATACGATTCCTAAAACAGTAACATTAAACGGAATCCATTGTTTCCATCCTAAATCATACATTTTCTTAAACAACCCTGGTTTTGCAAGTTTATAACCAACGACAAGTAAAATAGCAGCTAAAACTGAAAGCGGAATCATATTCAACAACCTAGGAATTAAAATAACTGAGATTAATAAAAAGAAGCCATGAATAATAGCAGACATTTTAGAGACACCACCAGATTGAATATTTGCCGAACTACGTACAATAACTTGGGTTATAGGTAAACCTCCTATCAATCCAGAAAGTATGTTTCCTGTTCCCTGAGCCAATAACTCTCTATTAGTTGGAGTTACATTTTTGTGAGGATCTAGTCTATCGGTAGCTTCAACACACAATAGTGTTTCTAAACTTGCTACTAAAGCTATGGTAAAAGCTACAATCCATATATCTGGATTTGTTATAGCGCTAAAATTTGGAAAACTAAACTGACCCAAAAAGGATGCAGTATCTTCAGGAACGGGAACACTAACTAAATGAGACTGTGATATTGATAAGGCCTCATTTGATTGTGTTACGGCATAAAACACAATTCCAACAACAACTGCTACTAACGGTCCCTGTACTAATTGAAATATTTTGCCTTTTTTTGATAGAACCTTTTCCCATAGTATTAAAATCCCCAAACCAATAAACCCAATTAAAGCAGAGCCTGGAGTGATAAATTTTAAGGTTTTATAAAGGTCAGAAAAAGTATTTTCTCCATCAACCTGAAAGAAGGCAAAATCGCCTTCTGGATCTGCATCATATCCAAAAAAGTGAGGTATTTGCTTTAAAATAATAATAATACCAATTCCTGTTAGCATACCTTTAATAACAGAAGACGGGAAATAATATCCAATAACCCCAGCTTTTAAAATACCAAACAGAATTTGAATAATGCCTCCTAAAACAACGGCAACTAAAAAATTCTCATAGCCTCCTAAGGTACCAATAGCCGTTAATACGATAGCCGCTAAACCAGCTGCAGGACCACTAACTCCAATTTTAGAGCCACTTAATCCACCAACTACAATTCCTCCAATAATACCTGCAATTAATCCTGAAAAAAGTGGTGCACCACTTGCTAAAGCAATACCTAAACATAACGGTAATGCGACAAAAAATACGACTATACTCGCTGGCAAGTCATTCTTAATAGTTTTAAACATATTATAATAATTTTCTACTCTTGGTATATAAATATCAAAAGTTGTTAAAATGAATTCGACTTAAAAGTCTATAAACCGGAAATTATAATATGTTACACTCTGGGGGTGGGGAAATTAAATTTAAGTGAGGTTTAGGATAATTTTTAAAATAGTATCCTAAATTATTTTCAACTTCTGAAGAAGCAAAATCTAAATCTGAATTATTTAATTCTAAAAACAAAAGTTCTATTTCTTTGTTTTTTTCACTTGCTTTTTCTTCTTCTTCAGAAGACGCATAGAAAGCAGAAACATCAACAGAATCGTCTACCAAAAAAATAATTGTTGGTGCCGTTAAAAACAACAAAAACAATGAAGATAATAATATAGAAACAATTCTCCTTGACATGTATTTAAAATTAAAAAAGCAAATATAGCGTTTTGTTAAAGAATAATCAAAAATCCTTCAACAATTTAATGTCATCTGAAACGACCCAACCTGTTTTTCCATCAGAAAGTTTTATTTTTTTCCAATCGTTATACGCTTCAACAACCTGAACTTTAGTCCCTTCATGTAATCTAAAAGATTCTTCACTTCTAGTATTAGGGTCGCTTTTTACTTTGCTTTCCTGAGCAAACACAATGGCAGGGTTATCTTTTTTATCTAAATTATACTTATGAAACGCAAAGGCTAGAGTTATACAAACGAATACTAATGCTGTTAAACTACCAATAAATGCCATGCGTTTATTTATAGTTGAGTACGTAAAATAATAGATTAAAAATAAAATAACAAAACAGAATACCAAACCAACGGAGGCTATTGCCCAATCATCAAAAGACATTTTATTTGTTGTACTTTTTAATAGTTTAGAAAATCCTGCATCTGGAATAACATCTATAGCATCAATAGTCATGTTTTTAGCAAAAGCCGCATTGTTTATTATATCAGTATCATCTGGAGCTAATTGTAATGCCTTTTCATAATAATAAATACTAGGTGCAATATTATTTAGCTTGTAATTGGCATTAGCTAAATTGAAATATAGATCTGCAGAATGGTTTCCACTTT
This sequence comes from Algibacter agarivorans, assembly GCF_039543245.1. Classification (NCBI taxonomy): domain Bacteria; kingdom Pseudomonadati; phylum Bacteroidota; class Flavobacteriia; order Flavobacteriales; family Flavobacteriaceae; genus Algibacter; species Algibacter agarivorans. Next base: position 38,419 of record NZ_BAABJJ010000008.1, read on the forward strand.
CTAAAATAGCACTATAATTATCTATAGCTTCGGCATATTTACCATCATTATAAAGGGCATTTGCTTTTTCAAACAAAGCTTCGTTTTGTGCAAAACCCAAAAAGCTAAATAATAATGATAGTATGTAAAAAGTCTTTTTCATCTTAACGTGCTTGTTTATCAATTAAAGAAATTGTTTTTGCAGCTTTTCCATAATCTTCTTGCATGGTTGCAATATCAATAGGCGTATAGCGCGCCAGTTCACAGTTTTCTAAAATGCCGCCAAAACTCTTAATAACTTCATCATCTACTTGTTTTTCTTTTAGCAAACTATTGATTTTATCTTTACTTAAATCATTGGTTTCTATATGTAATTTTGCTTTTAAATAATTATGTAATGCTTTCTCAAGGGCAATATAAAACGCTTCTTTTTTACCCAAAGATTTTTTGGCATGGCTCAAATATTTTCTGGCTAATTTATCTGCCTTTCTGATTCTGTTGCCATAAACATCAGCATCTCTACTTGCCTTTTTCTTTCTGATAGCAATAGCCAATGGAATTGCTAAAAAGGGCAATAACAACAAGTTCCAAAATAAATTGGTTTTAAAGAAATAGTTTGGCTTGATAGTTGAAAATTCTGTTTTTGTTTTAATAAAAGCAAACTGGTCACTATTCAAAACTACTGCTTGTTTATTATTATTTGAAACGGTACTTCCTTCATTAGCATTTGTGCTATTTGAAGGTCCATTTAAAACATTAATCACAATTTCATCAGAAGATAAGCGCTTATATGTTGCTGTTTTTAAATCGAAATATGAAAAGGAAATGCTAGGTATCGGGTATTTTCCTTTATACTGAGGCACCACCGTATAACTATCTGAAATACTACCTTTCATGCCCGATAAATTAGTGTTTACATCCTCTTTATGTTCTGGCTCATAAACCTCTAAAGAACTTGGCAATGATATTTTAGGAAGCTTAAAGAGCTTTAAGTTTCCGTTTCCTCTTGCGCTTACTTTTAGCTGTAAAGATTCCGAAGCGTCTAACTCTGTTTTTGAAGCCACCACATCAAAACTAAAATCACCAACAGCACCAGTAAAATCGACTGGTTTACCAGCTTCGGGTAAAGGTTTTACTTGTATTGATTTATTTCCTGCTGAAACCGTTTTGTTAACACGGGTCATTAAAAGACTTCCAAAAATATCACGTCTTTTGGAAGGCACGCGCAATGCTATGTTTAAGCTTAATGGCTCTATATTTAATTTGCCTGTTTTTTGAGGATATAATACTGCTTTTCGTAATACTAAATAGCGATAATCTTCGCCATTATAAGTACCGTTTTGAACCTTCTGCCCTTGTGTGTTTATGGCTTGGCTCCAAAAATCATTGTAGCGAGGGCTATCGATTTCATTCCAATTATCAACTGCTATTTTAGGCGATACATATAATTTGTAAACCACCGTAATTGCTTCGTTTAAATAAGGATTTGATTTTGAAACCTCAGCGACTAAATGAATGTTTTCTGAGGCTAAATAAGTGGGATCATTCGGGTCTTTAGGAATATCAACAGCTCCGGTAACTATAACTTTTACAGGTGTTGTTTTAAAGTTTTCTCCTTTAATTGTTATGGTTGCTTGCGAAATGGTGAAGTTCCCTCGCTGTTTTGGTGCTAAAAAGTAACTGTATGTTTTTTTATAAGAACGCACCCCATTAATCCATGAATTACTAACCGATTGATTTGGTCCGCCAACAACCGTAAAGCCCGAAAAACTTGGCGGATTAAAATTATCTCCATCTTGGTTCATTTCAAAATCAACACGTAAACGTTCGTTAACCCCTAGCTTTTGCTTGCTTACTTTGGCTTCAAATTTTACTTGCGCAGAAACGATACTTGTAGTAAGTATGAATAGTAATATGGTTATGTGTTTTATTAAGTTCATTATATATTTTAGATTTACGATTTACGATTGCAGTATTAGTTAAATCAACATTCGTAAGTCGTCTATCGTAATTCGTTTTACCAGTCCTTATCAGTCTTTATTTTTACGCCTTTTTGTTTTTCAGCATTCATTTTTTCTTGAACTTTCTGTTCTTGATTATTCATGGCTTCTAACAAACTCTTTATTTGTTGTGGAGACAGTTGCCCGGGTTGAGGCTTAGGTTTTTGTTCTTCTTTCTTTTTTTCATCATCTCCTTTATCCTTTTTTTCATCTTTAGGTTTACCCTCATCCTCCTTTTTCTCGTCTTCGTCTCCCTTATCTTTTTTATCCTCTTTATCGTCTCCTTCTTGATCTTTATTATCTTGATTCTCCTTTTTGTCTTCGTTTTCTTTCTGATCTTTATTATCCTTATCCTCGTCCTTTTTATCTTTATCGTCTTTATTCTCCTCTTGCTGTTTATCTTCTTGCTCTTTCTGTTTTTTCTTAGCTACGGCCAAATTATAACGTGTTTCTTCATCAGTAGGGTCGTTTCTTAAAGCATTTTTATAAGCTTCAACGGCTTCTTTATATTTTTCATTTTTCATTAAAATATTACCAATATTATGAAATGCTTTATGCTTTTCTACTTTTGAAGTAGCCCTTTCCGCAGCTTGTTGATGCCTATATAAAGCCTCTTCATAATTTCCTTTTTCGTAATAGGAATTCCCTAAATTGTAAGCCCCTGTAACACTAGAAGGCTGTTCTGAAATAGCTTTTCTATATGCCATTTCTGCGGAGATAAAATCGTCTCCTTTCGCTAAAGCATTTCCTTGGTAAACATAATTATTAGCTTTCTTTAAAGCCTGCAGTTGTGCCTTATCTTCTTCTTGGGCAAAAGAGATTGAAGTAACACACGCCAATAAGATTAATAATATATGCTTCATTTTTTTATTTTTAAGGTATAAAACCTTGTGTTTTTTGTTCGTTAAAAAATTTATAAAATTGTTAATTACTTCAATTTATGAGATTTCCTCCCGATAATTATCGGAATCGCGGAAACTAAAGGTTTTCATTAAATAAATTCAATTTTTTCAACCATGCTGTTTTTCGTTCTAACAAGAAAACATCTAATAGCAAAAAGAAAATACCAAAACCTAAAAACCATTGAAACTGGTCCTTAAATTCCGCAAATTGTTTTGCTTCAAATTCTGTTTTATCCATTCCGCTTAAAATCTCGCGGATATTTGCGACTACATCCTTTGTGTTTTTTCCATTAATGTATGCGCCGTTAGCTTGGTTAGCAATATTTTGAAGCGTTTCTTCATTTAACCGCGTGATAACGGTTTCGCCTTGATTATCTTTTTTATAGTTTAAAACAATCCCATTTCGCTTTTCTGGAATAGGACCGCCTTTTACATCTCCAACGCCTATAGTAAAAATCCTAATACCTTCTTTATGAGCTTCTTCTGCTATAGCGGCGGCTTCTTGACTATGGTCTTCGCCATCTGAAATAATAATAAGTACTCTATTTGTTTGCTCTTCATCATCAAAATAAGTTTTAGCCAATTTAATAGCTTCGTTTATTGCTGTTCCTTGTGATGATAGCATATCGGTATTCATGCTTTGCAAAAACATTTTAGCCGATGCATAATCTGTTGTTATTGGCAATTGCGGAAATGCTTTTCCTGCATAAGCGATAATACCAACACGGTCACTAGCCAAATTATTAATGATTTGTGTAACGAGTTGTTTTGATTTCTCTAATCGGTTAGGTGCAATATCTTCGGCTAGCATACTTTTAGAAACATCGACGGCAAAAACAATATCTACCCCCTCGCGTTTAACAGTTTCTAATTTTGTACCAATTTTCGGGTTTACCAGAGCAATCGTTAAGCACAAAAAAGCCAAGCTTAAAACAATAATTTTTAGAACTGCTTTGAATATAGACCTATTTGGGCTTAACCTTTTTAGCAATTTTTTATCTGCAAATTTGTTCTGTGCTCTATATCTCCAAAATTGAAGCAGCAAAAAAAGCAGGATTATTACTGGAATAATTGCCAATGCCCAAAACCATATTTTTTCTTCTAATTGATACATTTTTTAGTCTTCAGTAAACAGTCTTCATTTGGCAGTTTGCCATCGATGTCCTGTATATCTTTAAATTTAAGATTTCCGCTTCCGCGGAAAAGAAAAAAAGCAACACTTATACAAAACTCCTAAATACTGTAAAGCGTAATAATAATTCTAAAAGCAATAATAACCCTGCCAAAATGACTAACGAGCGATATTTTTCTTCGTAATTATAAAACTTAAATTCTTCTATTTCTGTTTTTTCTAGTTTATTAATTTCATCGTAAATCTCTTCAAGTTTCTTGTTGTTTGTTGCTCTAAAATATTTACCACCGGTAACTTCGGCTATTTCTTTAAGTAAGGCTTCATCAATCTCGACTTGTATACGTCCGTATTGAAAATTACCATTTGGCAAAATCGCAACAGGAGATAGTGCCATCCCGTTAGTTCCCAAACCAATAGTATACGTTTTGATACCGTATTCAACAGCCAATTCACTCGCTATTTTTGGATCTATAAAACCTGAGTTATTTACGCCATCAGTCAATAAAATAATAACCTTACTTGTGGCTTTACTATCTTTTAATCTATTAACCGATGTTGCTAAGCCCATACCAATAGCGGTACCGCCTTCAATTATTGTATTGTACTTAATGCTCTTAAGCGACCTTAACACTATAGATTTATCGCTTGTAATAGGTGTTTTAGTATAGCTTTCTCCTGCATATTCTACTAGACCTATTCTATCATTTGGTCTGCCTTTTATAAATTCTGCAGCTACTTTTTTTAAGGCTTCTAACCTATTTGGCGATAAATCTTTAGCTAACATACTAGCTGAAACATCTATGGCCATGACTATATCTATACCTCGTGTGGTTTTCGTTTTAGTAGACACATCAACAGATTGCGGTCTCGCTAAAGCTGTTATAAGTATTGCTAGCGCTACTAACCGCAAAGCAAATAAAAGATGTTTTAATTTTGGCAACCAAGAATTGGTAACTTTAAAGCCTTTTAAACTTGATATTTTAAGTTCTGCTGTTTGTTTTTTGTGTTTAAAAACATACCAAAGTACCGCTACAGGAAGCGCCAACAGCAACCAGAAAAACCCTATATTTAAAAATTCTATGCCCTCAAACATTATTCTTCTACTTCTTTAAGTTCAACTGAATTTAGAATGCGTTCTGTCATTTTTTCGGCGTAAACATCATATTCTTTATAAGCTACCAGCACTTGCTGTATTACATTTTCGGATGTAAAGCCCAAAATAACATAATTGCTTTTTTGAAATTTATCAGTATTTGGAACTGGTATTTCCATAGTGCCATACACTTTCAATCCTTCCGCGCCGTTTGGTGTGGTAAACTCATCTGTTTTTGTTATTATGTTTTGAGCCCCAACAGATTCAAACATTTTTAAACTTCCATCTATAGCTTGTTTAATATCTATTTTATTATCCCCAAGATTTTTTAATCTGGTTGTAGCCGCCGTAATTTGAAACTGACCAATTAGGCTTCCGTATTCAAATTGCGTTAAGTCTATTTGCTGAGCCATTTCTTCTGGTAACTCAGGCGTTGTTCTTTTTAAAACCTTTGGTGTTGTAATCGTTATTGGTGGAAATCCGTATGCGCTGGTAACCCATTCGCCTTCTAGAAGTTCTTTACTATCATGACCAATAACCGTATCTTTCACATAATCAAAGCCATATTTTATTGAAAAACCAACAACAGCTGCTGTAATTAAAAATAAGCTTAAAAGAACTGTAATAATTATTTTGTTCCGCTTCTTTTTACGGGCTTGTTCTTCTCTATATTTTTGATCTAAAAGCTTTTCTTCTTCGGTAGGTTCTGGCAATGCCTCTTTTACGTGATCTATCTCTAAATCAATAGTATCTCTATCAATTTTTGCGAGTTCAATATCTGGAGCAGACTTTGCGAATTTCACTAAATCGGCACGTTTTAAAATGCTTTCTAGGTTTTTAATATCGTCTTTACTTAAATCTACTTGATTGCCGTCTTTAAGCAAATTAAGTCGGTGGATTAATTCGTCTGTAGTACTCTCTAAAGCATGATCATATACTTTTTCATCAAGATATTTTCTGATGATGAATGTCAGATCCGAATAATAATCTTTTAAATTTTCATGTTCTAAATAATGACTTTCATCTAGCTTTTTTAATGCTAATTTAGCTCTATCATAAGGTGGTAACAAAGCAATTTGTTCTTCTTCCGTCAACGGCTTTTTTCGCCAAATAAACCAATATATTAAAGCCCCTATAGCACCAATAATTAACAGTGCGTATAATACATATTTCCACCAATTGCTTCCTGTTTTTTTAACTGCGATAATGGGTTTGATATCATAAAGTCCTTTTGTAGTATCTACCACAATATCGTTGACTTCAACTTGTAATGAATCTGTAAAAAAAGTTCTATCTCCAATAATAATTTTTTGCCTTGGGATGGTATATGAACCCGAATCAAACTGTATTAAACCATATCGTCTTATCAGGTTATATTTATCCTTATTTTTTGTAGTATCAATTTGATATGCTTCTATCATTTCCAAAGGCGAAAAGGTTTGCCCTTCTGGGAACACAACTAGCTTTGTGGTATCTGCTTCAACTTTTATTTCGTAAGTAATCTGTTCTCCAATTTTTATAGAATTGGTTTCTACAGATGATGTTACTTGAGAAAATGAAGCTAAAGACGATAGACAAAAGAGTATAGAGAAAAAGACCGATAACTGGTGACTGAAGACTGAAGACTGAAGACTGTATCTTGTTTTCATAAATCGTAATTCGTTAATCATAAATCGTTAATCTTTTTATCCTCTTCTTTTAAAATAGCCCAATAACTTTTTTACATAGCTTTCATCAACTCGACAATCAATCGCTCCCGCACCAGATTTTGTAAAGCTTTCTTTGTAATACTTCACTTTTTCATGATAGAATTTGCCATAATTACGTCTTACCTTTTTCGAAGATGTATTTACCAGCATGAGTTCCCCTGTTTCTTCATCTTGCATTTGCACCATCCCAAGGTTTGGAATTTCGGTTTCATACTTGTCATAAACTCGAATGCCCGTAACATCGTGCTTACGTGAAACAATTTTCATGGTTTGATGATAATCGTCGGCTATAAAGTCAGACAATACAAATACAATAGCCTTTTTCTTCATTACGTTTTGCATGAATTTTAAAGCTTCTGCTAAATTGGTTTGTCTACTTTCTGGATGAAATTCAATTAATTCTCGAATAATTCGTAATACATGTGAACGTCCTTTTTTTGGCGGAATATACAATTCCACTTTATCTGAAAATAAAATCAGTCCTATCTTATCATTATTCTGTGTTGCTGAAAATGCTAAAGTTGCAGCTATTTCAGTAACAACTTCATTTTTAAATTGCTGTTTAGTACCAAATAATTCAGAACCCGAAACATCAACCATAAGCATCATGGTTAATTCTCGTTCTTCCTCAAAAACTTTTACGTAAGGCTCATTATAACGTGCAGTAACATTCCAGTCTATACTTCTTACATCATCACCAAACTGATACTGTCGCACTTCACTAAAAGTCATACCTCGTCCTTTAAAGGTTGAATGATATTCGCCTCCAAAGATATGATCAGACAACCGACGCGTCTTAATCTCTATTTTACGTACTTTTTTTAGTAATTCTTTAGTATCCATGTTTTGATTTACGATTATAGATTTTTGATTTACGATTTCTCGAATCGAAAAAATCACAAATCATAATTTGTCATTCTAAAATCTGAAATTCTATGGTACCTCTATCTCATTAACTATTTTATTGATGATGTCTTCTGAAGTTACATTTTCGGCTTCAGCTTCATAAGTAATACCTATTCTGTGCCTTAACACATCATAAACTACGGCACGTACATCCTCTGGAATTACATAACCACGACGCTTAATAAAGGCATAACATTTAGCTGCAGTTGCTAAATTGATGCTTCCACGGGGTGATGCGCCAAATGAAATCAATGGTTTTAAATCAGGAAGTCTATATTTTTCTGGGTAACGTGTAGCGAATATAATATCCAGTATATATTTTTCAATTTTTTCATCCATGTACACCTCGCGAACAGCTTCTTGGGCTTTTAATATTTGAGATACAGATACCACAGAATTTACTTTATCCCAAGCCCCTTTAAGGTTAGCTCTCATAATGAGTTGTTCTTCATCAATTTTAGGATAATCAATAACTGTTTTTAGCATAAAACGGTCTACCTGAGCTTCTGGCAAAGGGTATGTTCCTTCTTGCTCAACTGGATTTTGCGTTGCCATAACTAAAAATGGTTTGTCTAACTTAAAAGTTTCATCACCAATAGTTACTTGCTTTTCTTGCATGGCTTCTAATAAAGCCGACTGCACTTTTGCTGGAGCTCTATTAATCTCATCTGCTAATACAAAGTTTGCAAAAATGGGCCCCTTTTTTATAGAAAAATCATTAACCTTCATATTATAGATTAATGTCCCTGTAACATCTGCAGGTAATAAATCTGGTGTAAACTGGATTCTACTAAAACTTCCGTCCACAGCCTGTGCCAAGGTATTAATAGCTAATGTTTTTGCTAATCCAGGAACACCTTCTAACAAAATGTGCCCTTGTCCTAATAAACCAATAAGCAAACGTTCTACCATATGCTTTTGACCTACTATAACTTTATTCATTTCTAGCATCAGTAAATCAACAAAAGCACTTTCCTTTTCAATTTTCTCGTTAATCGTCTTAATATCAATTACACCTGTTTCTTCCATTATTTTTATAATTTAAAAGCCCGAATATACAGTCCTTATTTGAGCATTGCAAATTGTTAAAATTTTTATTGATACCATGTTAAAAATTGGTTAAAAAAAAGAATAAATACAACGATTTCGGCGTTTAACGTATAATTATGATAACTTTATCTTAAATGTGATTTTATCTTTAAAAACAAAGCGCAATACCTTTCGATATTGCGCTTTGCATTTAAAAATATATTTATTATTATTCCAAAACTAAAGTAGTATTTACAATTTCCTCTTCAGCTGGTTCTAAAGTAATCAAGAATTCTTGTGCAACATACCCAATAGCACCTATAGTTACTGTATAATCATTAGGCGCAACTCCTTCAATAATATATTCTCCACTAGCATTGGTTTCTATACTTGTTGAAGCATCATCATTTATAGATACAGTTGCAACAATTCCATTATCTAAACCGGATACTGTACCACTTATTTTACCAGGTTTAAGCATAAGTTCAATTGGGTCTGTAATGGTTGTAGTTTCTCCATTGGTAACTAAAACATCTATTGCGCTTCCATAGGCGTAGTCTGATTCTTCATCAATTGGCATTGCTATAACTTCATAGGTTCCTGCAGGAACGCCCCAAAGGGCAAATGCTCCTGTAACTTCATCGGTGTATGCGGTAATAACAAAATCATCTTCGATTTCTGGCGTTCCTTTATCATCAATCAATACAGATACAATACTTGAAACATTGTTTGGAGAAACCGACCCTTTAATAATTCCTGAACTGGCTTCTGCACTTACATAAAGTACAGGTTTCAAAATAATATTACCCGAGTTACCTGCATGTACGATTGATTTTTCAACATCAAAGTCTAGTACAAAATCATATGTAAAACCCTCTTCAATTAAAGTATTAACTTTAAGTTTTAAGCCAGACTGTTGAGCACTTGGAGTTTTTAGGTCGAACGCTTCGCTTTCATTATTTTCTCCTTCTATAACTATTGTGTTCCCATCACCTAGCACCAACCTCATTTGACTTAAAGTACCTGCTGGAATTGGAAATCTTTCAACTAAAACTTTACTAAAACCGCCAGTAAAATCCAGCAAATTAACTGTTTCATTATTAGCTTCAAGTGATAACCATCCGTTATCATCATCATTGTCATCATCCATTTTAATCATAACGTCAATAATTTCAACATTAACAGCTTCATAATCTCCTGGAGCATCTACTAATCTTATCGAAATCGTTGAAGCTTCTTTAGCTGCATCACTTGATTTATTGTCATCACAGGACATTAAAAATGTGAGAACTAATAGCGGAAAAATTAATTTTAGTTTTTTCAAAGTTTTCATTTTTTTTTATTTTTAAGTTTATACATCTTATTTACGAAGGTTTAGTCAGTTTAGACTAATCCATTTACCATTTTGTGAAAGATTTTTTTAATTATCGTTTACCACAATAATAAAATATTATCGTGGTTTTTAAGTATTTTTATACGTGAATTACAAAAAAAAGCATATAACCTGTAATCTCTAAAAAATCAAAGAACTAAAATATAATGAAAAAGACCGCCCTAATTACTGGAGCAACAAGTGGTATAGGAGAAGCCACTGCTTATGAGTTTGCAAAACAAGGTATTAACTTAGTACTCTGTGGAAGACGCTTAGAACGCCTAAACACCATACAAAAAGCTTTAGAACGCTTAACCGATGTGTATATTTTAAATTTTGATGTTCGCAATAAAAAAGAAGCATTTAAAGCAATAGAGTCGCTACCGGACAAATTTAAAAACATTGATATCCTGATAAACAATGCAGGAAATGCTCATGGTTTAGACCCAATAAACGAAGGCAGTATTGATGATTGGGATGCCATGATGGATATCAATGTAAAGGGATTGCTGTATGTAAGTAAAGCTATTATCCCACAAATGACGGACCAGAAATCTGGACATATTATAAATATTGGTTCTTCCGCAGGAAAAGAAGTATATCCAAAAGGCAATGTGTATTGCGCCAGCAAACATGCTGTTTTAGCAATTACCGAAGGCATGCGTATTGATTTAAACCCCTATGGAATTAAAGTAGGGGCTATAAATCCCGGTCTGGTAGAAACCGAATTTTCTCAAGTGCGTTTTAAAGGCGATAAAATGGCGGACTCCGTATACAAAGGTTTTAAAGCACTACAAGCTAAAGATATTGCTGAAGTTATCTATTTTGTAGTATCAAGACCAGCTCATGTTAATATTGCCGATGTTTTGATGTTTTGTACGGCACAGGCTAACTCAACACTAGTAAAGAAATCTTTGTAGATTTCTTTACTAGTGTTGAGCATTATTTATTTTTATTATTTATTCAAGTAATATGGCACATTACAGTTCGTTTGAAAATTTAGAAGTTTATAAAGAGGCTACCATTTTTTGTGATGATATTTGGGAGATAATTGTAAATACTTCTCTCAACAAAGACTATAAATTAAGAGAACAAATAAATGGTTCGTCAGGTTCTGTAATGGATAATATTGCTGAAGGCTTTGGAAGAGGTGGTAATAAAATTCATTATGTTTTTGAGTTACTCTAGAGGTTCTTGTAGTGAAAGTAAAGCTCAATTGTTAAGATGTTATAGAAGAAATCATATTGATGAAATAACTTATCAAAAATTAAATACTAAAGCTGAAGAACTTATTAATCAACTTTCAAAATTCATGAATTATTTAAAAAACTCAAATCGCAAGGGGCCTAAATTTGATTAGACTTGAATAAAAAAATAATAATGAACAATAGACAATATCTTAAATGATTAACAAACGCCTACTCATAAAACACTTACTAGCTCATAATGATGAGAACAGTTTTTATGACAAAAAGCGAAAAATTGATATTAGTTATAAGGAAGGAAAAGCTAAGTTTTTAAAGCATATTTGTGCGCTTTCGAACAGCAACCCTAAAAACAATTCGTACATTGTTATTGGGGTTGAAGATGAGGACAACACTATTATTGGAGTCGATTTTTTTGATGATAGTAAAATACAGAACCTCATCAATGCGTATTTAAGTCATCCGCCCATTGTTCAATATGAAAACATTCCGTTTCCTCATTTACCAGACGATAAGGTTGTTGGTTTAGTAACCATTAGACCTACTGGAAAAATCACGTCTCTCAGAAAAAACATCTGGAAATATTATGGAGGTTCTGTGTTTTTCAGAGATGGCAGCATGAGCATGCCCAAAGTTTTTGATATTGAAATAAAAGATGTGAACTCTAAAATTGTTGAAGCCATTGAAAAAAATGCGCAAAATAATATAGAGCATACTTTAAATGGCGTGTTCGATTTTATGAATAACCGAAAAGATTTTAATGCTCAGTACAAAGTTTTTAAAGAGTATTTTGTGGTGTGTTGGGCCGGGCAAAAAAAGACTGTAAAAAAAGAGGTGTTCTTTTCTAGAGTTGATATAGAATTGATTAACGAGCAAGTACGCCTGTTCTTCTCGACCTTAGATGAAGTATCAATTTCGCTTGACGATGACAATTTTAAAATTATTGAATATGTTAATCTAGGGCTTCAAGGCTCTAACAAATATTACCCATTAGAAGAAACTATTATTAGTTTTGAAGACAATGCCCAATACAATATAGAAACAAAACTTTTATTTGAACCACCACAATTTGATAAAAAAGTACTGCATCATATTTACAATACCAATAATGCTATTTTAGAAAAACTTAAAAAAGGGTTTTCACTTACTAAAAGAGAAACCTTAGATTTAAAAAACTTACCAGCTACTTATCTGATTTGTTACCTTAACTTATTCCATGAAGCTATTGATAAATTGAATGAATCAAAAACATATTTGAAAGCTTATAGCCCTGAAATATATAGTTTATATAAAGAATCTTTAAGAATTTTAAGAAAAGTGAAATACAGTTAACATTTGTTAATAATTTAACCTTAAGTTAACTTTAAAATTTTTTTTTGTTAGATAAAAGAGTCATTTTTGCACCGCTATTAATCATTTTAATTAAACCTTGTGCCCCAAATCGTAAAGATTGGTTCAAGGTTTTTTTCATGTCTAAATTTTATTCTAAAAGTATATATTAAAACTATGCTTGCGTTAGGGATTACAGCGGCATCCTTTTTAAAATGGGATAGTACTAAAAACTCCCTTTCAAGTAAACAATAAACAAATAGCCACGTCGCTCACTCCTCGCTGTGACGTTTTAAAAAGATATAGCGGAAAGCCCGACCCTTGCGGTAACGCCCAAATTATTTTATATAAAATCGAGTTGTTTGAATGATTTATTTAAGATTTTTTCATCATTAACATCTAGCCATTTATTTAGAACCGTTGCGTATATCGTTCTAAAATCTATTTCAAATTTTAAATCGCCATTATCGTCTAAATCACTTAAACTGGCCATCTTATTATACAAGCCTTGTTCTTTTAATTGGTCGCCTATGATGAACACGTTATTTGCTGTACCATGGTCTGTACCAACACTTGCATTTTGTTTTACACGTCGCCCAAATTCCGAAAAAGTTAAAATTAAAGTATCTTTAAAGGTGTCATTATCTTTTAAATCTTGGACAAAAGCCTCCATACCATCCGCATAATTTTTCAATAATCTTTTTTGAGTATTCAGTTGGTTTACATGGGTATCAAAACCATTTAATGACCCATAAAACACTTTGGTATCTATGCCTGAATTAATAAATTGTGCTGTAGTTTTTAATTGTTTTCCAAAGGGATTATTTGGATACTCTATGCTAGTTGAAACCGTTTTACTAGTTTCATAAATATATTTAGCTGAAGATTGAGCAGCAATCATAGACTTGTATAAATAACCCAAATTATGCTCGCTTAAATGCACATCATTTTGATGGTTATGGATGTTCTTGAAATACGGGTCTTTCGATAAATTATAAAAAGCTTTTGGGTCTTGAGTTGCAATAGCGTTCATGGTTTCTCCTTTCATGGCTAACGATAAACTTTCGTCAATTTCAATAGCGCTATGCGGATGTTTCCCATAATGGTCTAAATAACGTCCTAACCATCCACTTTGCAAATACTTATCTGAATCTGTAGCGGTTTGCCAAATATCCATAGACCTAAAATGCGACCTAACAGGGTTTGGATATCCTACGTTGTTAATTATAGATAAATGACCATCATCATACAAACGCTTTAAAGGGGTTAGATTAGGGTTAAGACCAACTTCATCTGTAAGTTTAATGATATCATTCCTGGGAATTGCCAAGGTTGGTCGCTCTTTGTAATACAAATCATTTCTAAAAGGAATTACAGTATTTAAACCATCATTTCCGCCAGATAATTGTATGATAACTAATCTTTTATAGCCTAAGCTACTACTCGCCACTTGCTCAAAAGCTTTTACAAAACTTGGAACAAAAAACAAGCTACTCGCTAAAGATGACTGTTTTAAAAATTTTCTTCTGTCCATAATTTAGTGTTTGGTTGTCATCAGACTATTATTATAATTTGATTTATTTTTGATGTCATTTTTATTTACTTTTTATGAGATGACCCTAATTAACACATTTGATATTCTGGTAACGACATAAGCTGCACACAATACTCTTGTCTTGAGACTTTACTTAACGATTGTAAATATGCGCTGGCACTCTCATTAATATTACAGGCCAGTATGTGGTTTTCCAAATCGTTTATGTCCACATTTTTAAACTGATTGTTAAAATAGTTCCAATTGCTTTCTGTTTTAAAGCGTTTTCCAAAGTTCTTTTTAAACGCCTGTTTTTTCATGTCCATAGCAGCATCAGATGTGCCTGCTTTAGCTTTAGAAATATAGGCATTGTTCAAAATAAGTGATGATAATTTTAAACGCATCACAATGGTATTGCTATCAATCCAATTTCTACCTCCTTTCCAACCTGCCACATTTGGTGGGCTCAATAATATCTGACCTAATAATTTTTGAATGTATAATAACTGCTTTGGGTTTTTAAAATCTACAGGAACCACGTTTTTTATCCCTACCAATAATTCAATAGGCGACTTTATTTTAATGCCTATATTTTTTTTATCATAAAACCAATCTGAAAGCATCATATAACGCATCACATTTTCAATATTATAATCTTTATAAAACATATTTGCCATGTTGTTTACATGGTTTTCGTCTATGGTATCATTAACAAAATACCGATATATTTTTCCACAGATATAAGTTGCACATTGTTTGTTTTCTAAAATGATATCAATAATATCATCACCATTAAAATTCCCTGATTTGCCAAAAAATGCTTTGACGCCTTCATCATGTGCTCGTTTTCTAAAAACAAATTCACCCTGTAAATTGTGGCTATAGCCCGTAAAAGCTCTGGCACTTTCCTTTATATCGTCTTCAGTGTAATTGCCCACACCCAAAGTAAATAACTCCATAAGTTCCCGTGCAAAATTCTCGTTAGGTTTTTGTTTACGATTTTGCTTGGTGTTTAAATATTTGGTCATCGCTGCTTCTTTTGAAATAGCAACTACAAAGTCTTTAAAGTTTCCTAAAGCATGTGTTCGTAACGTATTATGAAACTTTTGACTATACACATAATTATTATCTTGACACACAAAATGATTGGCCCAAAACAAGGTCATTTTTTCTCGCAATAATTCTTTAGGGTCTGCAAGTCTTTCAATCCAAGCTACATTCAATACCTTAATTTTTTCTCTACTTATTTTTTGAATTTTCATTCTGTTTTCTTTGGACTTTTCATAAGAACCACCCATTAAATCATCAAGTTCTGATGTATCTAATGTTAAAGGCGTTGCTTCTTTTGAAGCTCTAAGGAGATTATCAACTACAGCTTTCTTATTTTGTTTGGAACGTTTTTCGAGTGCGTTTGGTAAAATCCCAAAACCTATGCGCCAATATAAATGCTGAATATGTTTTTGCTTCATCTTGATGAATTATTTTGCAATTATCAATTACTAGTAATAACGCTTGTTGTGCATGTTTAGACTTCAAATTATCAAAAAGGTTTAATCTAAACCATGAAAGTACAAAAATTATGTATTGGTAAATGGCTTGTATCAACTTGTATCAACCTTAAACTGAACGTAACGCTTCCAATAAAATTTTAAGTATTTTTACAATCATTCAAAAAGAACAAGGCATTGCATCTTTCATACTGGGAAATAAAAAGTTGGTTAACACATATCGATTTCACTATTGTAGGCAGTGGTATTGTAGGGCTTAGCTGCGCGTTGCAATTAAAAAAGCGTTTTCCTAAAGCAAACATTTTAGTGCTTGAAAAAGGTATCTTACCACAAGGTGCAAGTACAAAAAACGCGGGATTCGCATGCTTTGGGAGCCTGAGTGAAATACTTGACGATTTACAAACTCATGCACAACAAGACGTTTTAGAACTTATTAAAAAACGAGTAGAAGGTCTAAAACTTTTACGAAAAACTTTAGGAGACAAAACTATAAACTATAAAAACCATGGTGGTTATGAATTGTTTACTGAAAACGATTCAGAATTATTCCAGCACTGTTTATCAAAAAGGGAATCTATAAACAACATGCTTCAACCCATTTTTAAAGATGATGTTTTTAACCTGCATGATAATATTTTCAACTTTAAAAACATAAAAAATCAATATGTTTACAATCCATTTGAAGGTCAAATTGATACCGGAAAAATGATGGAATCCTTGATGCATTTAGTATTAAAAAAAGGTATTAAAATTTTAAATAGTATTCAAGTTGAACGTTTTTCTGAGGCCAATAATTCAGTCAAACTAAAAACCAGTGCTTTTGAGTTTTCAACCTCAAAGTTACTTATTGCAACTAACGGCTTTGCATCGCAACTCATTAATGAAAAAGTAAATCCAGCAAGAGCACAGGTTTTAATTACCAAACCCATAAAAGACTTGCATATAAAAGGTACATTTCATTTAGATAAAGGCTATTATTATTTCAGAAATATAGACAATAGGGTTTTGTTTGGAGGTGGGCGGCATCTAGATTTTAAAGGTGAAGAAACTATGGATTTAAATGAAACAACATTGATTCAAAACAAATTAGAAGCCCTTTTAAAATCCACTATTCTTCCAGAAACACCGTTTGAAATTGACCAGCGCTGGAGTGGTATTATGGGTGTTGGTTCCCGAAAGCTTTCGGGGCAAAAGAAAACCATAGTAAAACAACTAAGCAACAATGTGTTTTGTGGTGTCCGGCTTGGCGGAATGGGAATTGCTATAGGGAGTTTAGTTGGTAAAGAATTAGTTGATTTAGTATAAACATGTCATTCCAGAGTTTATACTGAGCACAGTCGAAGTAAAGGCAGGAATCCACTCTAAAAAATTGAATATTGAATATAAAAGAACAACTATATAACCAATGTGTTGCATTTGTTGAAAATCGTTTCCAAACCATTCAAAATACGATTAATGAAATTCAGGTTTCATTAACTTCAGAAACTAAAAGTAGTGCAGGCGATAAGCATGAAACAGGACGTGCTATGCTACAACTAGAACGAGAAAAAGCAGGGAATCAACTAGCAGAAATTCAAAAAACAAGAGAGTTACTTTCTAAAGTAAACATCTCTAAAACTTCTAAAATTATTGGTTTAGGCAGCCTAGTTTATACATCTAACTCAAACTACTTTATTGCCATTAGTGCAGGGGCAATAAAAGTTAATGATGACTTGGTTTTTGCTATTTCGTCAAACACACCTATTGGGCAATTGTTAATGGGTAAAACGGTTGGAGATACTATTATTTTTAGAAATCAAAAATTCACCATTGAAACCGTTTTATAGACAGTTTTTTTCAATTGAAAGATTTACTTTTTGACCTATATGCAATATTTCAAAATGTTCAAAAAACACTTTTTCCGCATTCAATTCTGCTTCAATTAAAAAATAATGCCCTTTGTAATACGATTGTTTTACAACTGCCATTACATCTGATTTTTTAACTACTTTCAACTGATTCGCATAAATAATTCTATCATCAATCACATTAAACTCACCAAAGAAAGAGGCAATAAGTTTATCCTTTGGGCTATTGTATAAATGCTTAGGCGTATTATTAGCTGTAATTTTGGTGTCATGCAAAACAATCATCCTGTCAGAATAAGATAACACATCATCCTTATCATGAGTAGCCACTATACAAGTAATGTTTTTTTCTTTTAAATATTTAAAAAGGCTTCTACGTAAAGATTGTTTTTTAAAATTATCGATATGGCTAAAAGGCTCGTCTAATAAAATAATTTCGGGTTGCTTGGCAATGGCTCTTGCAAGTGCCACACGCTGTTTCTGTCCGCCACTTAATTCTTTAACTTTCGTTCTAGCAAATGCGGTTAATTCTACAACTTCTAGAAGCTCTTTAATGCGTTCTCGTTTTTCTTCAGGATAAAAATTAGAAAGAAAGGCCCCTATGTTTTCTGAAACTGAAATGACAGGCATTAAATCAAATTCTTGAGCCACATATTTCATAAAATTAGGGCCCGTAATTAGATTGAATTTTGGCCCTAAAATTTCTTCGCCATTCCAGAATACTTGTCCTTGGTTTAAATCATAAGTACCATAAAGTAATTTTAAAAGCGTACTTTTTCCTGATCCACTTTCACCAATAATAGAAACGTGTTCGCCTGCTTTTGCACTAAAGCTAATGTTCTCTAGAATGTTATGCTTTTTATAACGAAAGTTTAAATTCTGTACTTCTAACATATTAGGCTAATGGGTTTATCTTGTTTTTCTCAAATACTTATCATGACAAAGAAAAGCATTGGGCACCTTGTTTGTGGCATTTTCAAAATAAATTATTATCGCCAACCATCATAATCTGTAAAAAGGACTTTAATATTTTTATCTTTAAGATTCTTTTTTAGTCGATTCAAATACATATATTATCCTTTAATTTTTTCATGGGTTTTACTTGGCAAAACTTTAAATCCCATATTGTAAAGCGTAAAACCAAAAATATCAGCATATTGATCAATCGTTTTACTTACAGGAGTTCCTGCACCATGACCAGCATCGGTTTCAATACGGATTAAGGTTGGGTTATTTCCTGTTTGCTTGCTTTGTAATTCGGCGGCAAACTTAAAACTATGGGCTGGTACAACACGATCATCGTGATCGCCAGTTGTTATTAGAGTCGCCGGATATTGTAGACCAGCTTTTACATTATGCAAAGGCGAGTATCCTTTTAAATAATCGAACATGACTTTACTGTCTTCAGCAGTTCCATAATCATAAGCCCAACCAGCTCCAGATGTAAAGGTATGATAACGTAACATATCCAAAACACCAACTGCTGGCAATGCTACTTTTGCTAAATCAGGACGCTGTGTCATTACTGTTCCCACTAATAAGCCCCCATTAGAACCACCTCTTAAGGCTAAATATTCTGATGATGTGTAATTTTCAGCAAATAAATATTCCGCAGCCGAGATAAAATCATCAAATACATTTTGCTTTTGCATTTTGGTTCCAGCTTCGTGCCATGTTCTACCATATTCACCACCACCACGCAAATTAGGAACTGCAAAAATACCGCCTTGTTCCATCCAGACAGCATTGGTAATACTAAAAGCAGGAGTTAAACTAATATTGAATCCGCCATAACCATATAGAATAGTTGGGTTTTTACCATTTAATTCCAATCCTTTTTTATGCGTAATCATCATGGGTACTTTTGTGCCATCTTTTGAAGTATAAAATACCTGATTGCTTTCGTAATCATCACTTTTCAATTCAATAGATGGTTTCCAGTATAATTCCGCGTCGCCTGTTTCAACATTAAATTTATAAATACTTGAAGGCGTTTTGTAATTAGTAAACGAAAAATAATTTGTTTTTTCTTCTTTTTTGCCACTAAAACCATGAGCTGTTCCTAAACCTGGAAGGTCAATATCCTTAATCCATTTACCGCAATAATCATATTGCTTTACTTTAGAAATGGCATCAACCATATAATGCGCAAAGAAGTAACCACCGCAAGTTGATGGGGATAATACATGTTCGGTCTCAGGAATTATATCTATCCAATTATCTGGAGTAGGACTTGACGCATCTACCATAACGATTCGTTTATTGGGTGCATCTAAATTAGTAACAAGAAATAATTTACTGCCTTCGTTTTCAACAACATTGGTATCGCTATCCGTATGATTTAGAATAGTTATTAATGGGCTATTAGGTACTGAAAGATCTTTTACATATAGTTTATTGCCGGAAGTTGAAATGCGAGGCGTAATAACCAAATACTTGTCATCTTCGGTAACCGTAGCATAAATATAACGATGCTTTTCTTCGGGTATTCCGCCAAAAATTAAAGCATCAACTTTTTGGGGTGTTCCTAATTTATGATAATACACTTTATGCTGATCTGTTTTAGCAGAAAGTTCACTTCCAAGGGGTTTATCATAACTAGAATAATAAAAGCCCTCGTTTTTATACCAAGATATTTGAGTAAATTTTACATCTATAAGTGTCTCTTCTATAATAACTTTAGTTTCGGTATTCATGACTAAAATTTTTCGCCAATCACTACCGCCTTCAGAAATAGAATACGCCACTATTTTTCCGTTTTTTGAAAAGCTCATCCCACCTAAAGATACGGTGCCGTCCTCTGAAAATGTATTAGGGTCTATAAATATTTCAGCTTCACCATCACCCTTTTTTCTATAATACACGTTCTGGTTTTGTAACCCATCATTTTTAGAAAAATAGGTATAATCACCCTCAACAAAAGGTGCGCCTACTTTTTCGTAATTCCATAGATTAGTAAGACGTTCTTTTAAACCTTCTCTAAAAGGGATATGCTCTAAATAACTGAATGTTGTTTTGTTTTGAGCTTTTACCCACGCTCTCGTTTCATCACTTCTATCATCTTCTAACCAACGGTAGGGATCTTTTATGTCCTCACCAAAATAAATATCTACGGTATCAACAGTTTTTGTTTGTGGGTAATTCACGGTGAAAGGATTATTTTTTTCTTTTTTTACAACCCATTAAAATCACAATTGCTAAAAGACTGATTAATAATTTTTACAAGATGAAAGTATTTTAGATTTTTTCAAAAATAAGTAAAAAAATGAATTATTTCTGGAATCATAGCTTCTGATCAAAGGTAATTAAAAAACTCCTGTACAGATATACAGGAGTTTTACATAAAATCTTAAGATTATTTAGATCTCTAAACTAATTTATGCTCAATCAAATATTCAGCAATTTGAATCGTGTTTGTTGCCGCTCCTTTACGAAGGTTATCAGCAACAATCCACATATTTAAAGTGTTTGGTTGTGTTTCGTCTCTTCTAATACGACCTACAAAAACCTCATCTTTTTCATGAGCAAAAATTGGCATCGGGTACGTGTTAGTATCTGTATTATCTTGAACAACAACTCCTGGAGTTTCATGTAATAATTTACGAACATCAGCTAAATCAAAATCATTTTCAAACTCAACATTTACAGACTCAGAATGCCCACCTGCAGTAGGAATTCTAACCGCAGTTGCCGATATAGAAAATGTTCTATCATTCATTATTTTTTGAGGCTCTCTGGCCAATTTCATTTCTTCTTTAGTGTATCCGTTGGCTTCAAAAACATCACAATGTGGTAATGCATTTCTTCCGATAGGATAAGGATAAGCCATTTCGCCTTCAATACCAGCAATTTCATTTTCTAATTGGCGTACAGCTTTAACACCAGTACCGGAAACTGATTGATATGTTGAAACTACAACACGTTTCATTTTATATTTTTTATGAAGCGGATTTAAAGCCATAACCAATTGTATAGTCGAACAATTAGGGTTGGCAATAATCTTATCGTCTTTAGTTAGTTCGTCAGCATTAATTTCTGGAACTACTAATTTTTTAGTAGGATCCATTCTCCATGCTGACGAATTATCTACAACTGTAGTACCAACTTCAGCAAATTTAGGAGCCCATTCTAAAGAGGTGTCTCCACCTGCAGAGAACAAAGCAATATCTGGACGCATAGAAACCGCCGTTTCTAATCCAACCACTTTATAATCGTTTCCTTTATAGGTAATTATTTTTCCAACAGATCGTTCTGAAGCAACAGGAATTAATTCTGTTATAGGAAAATTACGTTCAGCAAGAACTTTTAGCATCACTTCGCCAACCATACCAGTGGCACCAACAACTGCTACTTTCATATCATTTGATTTTTAATAAATTTCTGTGGACAAAACTAAGTATTAATTCCATTTTAAAATCTAAAAAAAGCCCTGATTTTAAAAAAACGAGGGCTTTTTAACAACAAATAACACGTTGTTCTTTATTTAACAGTTTGTTATTTTTTTAACAAATCTCTAATCTCACCTAATAACTCTTCTTGCGATGGCCCAGATGGAGCTTCAGGGGCTGGCTCTTCTTTCTTCTTCATTTTGTTAACACCTTTAACAATTAAGAACATAACAAATGCTACGATAATAAAGTCAATTACATTTGTTAAAAATGCACCCCAAAGTACTGAAACTTCTCCTTCCAGAACACCTTCTGCATTAGCAATACCTTCTTTTACTACGTATTTTAAATCTTTGAAATCTGCTTCGAAAATCAATCCTATTAATGGAGATACTATACCTCCTGTAAACGCTGTAACTACTTCTTTAAAAGCAGCACCCATAACAAAACCAACTGCAATGTCTACAAGGTTGCCCTTCATTGCAAATTCCTTAAATTCTTTTAACATAATTATTAATTTTTAGTTAGTAAGCAACAAAAATAATCAAAAAACTTCAACTTGTGTTAAGTTTATTATTCCAAGAAAATTCTTTTAACTCGCTGTGATATAGATGTAATAAGTTCGTAAGAAATAGTATTAGCGGTTTCTGCTAAATGTTCAGCGGTTGGGTTTTTGCCAAAAACAATAACTTCATCGCCTTCGTTACAAGTAATATTTGTAACATCTACCATAATCATATCCATACATACATTTCCAATGATTGGTGCTTTTTGCCCATGTATGGTTACAAAACCTTTGCCATTACCGTATTGCCTACCAATACCATCGGCATGACCAATTGGGAGGGTGGCTGTTTTTAACAAAGCATCACTTTTAAAGGCACGATTGTAGCCAACAGAATTGCCTTTTTTAATAGTATGTATTTGAGAAATAACCGTTTTTAAAGTTGCAATAGGCTTTAAATATTGGTTCTCTTTTTCAGAATTACCAAAACCATATAAACCAATACCGCTTCTAACCATATCAAAATGCGCCTCAGGATAGTTTAAAATTCCCGATGTATTACATATATGGAGCATCGGTTTATAACCAAGTTGTGTTGTGAAATTTTCAGTAATACTTTTAAAAGTTTCAATCTGATTTATAGTGAATTTCTTTTCATCTAAATCTTCACTAGCAGCCAAATGCGAAAAGATAGACTTTATTTTTACAGCTTTAGAGTCATTCAGTTTAGCAATAATATTATCGACTTCATCTTCTGAAAATCCTAATCGGTTTAATCCTGTATTGAATTTAATATGAATGGGATAATCCGTTTGTTTTTCCTCAGAAGCGATAGTAATAAATTCCTTTAAAATTTTAGAATTATAAATACTAGGCTCCAAACAATTTGCTATAAGTGCTTTAAAATTTACAGTTTGAGGATGCAGTACCAAAATAGGCTGAGTTATACCAGCTTCTCTAAGTGCAATACCTTCATTGGTGTACGCTACTGCAAAATAATCAACATTTAAATTTTGCAGGTATTTAGCAATTTCGTTAGCATCGCTTCCGTAAGCAAAAGCTTTAACAACCGCTAAAAATTTGGTGCTGGCTTTTAATTTCGATTTTAGATGTTCAAAATTATGTTGGAGTGCTTTTAAATCAATTTCAAGCACGGTTTCTTGTGCTTTAGGCATTGGGGTCTTTAAGTTTTGGGTTTACTTCTTCGGCATCATTAACCTTCATATTTCTAATTTTGTCGCGCATCATGGCTTTGTAGTAAGCCGCTCTACTTAAAGGCTCATATTCATCAACTTCACCTAAAAGCACCAAACTATCACTTTTAGATTTTCGGTAACTATACTGTGCTAAATTCCCAGTTCTTGTACAAACGGCATGTACTTTGGTAACATAATCTGCAGTTGCCATTAAAAACGGCATGGGGCCAAAAGGATTTCCTTTAAAATCCATATCTAATCCAGCTACTATAACACGAACGCCTTTATTTGCTAAATCATTACAAACACGTACAATCTCATCATCAAAAAACTGCGCTTCATCAATACCCACCACATCGCAACCATCGGCCAAAATAGGAATATTAGCTGCCGCTGGAACAGGTGTTGAGCGGATTTCATTATCATCATGCGAAACCACCATATCCTCATTATAACGGACATCAATTGCAGGTTTAAAAATCTCAACTTTCTGTCTTGCAAATTGAGCTCGCCTAAGCCTTCGGATCAGTTCTTCGGTTTTTCCAGAAAACATGGAGCCACAGATTACTTCAATCCACCCAAATTGTTCTTTATGATTTACTGTATTTTCAAGAAACATTTCGTAATTTTAGCACTAAAAAGTAATAATTATTCGTTTGTATAAAGGTGGCGTAAATTTATTAAAAATCAAAAACCTGTAGCGCAATAATTAAAAATTTATAAAAAATGAAGAAGAAGGTAGAATCGGAACTCATTAGTATAGCGCATAGAATTCTTAAATTAAAAGGAAAAGAAGATGTTCTTAAGATGCATACAGAAGTATCTGCGCTTTATGAAAAACTATCCGTATTAAAATTTGCTCATGAAAATTTTGAAGGCGACTTACCAACCATAGGAAGTGACTCTTCGTTTTTTGGCATGTTAGACAGTGCATTCAATAACAAGATTAGTGATAATATTGAAGTTGAAGATAAAATATATATAAATCTTGATGAGGTTGAAAACGATGAGATTATAGAGCCCCTGATGAACAAGATTAAAGATATGGTAGCGCAAATGCCTGAAGACCCAGAAGATATTGATACCGTTTTTGAAGAAGCTATACCCAAAGAACCCATTAAAAAACACAATTTAGAAGACATTACAGCTGGATTTGAAGATATTCCTATTTTCGAACCCGTTTCTAAAATGCATAATGGTGTTTCCAATGGCAAAACATCTTTAAATGATAAACTTAAAAATGGAGGACTCAATATTGGGCTCAATGATAAGATTGCTTTTATAAAACATTTATTTGATAGTAAAAGTGAAGATTATGATCGCGTGCTGTCGCAATTAAACACCTTTGCATCCTATAATAATGCTAAAAATTTTATTATTGAATTGGTAAAGCCAGATTATAACAATTGGGAAGGAAAAGAAGAGTTTGAAGAACGTTTCATGGAAATAATAGAAGCAAAATTTAATTGAGAAATATTTCCTTGATTATATCGAGGTTTCCCTTAAGTTTGTCATTTCCGCCTTTCGACTATCTCTAAAGATAAACTACGGCGAAAATCTAAAAACATCTAGAACAATCTTTTTTTCAGCAACTAACACATGAGTAAACTCTACATCGTTCCAACTCCTATTGGAAATTTAAAAGACATCACATTTAGAGCTGTAGAAGTTCTAAAAGAAGTCGATTTGATTCTAGCAGAAGACACCAGAACCTCAGGAAAACTCCTAAAATATTACGAAATTTCAACCCACATGCAATCGCACCACATGCACAATGAGCATAAAACCGTTGAAAGTATTATTCAAAAATTAAAAAGCGGAACAACAATTGCCCTTATTAGCGATGCGGGAACACCAGCTATTTCCGATCCCGGATTTTTACTGACCAGAGCTTGTATTGAAAATGGTATTGAAGTAGATTGTTTGCCAGGAGCAACCGCATTTGTGCCCGCTTTAGTAAATTCTGGATTGCCAAACGACAAATTTGTGTTTGAAGGTTTTTTACCAGTTAAAAAAGGGCGCCAAACCCGACTATTACTTTTAGCTGAAGAAACCAGAACCATCATTTTTTATGAAAGTCCGCATAAATTAGTTAAAACCCTAGGGCATTTTTGTGAGTATTTTGGAGAAGACAGACCCGTTTCGGTATCCAGAGAATTAACCAAATTGTACGAAGAAACTATTAGAGGAACGGCCAAAGCCGTTTTAGAACATTATACCAATAAACCACCAAAAGGCGAGATTGTTATTGTGGTAGGTGGTAAAGCCCATAATGGGCATTTAAAAAAACAAAAATGACATTAGAAACATATTTAGATAAACTAAAGAATACCCCCAAACAGATTGAGTTTTCGGAAACCATGCAAGTTGTCGACATCTATTATAATTTTACCCCAACAGCTTTCAAAAATGGAACTTTAGAAAATGGAGAGGGTGAAAACTCAGGATCATGTAAATTATTTGCTTTTGCAAAAGTTCAAGCATTTACAAAAGAAGAAACTTTGGCTTGTTTTGGGCAATTTTATTTTGAAGACGTATTAAAAGACCCAAACGGTAACGGACATAAAAATATTAGAAACTTTATGAAAACAGGTTTTGAGGGTTTAATTTTTGAAGAAAATCCATTAACCGAAAAGTAAAATGGGTCTTTGTTATTCTAAAGATGTCATCCTGAGCATTATCGAAATCAAAATACATTTTGATTGACGATAGCAAACGTATATTAAAGAAGAGTCGTTTCAGTATTTCATCAAATTTTAAATGAAGAATCTTTTAAATGACATAAAACAATGTACCATTTGCGAAAAGCATTTGGTTTTAGGCCCAAGACCTGTAGTTTCTGCACATCCAGATTCTAAAATTGTAATTATTGGTCAAGCACCAGGAACTAAAGTGCATACTTCTGGTATTCCATGGGATGATGCCAGCGGGAAGCAATTGCGTAAATGGCTCAATGTTTCTGTTGAAGATTTTTACGATGATACTAAATTTGCCATAATCCCCATGGGGTTTTGCTATCCTGGAAAAGGAAAAACAGGCGATTTACCGCCCAGATCAGAATGCGCCCCACAATGGCACAAACCATTATTTGATGAACTTAAAAATGTAGAGCTTGTTATTTTAATTGGGATGTATGCCCAAAAGTATTATTTGGAAAAAACTACGAAGAAAACACTAACTGCAACAGTAGTTAATTTTCAAGAGTACTTGCCTAAATATTTGCCTTTGCCACATCCTTCTCCTAGAAATAGATTTTGGTTGACTAAAAATCCTTGGTTTGAGGTTGAAGTGCTTCCTGTCTTGAGGGATAGAGTGAAAGAGTTGATATAATTTTTTTAAAAAGAGAAACAAATAAAACAGAGTTCACTCCGCTTTATTAAACTCCTTCTATAAATCCTGCGATGTGATAATCCATGACTAAATATAAATATTATTTTATAATTGGATAAAATTGGATCTATCAACAAAATAATTACATATATTTGTTATTGGATAAAATTGGATACAAAATGGATCTATCTAAAAAAATAGCATTTCAACCAGCTATATTTCAAGATATCATACAAAGATTAGGTATTGTAGATACTTTTAACGGTGGCTGGAATCTCATTGAAAACAAAGAGAAACGGTATTTAAAAGAATTACGTGATATTGCTACTATCCAAAGTATAGGTTCATCTACTAGAATTGAAGGTGCTACTTTAACCGATGAAGAAGTGAAGCAATTACTTAAATCGGTACAAATAAATAAACTTGATAAACGAGAAGAACAAGAGGTTGTAGGTTATTATGAAGCTTTGGAACTTATACTAAAGCATTATGAAGACATAGACCTTTCAGAACGCTATTTGCATCAATTGCATTCGGTACTTTTAAAGTATAGTAGCAAGGATCAACGCCACAAAGGACAATATAAAAACTTATCCAACCAAGTAGTAACCAATTATCCAAATGGCGAACAAAAAGTAATATTTAAAACCACCGAGCCACATTTAACAGCAAATGAAATGCACAATTTAATTATGTGGACTAATGAGCAATTAGAGGGAAAGAAATTACACCCTGTACTTATCACGTCAGTGTTTGTATATGAGTTTTTATCAATTCACCCGTATCAAGATGGTAATGGTAGGTTGTCACGTTTACTAACTACATTTCTGCTATTAAAACAAAACTATAATTTCGTTGAATATGTATCCTTTGAACATGTTATTGAAAATAGAAAAGATATGTATTATCGTGTACTTATGGAAACTCAAAAGGATAGAGGCACAGAAAATGAAATACTAGACCGTTGGGTTATTTTCTTTTTGGATTGCCTCATTGACCTTTCTGAAACGTTAAGATCCAAATACAATACTTATAATAATTTAAAAAGCAGTACCAACGACAGACAAAAACAGGTGTTAGCTTATATAGATGAACATAAAACGATTCAGATAAAAGACCTTGAAACAGATTTGTCTGATTACTCTAGAAATACACTTAAAAAAGACCTACAATATTTGGTTAGAGAAGGCTTTATTCTAACAACTGGTTCTGGTCGTGGTGTACGTTATCATGCTAAGGAGTAAAAAGAATGCTTGGTTTGTGGTTGAGGTTTTGCCTGTGTTGAGGGAGCGAGTTAAGAAATTGATATAATTAATGGTTTATAAAACCCACCTGAACCAGAAAATGGGTCATAAATTACAATACTTCTAATATTGCAATCAATTTATCATTAAAGAAAATTAACATTATAAGAAGAATTAAAATGACAGGGAGGATTACCCCAAATACAATCAATTTCAAACATTTCTATAGATATTTTCCTTTGAATTTTGATAGGATGTTAATGTTGATTGCCTCCATAAAAACTAATTAAGTGAATTTTTATCACTTTTTGTTTTCTTCAAATTAAAATGATAATCTCTTTTAGTACTTTTTTCAAAGCTTTCAATATCTTTTAATGTTGCTTCTGGATGAAGTTTTTTATGTTGCCATAACCTAATTAATTTACCTAGCTGTAGTGCCTGACAAAGACCTAAAATGAAACTTAATATTATATATATTTGCATTATGAATATATTTTATATTAAAAGTAATTCTCTCATATAAAGTTCAACACTACATTATGTTGTTTTTATTCAGCCATAATTATAGTGCCAGCACTAATATTTTTTATTGAGCCTACGGACTGTTAATAGAATGATTAATCAAAATAAAAAACCTCCCCATTTCTGAAAAGGTTTCAAATAAAATAATTCGTGTATTCCCCGAAAAATCGGGACAAGCTATGGAGAAAATCTAAAATCGGCAATCGTAATTCAAAAATCTACTCATGCTTCCCCTTCTCCCAACCATGTTTTCCTAAATACTGTTCACCACTTTCAGCCGCACCATCTTCAATGGATGTTCCCATACTATCATTCCAACGATTCAAATATCCAAATAGTGAGATAACCCCAAGCATTTCAACAATTTCACCTTCATCCCAATACTCATATAAACGTTTTTTAATAGTTTCATCCACCCCATTTGGTACTTGACTAGCCAATAACGAAAAATCTAAAGCGGCACGTTCTGCTTCGCTAAAAGCGGGATGGGTTCTATATTCCCAAATATTATCTAACTGCTCTTGTTCTGCACCATAACGCTCAGCAGCTCTTATAGCATGCGCTTGGCAATACCTACAACCAGTGGAGTTACTGCTCACCCAAGCAATCATACGCTTTAAAGCAGAAGTTACCCGGCCTTTATTAACCATAACGGCCTTATTCAAATTAATAAAGGCTTTGCTTATGGCAGGACGACGTTGCATGGTTAAAACCGAATTTGGGCAAAACCCCAAAGTTTCATTAAAAAATTCGGCAAGGTTTTTGGTTTCCAAATCGTGATCGGCAGATAATGGTGTTACTAAAGGCATAGTTTTATTTTTTTAGTAGTATTTTTGCTACTTACAAGAAACAAAAAATATTTATAAAAATGGCAGTTCAGGTTACAACAAAATGGTTAGGCGATATGAGGTTTGAAAGCACAAACCCGTCTGGTCATAATTTATTTATAGATGCAGGCGAGGAAAACGGAGGGAAAGGTGAAGGCTACAGGCCAAAAGCGTTAATGTTATCAGGTTTAGCGGGTTGTGCGGGTTTAGATGTGGCTTCTTTAATTAAAAAGATGAAGCTAAAAGTTGATGATTTTAATATTGACATTGAAGCAAACCTTACCGATGAGCATCCTAAACACTATGATAAAATAGCCATGCATTTTCATTTTCATGGTGAGGACTTGAATGAAAAGAAACTTCAAAAAGCAGTCGATTTATCAGTAGAAAAATATTGTGGCGTTATGGAAATGTTTCGTCAGTTTTCAGAATTAAAGATAGAAACTCATTTTCATAAGAAATAAAAGGCAATAAAATTCGTTGAACTTTCATTAAAATTTTTCATTCCCTCAATGCGTTGGACCTTAAAACCTAAACCTAAAACAGAAAAAATTGAAGTGCTACAAAAAGCACTTCAAATTGATTCTAACCTAGCCTCATTGCTACTACAAAGAGGTATAGAAACGTACGAGGAAGCTAAAACCTTTTTTAGACCAAGTTTAGATGACTTACATGATCCATTCTTAATGAAAGATATGGATAAGGCGGTAGCTCGAATTGAAAAGGCTATAGCCAATAAAGAAAGTATTTTAGTATATGGTGATTATGATGTTGATGGCACCACATCGGTAGCTTTAATGTCTTCCTATTTAAAAACAAAACACAATTTAGTTTACACCTATATTCCTAATAGATATGATGAGGGTTATGGCGTTTCATACAAAGGCATAAACTTTGCTTTAGAAAATGATTTTTCCCTTATTATTGCTTTAGATTGTGGTATTAAAGCTGTTGAAAAAGTAGCTCATGCAAAAAAACTGGGTATCGATTTTATTATTTGTGACCACCATAGGCCTGGAGATAAAATACCTGATGCAGCTGCTGTTTTAGACCCTAAGCGAGAAGATTGCGCATATCCGTATAAAGAATTATGTGGCTGTGGTGTAGGCTTTAAATTGGTGCAAGCATTAGCGTCCAAAGAAGGTAAAACCCCTGAGGATCTAACCGAATATTTAGATTTAGTAGCCACAGCAATTGGCTCCGATATTGTACCTATTGATGGCGAAAACAGAGTCCTTGCTCATTTTGGGTTGCGCGTTATAAATACAAATCCAAGACCTGGTATTCAAGCCATTCTTAATCAAGTTGAAAGAACAGAGCTTACTATTACCGATGTCGTTTTTATTGTAGCACCCCGTATTAATGCTGCTGGACGTATGAAACATGGTAATTTTGCAGTCACTTTATTAGTAGAAGATAATGATGAACTAGCTACTAAATATGCCGAAGAGATTAATGATTATAACTTAGATAGACGTGAAACTGATAAGCAAATTACACAAGAAGCTCTCAAGCAAATTGAAGAACAAAAAGAACAGAACCGCCTTACTACTGTTGTTTACCACGAAAATTGGCATAAAGGCGTTATTGGTATTGTGGCTTCTCGATTAACTGAGACTTATTACAGACCCACTTTGGTATTTACAAAAAGTGGCAATAAGCTTTCCGCCTCAGCGCGTTCGGTAAGAGATTTTGATATTTACAATGCCTTGGAAGCGTGTAAAGAACATATCGAACAATTTGGTGGCCATAAATATGCTGCTGGTTTAACTCTTGAAGAAGAAAATTACGAAGCGTTTAAACAGGCTTTTGAAAATGAAGTTTCTAAAACCATAGATAGAAATCTTTTGACTCCCGAAATTAGAATTGACGTTAAAATTGATTTAAAAGATATTACACCCAAGTTTCATAGAATCTTAAAACAGTTTGCACCTTACGGGCCTAGTAACATGACACCTGTTTTTATGACTGAAAACTTAATAGATACCGGTTACGGAAAATGTGTAGGTGCAGATAAAACACATTTACGATTAACAGCTACACAACCACAATCCTCAAGCAGAATAGTAGGTATCGGTTTTAGTATGGGCGATAAATTCGATATTATTTCAGAAGGAAAACCTTTTAGAGCTGTGTATTCCATTGATGAAAATGAATGGCGGGGTAATGTGAGTTTACAATTGAAACTGAGAGATATTAAAAAGTAGAACTTAGCATTCATTTAAATATTTAAAATAAAACTCGACACTATTTTAGATTTTTGTTAAAATCTAAAATTAACATCATTCTTATTTTAGATTTTAACAAAAAACTAAAATAAACTCCTTCTTTATTTTAGTTTTTCTTATTTTTGTAAAATTAAAATTCTTGTTATTTTAATTCTATATGAATAATTTTCAGTCAGGTCATACTATAAATCAGGGATATTATAAAAGTTTTGAGCCAAATTTAATAAACAAAGATTGGCAAATTTTTGATATGCAAATTTTTGCTCTATTAAGTAAAGCAGATAGGCATTTAGGAAGATTGGATATGTATTCAGAGTACGTGAATTTAGATTTATATATAAGTATGCATATCGCTAAAGAAGCTACACAATCTTCTAAAATAGAAGGCACCCAAACAAACATGGAAGATGCTTTTTTAAGTAAAGAAGATGTTGCCTTCGAGAAAAGAGATGATTGGGAGGAGGTACAAAATTATATTGCTGCTATGAATGAGGCTGTTAAAATGTTACATACACTACCTTTTTCATCAAGACTAATTAAACAAACCCACAAAATTCTATTACGAGGCGTTAGAGGAGAACATAAATTACCAGGCTCATATAGAACAAGTCAAAATTGGATTGGAGGTGCTTCAATAAATGATGCCGTTTTTATACCACCAAATTTTAATTCAATAAATGATTTAATGTCTGATATTGAAAAATTTGCTAATGATGAATTAAATCAGTTACCCGATTTGCTTAAAATTGCTATAATTCATTATCAGTTTGAAACCATTCATCCTTTTTTAGATGGTAATGGAAGAGTTGGAAGATTATTAATAACCTTATATTTAGTAAGTAAAGGTATTTTAAAACAACCAATTTTATACCTGTCAGATTTTTTCGAAAGAAATAGAACATTATATTATGATAATTTAATGCGGGTTAGAACTCATAATGATTTATCACAATGGTTAAAATTTTTCTTGACAGGTATTATAGAAACAGCACAAAAAGGAGTGAAAACATTTGATGGGATTTTGCAACTTCAAAAAGGCATTGACGAAAAAATTAAAACCCTGAAAGGGCGGAGCTCTGATGCTAAATTACTTATAGACTATTTGTATACAAAACCAGTAATTAATGCAACAACGGTAGCAGAAGTAATAGATAAATCAGCCGCATCTGCTTATAAGCTTTTAAGAGATTTTGAAACTTTAAAAATTTTAGATGAAGTAACTGGTGCTGAAAGAGGTAGGCTTTACGTGTTTAGTGATTATTTAAATCTATTTACTAAAAATGAAAATCATATTTAGTAAACATGGCAAAAACGGATCCTTATGCAGCCTTACGAATTAAAGAATTCAACATTTTTTTATTGTTGCGGTTGTTTTTGGTTTTTGGATGGTCCATGCAATTTATTGTTATTGAATGGCAAGTTTATAGCTTAACTAAAGATCCACTTTCTTTAGGAATTATAGGGCTAATGGAAATTATTCCTGCTTTTTCCATGGCTTTATTTGCTGGGCATATTGTGGATCAAAAGGAAAAACGAAATCTCTTTGCGCTTTGTATTGCGGCTTTTTCCTTGATTAGCCTAGGGTTATTTTTATTGACTTCAGATGAAGTTGTTGGAGATTGGTCTACAAAGGCTATTCTATACAGTATTTATGCATTGGTGTTTTTTGGTGGTTTTTTGCGTTCCTTTTTTGGACCAATAATCTTCTCTTTAGTGGCGTTGATTGTTCCTAAAAAAATATATCCTAATGCAGCAACATGGAGTACAAGCACTTGGAAAACAGCGGCGGTTTTAGGAGCGCTTTTTGGTGGTTTTTCAATTAGTTGGATAGGTGTTGATTATACACTGTGCGTCGTTTTTGTAATGGTCGTTATTTCATTTGGTTTAGTTTTTCTAATTAAGAAGAAACCTATTTTAAACAAGAATATAGGCGAGCCTATAAAAGAGAGTTTAAAAGGAGGTATTCGTTTTGTGTTTCAAAACAAAGCTATTTTAGGCGCTTTAACCTTAGATATGATTGCGGTTTTATTTGGAGGAACTGTTGCCATTCTGGCTATTTTTGCTCAAGATATATTAGAAGTTGGAAGCCAAGGTTTTGGTATTTTAAATGCATCTATATCTATGGGAAGTATTGTAACTATGTTTGCCACTACTTACATTCCTATAAGTAGGAATACAGGTAAAAAACTGCTTATTTCAATTTTTATATTTGGCATTAGTATTATTGGTTTTGGCTTATCCTCGATTTTTTGGGTAAGCGTTTTAATGTTATTCATTAGTGGAGCAGCGGATGGTATTTCTATGATTATTCGTCAAACTATTTTACAATTAAAAACACCTGATGATATGCGTGGGCGTGTTTCTTCTGTAAATTCCATGTTTGTTGGGTCTTCAAATGAACTAGGCGCTTTTGAAAGTGGCTTAGCAGCCAAATTAATAGGACCTGTAGCAGCGGTAGTTTTTGGAG
The DNA here is from genome assembly GCF_039543245.1 of Algibacter agarivorans. Lineage (NCBI taxonomy): Bacteria > Pseudomonadati > Bacteroidota > Flavobacteriia > Flavobacteriales > Flavobacteriaceae > Algibacter > Algibacter agarivorans. Next base: position 72,671 of record NZ_BAABJJ010000008.1, read on the forward strand.
GAACTATGACATTACTTACCGTTTTTGCCATTGGTATTAAAAATCCTGTACTTAGAGATCTGGATTTAAGAGAAGATATGGAAGCTCATGAGAATGCCGGTTAGTATTCTTTCAACTCCATGGTTTCCCCATCAAAAACCCCATACGTATAATATTGAATCCAATCGCCTAGATTAATGTATTTTGAGTTTTCGTTGAGGTCTATATTAAGGGGCAAGTGTCTGTGACCAAACACAAAGAAATCGCGGTGTTTGCCTTCTAGTTTGCGTTTGCAGTATTGTACGAGCCATTCGTTGTCTTCTCCAAGGAATTTGGCATCGTCGTCTCCTGAAATCAATTTGTTTTTTACGGATAGGTGTTGTGCCATCCGAACTCCCAAATCAGGATGTAGCCAACGGAACAACCATTTACAAAATGGGTTTGTAAATACTTTTTTCATGCGTTTATAGCCTTTGTCTCCAGGGCCTAAACCATCGCCGTGACCAATTAAAAAGGTTTTATTGTTAAATGTGAATTCCTTTGGTTTGTGGTAAACAGGAATGTTGAGTTCTTCTTCAAAATAACCATTCATCCAGAGATCGTGATTGCCGACAAAGTAATAAATGGGGATTCCTGAGTCTGAGATTTCTGCAAGTTTACCTAAGGTTCTTGTAAATCCTTTTGGAACTACGGTTTTAAATTCCATCCAGAAATCGAATAAATCGCCTAAAAGGAAAATGGCTGCTGCATCGTGTTTTATTTCATCTAACCATGCTACGAATTTTTTTTCTCGTGGAAAAGATGCTTTTTTTGTTGGCGCGCCGAGATGATTATCTGAAGCGAAATATATATATTTACCTTTTGGAATTTGCATGTTGTAAATATAGTTTTTTGACTCGAATTTCACGAATTATCACGAATAAGAATATGCAGACTCTATTGTTGTTTCGTAGAGTTTTACTTAAAAGGTAACATAAATTAATAGACATGAATTGCATTATATCATCCTAGCTGCGGATATGTGGGTTGGGAATAGTAGTGTAAAGCCCATAGCGACTCCTGACGATTTTGGAGTAACGAATAGCCCGACCTCCCAATAGCTATCGGGAGTGGTAACAACCATTTAAATATTAACTCCTTGAATTGTACAGAAGCTATAGGGTTTGGAGCAGCTATTTTAACAACCGCAGCCTTTCTTCCACAGGTTTATAAAACTTGGAAAACCAAAGATGTTTCAAGTTTATCCTTGCATATGTTGCTCTTGTTTTTTATTGGTATTGTAGCGTGGCTAATTTATGGTTTTTTAAAGAAGAGTCCATCCATGATTTTTGCCAATAGCATTACAGTGGTATCATCATTTTTTTTAATATATTTCAAGATCAAATACAGTAAAAAATAAGTAATTATTTTACTCAAACAGAATAATTATTTAATTTTCAACGAATTGTATTGTACTATAATAACCCATAATTAACATTTACAAATTCCAGTTTAAGAAAGATGCTTCTAGATTTCTATGTTTTTTTAGGATAATTATAATTACTTCAATATTTCTTTCTTCTACATTAAGTCTAGCACAAAATCACGAAAAAAAACATAATCGGTTCATAGATTCTTCAGACTATCATTTGGATGAAAACCCAAAACAATCAATTGTTTCTTTATTTAATAGCTACGTATATATTGACATCCAATACATTAAAAATAGATATAAAAATCAATCTTTTAAATACATGCGACTTTTAAAAAATTGGCTATGAAAACTATAATATCAACACTTTTTCGGTAATTAATTTAGAAACTCGTATGCAAGCGGATAATAATTCTAAGTATTCAAAAGGAAAATATTCGCTGTAATTTGACTCCCATTTAGTGAAAAAAGGAATATTGAAGTCGTTATTATTTCTTATGAGAATAAAGACAATATAAAAACACTGACACGAACATTCAAGAAACAAAAGTTCATAGGTTAAGGTCATCTTCACATTGTACTGTCATTTTTTCATGCCATAATATTGGCGTCATTTTTGCTGTCTTTAATTAGAATATAAAACTTAAAAAATAAAATGTTAGGATATTATATATTAATTGGAGCAATAGCCTTAGTAAGTTGGTTAGTTAGTAGCACCTTAAAAAAGAAGTTTGCTAAATACTCTAAAGTACAAATGCGTAATGGCATGAGTGGTGCTGAAATTGCTGAAAAAATGTTGGCCGACCATGGTATTGGTGATGTTGAAGTTATTTCTACTAAAGGACAATTAACAGACCACTACAACCCAAAAAACAAAACAGTTAATTTAAGTGAGTCCGTTTATAATCAACGAAACGCTGCTGCAGCAGCGGTTGCGGCACATGAATGCGGACACGCCGTACAACATGCACAAGCTTATAGTTGGCTACAAATGCGTTCAACTTTAGTACCTGTGGTTAGTGTTACTTCAGGAATGGCGCAATGGATTGTTATTGGTGGATTAATATTGGGTGCTGCTGCTGGATTAGGATTTGGATACTGGGTTGCTGTTGCTGGTTTGGCTATGATGGGGTTTGCAACGTTATTCAGTTTTATAACTTTACCAGTAGAATATGATGCTAGTAATCGCGCCTTAGCTTGGTTAAAAAACAAAAATATGGTATCTCAAGCAGAATATGCAGGTTCCGAAGATGCTCTTAAATGGGCCGCTAGAACGTATTTAGTTGCTGCCATTGGAGCATTAGCGTCTTTGGTATATTGGGGGCTCCAAGTATTTGGAGGTAGAGATTAAACCATTTAAAGATTATAAAAATGCCTCAGAAAACACTGAGGCATTTTTTTTGAAATATTTTTACCATAGATTAATTAAGATATGGAAAGAGTTGCCCCTTATTTTAAAGATTTCCAACAATGCTTAGTTTAAGTCTAGTTGTCTTTTGGAAAGAAAGTTGCATTTCTTCATATTTTTACTATTTCTAAATATAAGGACGTGAAATATTTTAATTACTTTATTACTCTTTGTTGCTCTTTTCAAATAATGGCCCAAACCTATTCAGGTACTGTCACAGATAAAAATACGGGCACGCCTATTAATGGTGCTGAAGTAAAATTGGTTGAAACTAACCAAAAAATGACCACTGCCAGCAACGGGCAGTTTACTTTTTCGGTAGCAAATAATAACCAGCACACCTTACAAATAAATAAAGACGGCTATGTTTTTGAAGATATAAGAAATCTTGCTCCGGCAACTAATTTATCAGTACAACTAAGAGCTAAAATAAAGAGTGTAGCCACCACCCGGTGGGAAAATTATTTAACCAATTGTACCGTTTATAACAGCCCCAACATCCCTGATGATGCCGAATGGAATGTAGAATTTACAGAAACTAGTTTGACAGGCGATTTTGCTCCTAATTCAACCTACACACGTCGCGACCCTAGTGCTGTGATTCTATTCAATGGATTATATTATGTTTGGTATACCTATAAAATTTCCCAGCCCTCTACATATTTCGGCACAAGTAATGTAAATGATAATGTTTTTCCTTGGGATTATTGCGATGTTTATTATGCAACATCGCCAGACGGATACCAATGGACTGAACAAGGACCAGCAGTAGTGAGAGGTGCATCTGGAAACTTTGATGATCGCTCTGTTTTCACACCTGAAATTTTGGCGTATAACAATAAATTTTATTTAATTTATCAGGCAGTTAAACACCCTTATATAGAGCGTGTAAAAAATACTGTAGCCATGGCTGTTGCAGATTTGCCTTCAGGACCTTGGACAAAACTTCAAGAACCCATATTAAGAGCTACAGATAATGGAATATGGACACCAAACTCGACCAGTAGGTTTGATGTATTGGCACAAGGCGATTTTGATAGTCATAAAGTACACGATCCTTGTATAATTGTTTACAACAACAAATTTTACCTGTATTATAAAGGGGAGCGTATGGGTGAAAAAAACTACTGTGGAGAGCGTGAAATCCGTTGGGGAGTAGCAATAGCAGACAATCCAACTGGACCTTATATAAAATCTGAATATAACCCAATTACCACTACGGGGCATGAAGTAAGTGTGTGGAATTATGATGTAGGTATTGCTATTATTCAGAAACTGGACGGCCCTGAACGAGGCTCCGTTCAATATGCTAGCGATGGGATTAACTTTGAAATGAGGGGGAAAGCAGCAAGTGTTCCAGATGCCTTAGGTGTTTTTAGACCAGAGGCACATGGTAATACACCAACTCTTGGAGTGACATGGGGCTTATCGCACGTCCTTAAATGGGATGGTCAAGTACAAGGTGGCTGGATGCATTTAGAACGCTTTGACTTAATTGAAACCATAGTTCCGCCATCAAGTTCTGCTTTAATAATTGAAGCTGAAGATTTTATTGCTACCAAAAATGAAGTTGGGTTTACGCCCGGTGGTTATGATGGCGTCAATAGAACAACAATTGGTGTGAATTATGTAAATAGACAAGACTGGATGGAATTTACAGTTAATATTCCTGAAGCAGGTAACTATGAGCTTACCTATTTAATTGGTACTGTAATTTATAACACCAATGTTGAAATGCAAATTAATGGTATTGTAGTTGCAGACACCCAGGTTAATAATACCGGAGGTTGGGACAATTATCAATATTTAAGACATAATACACTTATTGAAATTCAAGCAGGTACACATACCATTCGTGTAACAGCTAATGGTAGCGATGATTGGCAATGGAATATGGATAAATTTTATTTAGACAAAAAATCAGAAATTAACCTTTCAACGACCAACTTTTTATTAAAAGGTAGTGATCAACTCGTAGTTTACCCCAATCCTTCCAATGCCTTTTTAAGTATTGGTAATCTAATTGGTCAAGTGGACTATGTGGTGTATGATCTTTTGGGAAAAAACATCATTAGTGGAAAAACGGCTGCAAACCTAAAAATTAATATTCAGAATTTAAAAAACGGATCTTACTTTTTAGTTGTACGAAATAGTGGTGAAAACCGATCTGCGCTTTTCGTAAAAAAATAACCTTAGCTAATTTGTCCGTTTTTAGGATATAAAAACATCAGAAAAGTATATAAAATGAAAAAGGTGAACGAGTGTTCACCTTTTTGCCCCAAATCTACCATAAACTTAACCTACTTATGTTATGGTGAAGCAAATATATAATGCTAAAACAGATTGCTGAAATATTTTAGTTAAACGGCTTATATTTTGGCTTAACCGAACTAGTGTCCAATATTTAAGATAAAAAGAAATTGTGTGAAAATAATTTGGGAAAGGAAATAAAATGTATCAAATGTGAAACTTGGGTAGAACTGTATATTTGTGATAAAAAAACATTATATATTAGATATAGTTAGGTCGTTATTTCTTGCCAGAAGGCATCTTAACATATTTTGAAATTGTAAGGGATGAATAATCAGAAGAAAAAACCCATTTTTATTTAGAAGAAAGAATATACTCACAAAAGATACTAATCAATAATGGACTTGCAATAAAAAAGTGGACAATTAATTGCGAGATTTAAGCTGCTACATTTTGATTATACATTTCTAA
>NZ_BAABJJ010000009.1:0-98811 GCF_039543245.1 Algibacter agarivorans
TAGAAATGTATAATCAAAATGTAGCAGCTTAAATCTCGCAATTAATTGTCCACTTTTTTATTGCAAGTCCACAAAAGAGGAAAAAGGTTTTCTGGAGACAAAACTTCAGAATAACCCAGAAGATATTAAGCAACTCTATTACGAAGGCTTAAGCTTAGTATCATCAGCTGCTTATTATGATAAGAAAGGACTAGATGCAGATTGGGACTCATTGTTACGTAATGAAAAACGACGATTTGAGTTAGAACAACAAGTACATAACAAAGACGAGTTAGAGCGATAAGACTATCGCAACAAATAAAAATACAAGACAGGACGAAGCAATTCTCCTGTCTTCTTTTTTTGGATAAGAACGGATTCCAAAGGTGTCCTTTGGCAAGATCGCTTTTGAAATGGTCGTTAGAACAGTTCAAAAGCAATCTTGCCCTGCTATGTCTTAAAAGTTTCAACGACTTAAGTCATAGCTAGCCGTCTGTTCAAAAAGCCAAATGGTAAGGCGACTTTGGAAAGATTAAATATGTCCTCAAATGCTTAAATGATAAAAGCAGATGAGGACATTTTTTTAAAAGACAATAAGTCTTAAACCGTTCTTCGATACTCGATAATCGAACTACTACTAGATTTTAAACTTAGCATTGTTTTGGTTAAGGTCACAATTCCAAAGGAATCACTTGAGCCACCAATTGTTATTGTAAGCATATCTCCAGATATTGTATAGTTTAATGTTGTTGTATCAAAACCAACACAGGGTAATTCAATATCAATATGATCCAATGCGACGATAGTACTTGTTAAAATTGAAAGTACGTTGGGACAAGAATTTGTATATAGTGTTTCATTCCTATTAGAGTCTGTTGCAGATTAGTGCTCCCATTCTCCTAAAAAACGTGTTGATAAATGCCAATAAAATTCGTTTAAATGTCGTTATTAACTAAGGCTTGACTTACAAGTTTTTGGACTAGACAACTATATATTGCTTAATAATTCTTAAATATATTTAGCTCAAATACTTTTCTCGTTATTAATAACAGTAAAATCGATGTTGATAGTCTTAATTAATTCTTTTTTATATTTGTTTAACATGAAATAGTTTAGAAACGTATAGAGCAAGCCGTTTTTGTAGGGATAAAAGAAATGTTTAGATGTATAACATTGGCATTGTATGCTTATAATAAGCCTCTGTAGTGCTTTTATTTATATGGTTTTTTTCTCTTAATAAATATTCATCTATTCTATGGTGCGCTAATATTTTAAGAAGTAGAAAGCTATTTATGATGTTTGTATCTATTGTTTCTTTCATCCTATTCATTCTTCATAATGATTCTCAAAGGTTCATAATTCAGAAAAACTATATAAAAACATCTAACCCTCAATAAAAAATTATAAAATACAATGCTAGGATAGTAATAATAATTATATTTGGGTTTTTAATTTACTACTGTAATAATAACAAATACAAATTATCGCCAAAATGTGAAGACTCACAAGTGATAACATTGAATTGCAAACGTTTGAGGGCCATATAAGTAAACTAAAACCTAACCAAAAGCCTATTGAAAGGATTATTACTGAATCTACGAATATGGAAACGAAATCATGGGGCTGCATTGGAATAATTGCGACAACTATTAAAGACGTCTTGGAAGAAAAAAAAGTGCAGAAGAATGAGTACGGAATAATTGTTAGTATAAGCCGCCCGCAATACCTATACCTAAGCATCTCAATCAATTATATAGCATATAGATTAGGCTTTAAATTGGTTGTTTTCAGTTTAGTCTTTTTATAAGGCACAACATTATTTATAATAAAGTGTTGTGTAATAGTATCTATTTTCTTCAATACATTTTAATACACCAAAACCAATGTGGGTAAAATTACTTTCTATAACTCCTCTATGCTCTACACTTTTTATCCAAGCATTTACTACAGATTGTGCAGAAGAGTAAGCATATGCGACATTTTCTGCAACTTTTACAGCCCCTCTTTTCTTTAAACCTTCACTTCTCTTATAAAAATTATTATGATTAACGGTTCTAGTTTCTATCATATATTTACTATGTTGTATCGCATATGCTGTGGCGTACAAACTATCAAGGATTAAAGGTTTCTTATTAAGTTCTAATCTATGTAAATTAATGTAAGTTAAAATATCTTTTGACATCTTCCAATCATTATTATTTACCAAAGATAAATCTATAGACATATCACGTATGCCTTCTTCAGGAACACTACAGGAAATATTTAGTATTATGAATAAAAATACTAAATAAAGCAATCCGTAACTATGTTTTTTTGCAATCACAACCTTTATTTTATCTATAAAGATGTATTCAAAAAATTAATAATAGAAATATGAAGTAATAAGCGGGAGCTAATAATTTTAAATGGTTTTTCAATGAATAATTTTAAATAATGAAAATAATTTCAACTTTTTCAATCAGTATATAATTTAAAAGCTTTAGTTTTTTTAGTACAAAAAAAGACAACTACAACCAGCTATCTCTTTGATGTTGCTTTCTATTTCCTGTTGCCTTATTTACTCTAGTCTTACATGGTCAGGGATACGGGTATTTACACTGTACTTTGGTGTAGAAATTTCTTTTGTAGGAAGTGATTTTCCATTAGTACTTCTTTTATTTTTTAAATTTTCCCACTTATTGGGTGACTTTTATATTTTAATTTCGCTTGTGTAACTTCATATTCGGTATTAAAAGATGCCCAAGCCTTAGTGTTCTACATCCACAAAAATCACCAAGTGAGGTGTTGTTTAAAATACTGACACCATAATCATTTGGTAAAGTTGTTTGATTGAGCACAACACCTTCGTTAATTAGTGCTAAATCTGTTAGTCCAGTTATTGAGGATAAAACTCCAGAAAATTCTTATTAATTAGTTGGTTCCACTTAATTTTCAAGACTGGATATATCTCTTGAAGATTTCTTTAAACAAGGATTCTTGGACTAATCTCATTGATTATAATCCCATTTATTAACAATAAGAACCACTTATTACGTTTGATTTAATTACTAGAAAACAGCTAAATAAATTAGTTGTATGGAAAGAATTTATTTTAACTACTATAGAGGTAACAAATTTGTTGAGTTTATAATTTTAGCTTTTATTATATTATTTAGCTTGTTTTACTTAGAAAACTGGAAAATCTCTACTGCCATAGCTACATTAGTTTATTTTGTTTTTTTTGGAAGTTTAAGGAGCATTATTAATAAACACTACGTAAGAATTACCAATACCTTTGTATATATTAAGCTAAATAACTCTAAATGTTTTAAAATTTATAAAAATGAAATCAAAAACACTAGAACACTGGTTGGGAACACATTAGTCATTCTATTAAATGACAACAACCAATTAATATTTAACACAAAAAACATTCACGTGGATGATATAAATTTTTTACTAAAAATAAGTCAAGCCATGAAGGTAAAAAAGAATGACTTGATTTTGTCCCGTAATTAAACTGCTGCCTACAATTCAGCATCTTCAAATTACATATACATTGATTGAAATTTAAGAACCAAAATCTATTTGGTGCTTTAAAAAGTCCTTAATATCAAAGCTATTTTTATATTGATTTACCTTAAACTTTTTTAACACAAAAGTCTCAGCCTTGTTTTTAGAAAAAAATATATATAAATAGTTTTTCTTGAAAAAATTAAATTTATCACTAATTTTATACATCCAAATATCACTATTCATATCGTTATATGCTTGCCCCAATCTATCTTTAATTTCATTTTTCGTTAGCCCTATCAGATGAAAATATTGACTGTTTTTAGATTTGTTTTCCTTTTGGCTACTATTTACATTCAAAATAAAATCCAAATCTTCAATTACACCTTCCCTTTCATAAACTTTAGAAAATGTTTTTGTTGCATTTAAATCGATTTCTACATCATCATTATTATTAGAAATAATTTCATCAGCTAATTCTAAATAACTTATTGCTACAGAACTATTAGCGTCATATTCTATTATTGTTTTTCCTCTACTAGCAGCTTCAGGCAATTTAATGTTTAGGGGTATTTTGGCATTAAAAACTATAAATTTAAAATGCTCTATTATACTATTATAAATATGCTTATGTTCTTTCATGGTTCTGTTATACATCGTTATAAGAATGCCCTCAATATCTATTGCTGGGTTAATTTTCTTTTCAATATTATTAATTGTAATAAATAACTTTCTTAATCCATGAAAAGCAAAATGCTCACATTGTACCGTAACCAACACAGAATCGCATGCCGAAAGTGCATTAATCAAAATAACTCCCATTGATGGCGGGCAATCAATAATTATGTAATCATAACTTGATTTAAAAACACTCAATTTCGTTTTCATTAAATCATAGCCATATACCTCTTTACCTCCCAAATCTAGTTTTGCTAAATCAATACTAGACGGTATAAAATCAAAATATTGACTGCTTTTTAAATCCACAAACTGAGTAGGTTCTTTCTTTTTTTGTGTTAGAAATTGATACATGCCATGTTCCATATTATCAATCCCTAACCCTAAAGAAGCATTTGCCTGAGGGTCAGTATCTACTAGTAGTACTTTATTGTTCAAAATACCTAAAGACGCGGCTAAATTTATGGCTGTACTGGTTTTTCCAACACCACCCTTCTGGTTAGCAATTGCTAATATTTTACCCATAATTGATTTTTTGAAAGAGATAAAATTGTAAGTTAATTCAATAATATAAAGAATCTAAAATCAAGAAAATAAATGTGATTTATAGCTTATAAGTGTTATTTATCTTAAGCATCTGGTTATTATGAATAAAAAACACAACCTAACCTATTAAATTGGGTATTGTGGAAAAACAGGAAATGGATATATTACAACAAGGGTTTCTATCCAATATTTATAATTTAAGAATAGATGACATGAATAAATAGAAAGAGCCTCTCGGCATTAGTATTTACCTTAACTCTTTCATGAATTTTATTCATGTATAATTTAGGTGAAAACTAGTTGAACAGATAAGTAAACATTATTCTAAGCCTCCAGATCCATCCTAGAAAGTGGGATAAGATTAAATTTAAATAAAGATTAAATTTAGATTTAGATTTAAAGAACAACAAATATAAAATAAGCCCTATTAAATTTAGGAAATTCCATAATTACAACCACATATGATTTGGTTTATTTGGCATTAAATGCAGGGTTAAATTACTCTATAATTGATAGATCTAAATTTAGAATTCATAACTCCCATTTATCCGATGATTAGTTAGTTTATGGCGCAATAATTATGAAGATTATACATGTCGGTATTTAAAAGGAATACACATTGAATATTCACTAACAAAATAACAAAACCCATAAATTATAACTCAGAAATAAGTTTTAAAGAAAAACAAAGGCAGTCTAAATGAAGAAATCTATAATTTAAATACAAATGGGCAGGAAATTAGAGCTACCTATAATATCCACTTATATGTATACGGATACAGTTATTACTTTTTATATTAATTACTTATTTTTTATAAATACTTTTGTATTCTACCAGTACCGAAAGTAGGTTAAGTTCATGGTAGATTTGGGGCAAAAAAGGAGTGGTTTTCCACTCCTTTTTCTTTTATATACTATCAAATCTAATATTAAATTAGATGGTAAGCTTACCGTTTATTAAAGCTTGTTTTACCTTAAGATTGCTTTATGAGAAATTCGGTGTCGAATAAGTGTATTATTTGGGACAACTAGAAATGATGCCAGTACTCAAGTATTTTAACCGTCAAAAGGTCGTAGTTCAATTTTAGATTGAAATGCTAGCTTCATTTAAATAATATTAAACGAAAAATTATGTTGTTAAATAATAGAAATACGCTCAAGTGGACGCAACTCAAAATTATTCATTAAATTAACCTTAGCAAAATAGGGACAATATTAATTAAACCTTTAAAGATTGGTAAATAATTATAGCTGAGCCAATATCTTTATTAATAGCATATTTTATATCCAATACATTTACATCTAGTCTAAATAACTCGCCCAATTCTTCATTTATTAAAAACTCAAGTTTAGAAGGGGTACTAGCTACTAGCATTTTGATTTGTTTTTTCAAACCAATCTCTTTAGTTTCATTAATTAGTGTTTCCATGAATTTAAAATTTATATTTCGACAAATACGCTATTTCAATTGTGTGATAAAACTTTAATAAATCGTGATAAATAAAAAGTTGTCTTTCTTTTAAAGAAACGTGTTTAAAAGTTTGTATAGTTATTAGTTTAGCAGAAAGTTCTATAGCTAAAACATCTATATCTATATCTAAATAATCTTGCCATTGAAGAATATCAAATTCAAAAACTTTCTTATAACAATTAAACCAATCCTGTACACCCAACTTTTCAAAAAGATGCTTTTTTAACTTCTCAATACTTTTTTCATCTAACTCAAACTTTATACTTAAATTATCTGTTTCATTTCCATTAAATTTGAATTTTAGAAATTCAATTTCAATCTTAGAAAATCTAGCGGTGTTGTTACCCTTTAAATCCCTATAACAATTGGCTAAGTAATTCAAACAACTAGCTTTTATAGTATTAATACTGATGTGGTCCGAGCCTTCTGAATTTAGTAAATTGTTTATTTCACAACTAAATAAATTAGCTGTATTTCGAACCATGTTATTTACAAAATCTTCGGGTTTAAGTAAATTTAATTGAAAACCTTTTAAAACTAAATCGTACCAATTTGATGTATAAAATTTTATAAACAAACCTTTTTCAATCTCATAAAGGTTTTCCAAATCAACATCTAGAAATTCAGCTATTTCATTAACCGATTGCCCGTGTAGAGTAAGTCTTAAAAAATAGACTTCAACATTAGAAATACTCTGTGGATATTTATGAAAATCGCACAATACGTCTTTATACCTGTTATTGAGCATTATCATATAATAAAATTGCAAATTCTATATTAGAATATAGCTTTAATAACTCATCATAAATACCAAGTTTCTTTTCATTATAATTCAATCGCTTCAATGAAAATAATCTAACAATATTAGTAGCGGTGTTGTTAACTTCTAGAACAATAGACTCATTTGAAATGTTTTGTGGTTTTATAATATCTAATTGTAAAGCTTTTTTGTAAACATTAAACCAATTAGTTACCCCTAATTTTTCAAAAACGGCCTGGTTTAAAACTTTAATATGCTCTTTGTAAAGATTATTTTCAGTTTCAACTTTATTGCGCCTAAAACCTTTATACATGTCTCTTATGTATTCTTTCTCATTTTGACTTAGCTGGTCCTTAATCGCTTTATTTTCTAACTGTGAATGAATACTGTGCTCACAGGCATAATAAAAGCCTAAAATATCAACTTTAACCTCTTTAATTTTTTGGAGGGGTGTTGTAGTCTTAATGTACTTATCGCATATTGATTTTGTGAACTTCAATGCTTGAGTTTTTACTGTTTCATCTAAAAAATCAATCCTCTCAATAAGCCCTTTTTTGAAAGCTTTTGATGTAATTTTGTCGAAATTTGACGTTTTGAATTTACTTTTTAAGCTTGCACGTATCGAATAAGCTTTAGATTTTGGCAATTCTAAAAAATCAATTATTTCTTGCCTTGTATAACCATGTGCATATAACCTTATGTAAAATTGCTCAAAATTATTTAAGATAAAGCTATTTGAATTAGTTCGAGCATTATGCTCCTTAAATATTAGTGCCATAATTTTTATATTTAATCTAAAATCTTAATTTATTTTCAAATTAAAAACGTTGATGTAATACCCGTCGTTATAGGCTAATAATTGAACGTGTTGAATAATTAGATTTGAATCTTTTAAAAAACAAAAAAGTGCTGTTTTTCAACAACATCTTTATTAATTTATATTTAAGAATTGATTTTAAAGAAGTGCTTAATCGTTCTTTATAGTTATTTTTATATCTGATCTTCTGTTTAAAGTCCTTCCTTGCTCAGTTTCATTATTAGCTGCCGGTTGTTTTTCTCCAAAATAAGCCGTAGTAATACTACTTTCAATAATGCCTTTGGAAATCATATAGTCTTTTGTACTATTTGCCCTAGAATAAGATAATGTTTGATTGTAATCTTCTCCTGCGACATTATCAGTATGTCCTTCTGTATGAATATTTACCTTAGTCGCGTTTTCACATTTAGCTATTATATTATCTAAAATTGCTTTTGCATTATTATCCAATAGAGATAATCTAAATTGAAAATATATAATTTGTTTAGTGTTAAAATTTTCGATTTCTTTAGGTTGTAAGGCAACCGTTTCTCTAGCTACTGGGCATCCTCTATCAATGTTTTTATCATTAGGGCATTTATCTAAACTGTCTGGGATGTTGTCTCCATCAGAATCAGGACATCTAGAAAAGACTTTTAAACCTGACATATTTGGACATAAATCGTAAGTATCTTTTACGCCATCATTATCGATGTCAATTGGTTCTTCAATTAGTTTCTCTTTTGGGGTAGAACCGCATAAGTTGTATAATACCCCAATACTATTTTGGGAATGCTTAGTTAAATACTCTTTAAACGAGTGCTTATAAGTGGATTGCACAGCCATCCGAAAGTTTTTAAAAATCTCTAATAAATCTATGTTGCCTCTTGTAAGCGTTGTGGCAATTCATTTTCACATAAGAAAATAAGTTGATTTGTGTTTGTAGCTTGCCCTGAACCCTCTTAGATCATTAGCCCAGGTGATTACTTGCATAGTCTAAAGTAAGGTAAAAACTAAGGCAGATTCTTATTTTCTCCACAAAATTAGAAAACGCATATTTTTTCTTTACCACAGTTCTTTCTACAAGCTGAAGTAATAGGTACGATTTTAGGGCGATATATGTATGTGATCTAAAAGCATTTTTACTTGTACCCACAAAGGTTTTTATTTGTAGATTTTGCTTGATGACTTTAAAGAATAGTTCTATTTTCCAACGCTTCTTATATAAATCTGCCACTGTTATAGCTGTCCAATCCAATTGATTGGTGATAATTGGATGTTATCTTGTTTTCATCTTCTTTTTAGATATCTACAGGACGTAGTTGAGCTTGATCAACATCTGTTTCTTTGGCTTTGTTACGAGATAGGATTATAATCTCATCTTTAACGATATTTTGTTCTGTATCTTGTGGAAGGGGTAGTTCTTATACTGATTTATATATGGTATTTGTTTTTATGCGTATCACAAAAATATTCTCTGCCCTTATTCTTTGCTGCATTAAAGTGAAATCAAAATAAGCCCTGTCCTGTATAATTACTGTGCCTTTAGTAAATATTAATTGCTTTAATCCGAGCCTGTCATGTAGTTTAGCTTCGGTTATGTTTACGATATCTGAAATCATCATAGTATCATCCCAACAGATATGTATTTTAATACCACCTTTAGCTCTCCGAAACTTTGCCCAATTAAACATGCTTAAGCATAAGCAAATTGTAATACTATCGATGAGTTTGATACTTCGGTCTTTTATTCCTTTAATAATATGAGATTGGTAGTGTTTTGAGAGCAAGTGAATATAATGTGTTAGTAAAAAAGCTAATAGAGTGTTTCGAAGGCCTCATAACCACGATTTTTATTACCGTCACTCATTGTTGCGCGCTGAGCTTTGGGTCTATCCTAAATCTGCTATAAGGGCTTGAGACATGCCAATACCAGTAGAAATATCATTTAAAGCTGAAACATTTATTGAGCTGTCTGAAAGTTAAGGCTACTAATTGACGGTAGGTCTTATAGCTACTACAACCTTTGTCACTCTGATGTTCTTGAGTACAACGAGTAAGCAATCAGCGAGGAATTAAATCAATTATTTGGCGAAGTAATGGCTTGTTTGTATTTTTAGTCTGTCTGAAAAGTTTTACAAAAATTATTTTTAGTGTGCAAACCAAAAATAAGGGATTCTCAAGCTAATTTAAATCTTAAAATTTGAGATAGGTTTGGCTATTAATAAAAAGATATTTAATAAATGGACTTAATAAGGAACAAGTGTGTTTCTGAAAAAAAGTTTATATGTTCTGTGTAATCTCAACATTGTTTCCCTGTCCCGAAAGCTTTCGTGACAGCATGACAAAGGGATAGGTTCAGAATAGCCAAGGGCTAGTGCTCAGCATGACAATGGGATGCGCTCCATAGGATATAGAAATAAAATTAATTTAACAAAAGAGATGTCTTATTTTAAATTTAAAAACTTGTTTAAAGATTCCTGCCTTCTTTTTGCAATAGGTAATGCCTTGTTATTTAATAATTCGCAGTAATTCCCAGCAGTTTTATTAATATTATTTACCATATTTAGGTTTACAATATATCTGTGGTGTATTCTAAAAAACACACTTTTATTCAACATTTTTTCATACTCCCCAAGGTTTCTGCTAGAAACCCTGTTACTACCATTAGAAAGGTGAAAAATGGTATATCTGCCATCGGCTTCTAAATATACAATATTTTGCACAGGAACGAGCTCTACTTTACTAGCCGATGGTATAGCAATAATGTTATTACTACTTAATTTATGGCTATCCAAATTAGTAGCTTCTTTTTTTATTTGACTTATTGCCTTATCAACAACTTTAACCAACTCATTGATTTTAATAGGTTTCAATATGTAGCCCACAACATCTAAATTTATCGCCTTTATGGCATACTCATCGTAAGAACTAATAAAAATAGTTTTACTTTTTATGTGTTCTATACTTTCTAAAAAATTAAATGATGTTTCGTTTCCTTCTAGTTCAACATCTAGAAATAAGAGGTCTGGTAGGTAGGTGTAATACGCTTCTATACAGTTTTCTATATCATTTACTGTGGCAATAATATTTATATTCTTAAAATATTTATTAATGTAAATACTTAATAATTTAATGTTTTCAATATCATCATCTAAAATTAAGGCACTATATTTTTTCATTAAATTGATACTTTAAATTAAGTTTGTGACTTTTATGGATAATCTAAACATTAATAAAGAATAAATTGATCCTTATTATTAAAAAGGGAGTTTAATTAAAAAACTCCTTGTCTCAAATTAACCAACCTTAAAAAGGTTATCATAAATTGGCTTACTCAAATTTATGATATATTAAAATGTTTATCAACTCAATGTTTATAAGTGTTGAATATGAAGTATAAGTGTTTATGCAGATTAATTAATAGTATGTTTAAAAGCGGGGTATTTGAAACCAGAATATACTCTGGAAAAAGATAAAGCTCTGTGGTATACAGTTTGTTAAGTGTTATTCTTACAAAACTTATCAAACTATTATACTAATGCGAGCTAAACCTTAAAGAGTAATTGCAAGAAACTGCATTATAAAAAAAAAGGAGTTGAATCTTATCAACTCCTCTAATCAAAAAGCCCCATAAACCAAATGTCTCTCACATTTATTATGAATGTAATCAAATTTAAATTTGTTTAATGTTATTTAATAACATGAAGTAATAAATGTAGTTTGTCGCAGATAGCCGTTTGTAATATATTGAAAGTTTCGATTTGTCATGCTGAACTTGTTTATTTATTGCTATCTATTTTAAATTAAAATATTCATGAATCTTCGATTTCGGCATCTCATTTCAGTACTTCACCTTATCGCACCGCCATGTCAATTTCACGAGTGTACCGTAAAACCTCTGAAACAGATTCAGGATGACAGCGCGGTTTTGTCAAACCCAACCGCTTTCATTCCTTAAAACCTCTGATATCCCCACTTATAATCCACAAGAACCGCTTGTTACTCTATTTTAAAATTTTAGGATATTAACACGCATCTTTGTTTAGGTAAACTTTTTATGGGCAAATTATTGTTTATAAAAATAAGATTACAATTATTTAACCTAAAATTCTTTTATGAAAAAAAATGACTTAAAATCCTTCTATATGAGGTATGGGTTGTCGTTCTTGTTTTGTATGGTTTTGAGTGTTGCCACCGCTCAAATCTATATAGGCAATGGGGCAACATTACATTATTCGGGGGGCAATTTTGCATCTGGCATTATTAACAATAATAACGGAGGTGCATTTTCGGTAAGTGCAGATTATGTGCACAGTGCCACAAACTATGTGGGCGGCCCAGTGTCCTTTTTGGGGGCAGCAGGGCCTTTTAATGTTTCATTGGGCAGTGATGCCGTAAACAGGGCGCCTAATTTCACGTCTACAGATGTGGCAACAGTTAGCTACGATGTGGCAGGCGTGGCAACGGGAACAGTGCCACTCGGCTATAATTTAGCAGATGCCGAGCTTTACACGTTTACGGGATCTATTTCGGCGGTTAGTGCCACACCTTTGTCAACAACTACTTATGGAGGTGCTGCAGGAGCAACTGTGGTTCAGGTGTATGCTGATGCCAATGGTAAGGCTTGGAGCAAAACGCTTACGGTGGGAACATCTAAGGTAATGACTTTTGCTTCAATAAGCGCAGAGACAGATATTTTAACATTTAGTTTTACCGAACAAACAGGAGCTGCTACCATTGATGCTGTGGCACATACTGTAGTTGTTGAAGTGGCAAATGGTACCGACCTATCTGCTTTGGTTTCAAGCTTTACATTGTCAGCAGGTGCTACAGCAGTGGTAGGGAGTACAGCGCAGACAAGTGGAACAACATCCAATGATTTTTCAAATGATGTGACGTACAAAGTTACAGCGGCCGATGGCACAACAACTCAAGATTGGGTTGTAACAGTAACCGAGGCAGCTAGCGCAGAGACAGATATTTTAACATTTAGTTTTACCGAACAAACAGGAGCTGCTACCATTGATGCTGTGTCACATACTGTAGTTGTTGAAGTGGCAAATGGTACCGACCTATCTGCTTTGGTTTCAAGCTTTACATTGTCAGCAGGAGCTACTGCTGTGGTAGGTGTAGCTGCCCAAGTAAGTGGAACAACATCCAATGATTTTTCAAATGATGTAACGTACACAGTTACAGCGGCCGATGGCACAACAACTCAAGATTGGGTTGTAACAGTAACCGAGGAAGCAACTCTTGATATTGATAAGATCAATCTAAATACTTTTGCCCTGTATCCAAACCCAGTAAAAGCATCTAGCAGAAACGTAAACTATAACTTGCCAAATGGAGTGAGCCAATTGAATATTACGGTATATGATGTGTTGGGAAAAGTTGTTAGCCACTATCTTAATGCACCTAACAACTCGGGAGCTAATGAGGTGGCAAAACCACAAGTAGCAAAAGGTATTTATTTATTAAGGTTTTCATTTAACAATGGTGAACAACATATTACAAAACGCGTTGTTATAGAGTAGCCAGTAGTTATGCTAAATGAACACTTGTTACGGAGTTCCAGCATTTCAATTACTAACATTTTATACAATATAAAGTTCCTTAACAAATTTTAAAGAGGAAAAAAATAACAAGGTAATGGCAAACAGCCATAACAATTATAATTTTAAAAACAAAACACAATGAAAAAAATAGTATTATTCGCTGCTTTAATAGCAGTTAGCTTTACAACCTTTGCCCAAATAGGTGTGGGTACTTCAAGTCCAGATCCCTCGGCGGAACTGGAAGTAGCCAGTACAACAAAAGGACTTTTAATCCCTAGATTAAATGCTGCACAAGTAAGCACGCTAGGAGCTACAGCAGCAGAAGGCTTATTGGTGTATTGTACAGATTGTACCGTTCAAGGAGTGGCTTTGCCTGGCTTTTACGGTTTTACAAATGGTGCATTTGTACGGGTAAGCCCAACCTCTAGCACATCATCTAATTTAGATGCCGCATTAAGCGAAATTTATGAAGATCATGCGGGCGGTGACTCTAATGCTAATGGTACTGCGGTAACCTTGGCACAATTGCAAGAGTTGGGTATTACACCACAAGAAATTGTAAACCCTAATTACATTGCAGAATATCAAGCAGGCATTCAAGCAGTTTTGTTACTGTCTAACCCGCCTACTGTTGGAGAAGTAAGAACAATTTTATTAAATGTTAACCGCGATATGGTTTTTGCTGAGATTTTAGAAGACTCCAACTCTGTTGGAGGTGATAATAATGCCAATGGTATTGTTGTAACTTTGGAGCAATTACAATCACTAGGGTTATATGGTGTCAATGCAAATTTAATTGCAGGATACCAAGCAGAAATTCAGGCGGCTAATTATTTTAGCGACCCACCGTTAGCAACTGAAGTGCAAAACGTAATTTTTTATGTTAATGAACAAGCTGCTATAAATAAGATTTTGGCACAAGTGCTAGAAGACTCTGCCTCTACCGGTGGTGCCAGTAATGCCGATGGTGTAGCTGTTACTATAAATCAGCTTGAGGCTTTGGGTCTTAACAATTTAGACCCAGCTTTACTAGCAGACTACCAAGCGGCCATACAGGCAGAAACAGGGTTTAGTAACCTACCAACTATTCTGGAGCTACAGACGGTTATAGATGACACGAACCAAGCTGTGTTTTCAGCTGGGATACTTGCAAAAATAGGCAATGGCGAAACTGTAACAAACCAAGAGCTTCTTTATTTAGGCTTAACAAATTATTACCCACCCTTTGTTAACGAGTACAATACAGAGTTTACGGTTACTACATTTAGTAGTCCTGCTACTGTGGCCGAGGTACAGGCCGCTATAGACCAAGAAAACTCAGACCAACAAGCAGCAACACCTTTTGTATATAGCCCCGAAACTGATAAAATTTGGATGGACCGTAACTTGGGCGCTACTCAAGTGGCAACAGCTTATAATGATGCTGCGTCTTATGGAGGTTATTATCAATGGGGAAGAAATTCGGACGGTCATGAAAGTTCAAGCAGTACTGTTGTAGCGGGTCCTGTAGCTTCAGGTAGTGAAGGCTCTGATTTTATAACTAATGGCACCACGCCTTTTGATTGGTTAAGTACCCAAGACAACTCGCGTTGGAGTGGATCTGTTAAAGGGACAGAAGATCCTTGCCCTACTGGTTACCGCGTACCTACTAGTACGGAATGGGCTAATGAATATAATGTATTTAAAGGAGCAGAGAATAGAGTTGCAGCATTTAATTCTGTTTTGAAATTACCCTCAGGAGGGCGCCGTTTAAATGATAATGGGCTCATTGCCACTGCAGGCGTTTATGGTTTGTATTGGGCCAGTTCGGTGAGTGCTACAAACGGATCTAATTTAATTGTTTATCCTAATGTTGCTGGAGGAATAGGTGCCACTAATCGGGCTGTAGGAATGCTAGTGCGTTGTATCAGAGAATAAAAGTTTTTTTTTGTTATATTACATATAACCAAGCCTATTCAAGTAATGGGCTTGTATATTCTAAATCAAATAAATTATCTGCTAGAGCTGGTTTGCAACTAATGCCAACAGCTGGGTAATAAATAATTAAAGCCAAAAACCGTAGTATTTATTTGCTGCGGTTTTTGTTTTTTTAGGTAAGGTAATTAGCAGAAGTATAAATTTCATGATAAAGTAGGGTTTTACTTTGTTTTATTTATTCGTAACAAATTATTCTATAATAAAGGTGTTCAGGCATATCCTTCGCTCAAGCTCAACCCGATATAGGATAGACATTTATACATGGCAAGTGTATTTTATTGTATTAGCATTATGTTTAGAATATTCTGGAGAAAAAAGGCAGGGTGTTGTTAATAGAATTTAAAATAACATACTGCAAAGCATACAAAACAATTCTCAAAAAAGTGTAAAAGAACGGCGGTTATAAATGTTTAAACGAGCAGGAAAGGAACAAAGTATTTGCACAAAATAACTGTTTTGGCAACTCTTAATACACCCTACAAGTTTTCAGACACATTTAAACAGAAACACTTAAAACAACCCGATTATTCCTTATACCTCCCTATTATTACATAAGTTACAAGATTTAAGCTATTAATAGGTTATTTTGTTAACAAATAGACATGTTATTAGAATTAAATTTTAATAACAGTCAATTAAAATAAAAAACCTAACAGAAACAGCGTTAACACTTATGAAGCCATTTGTTTTATTACTACTACTCATAATAAATTTCAAAGTAAAAGCCCAAACTATAACGGGTAACCTAGTACAACACTCTGGGCAAACCATAACCCTTACAGGATTTAACTATTACCAAAACTACCAACTAGCCATAGATACGATAGATACATACGGAAATTTTGAATTAAAATACCCCGAAACCTATAAAGGTATGGCCATATTAAATACTCAAGATAATAGTAGTTTGGTATTAGTAGCCACAGAGTCAATTATAACGCTAAATGGTACACACCTAACAGAAACAGATAGTTTGGTATATATACAAGGTAGCCAAAACAACCAATACTTGCAATATGCCAAGACAAAAAGTGAAAGAGATGCCGCTTATATGGCATTAAAATACTTAGAGCCTTTATACAAAGGCAAAAAGGAATTGCAAAGCCAAAAACAATTTGCAAAAGCCATTACCAACGAAATAAAACGATTAGAACAAGCAGATGCTACCTTTTTAAATACATTAGACAAAACAGCCTATTTGCATTGGTTTATTCCTATGAAACAGCTAATCCAAGATATGCCAGTAACCTATAACCGCTATACAGAACGCATCCCCCAGAACATAGCTCAATTTAGAAACATTGATTTTAACGACCCAAATTTTAAAACCAGTGGCTTGTTTAGAGAACTTATAGAAGGCCATTATATGTTACTTGAAAACTCTGGTGGGACACTTGAAGAAATTTACGATAAAATGAATTTTAGTACCAATTATTTAATAAACAACTTAAAAGTCAACGATAGTTTGCTAAACATAGCAACAGTGAAATTATTCAATTACTTTGAAAAACGCAGTCTGTTTAAGGCATCAGAGTATTTATCATTACAATTATTAAAAGAAAACAACCAATGTTCATTACAAGATAATGTAAGGACAAAGTTAGAAGCTTACAATAAACTAAAAATTGGTGCAATAGCCCCAGAAATACAGCTAACGGCAAATAAAAAATTAAGTGAGATAGAAACCAACAAATTATTGGTTTTTGGTGCCAGTTGGTGTCCTAGTTGTAAGGATGATACTTTAAAATTACTTAATCATTACAAAGATTGGAAAGAGAAAGGCATAGAGATAGTTTACATAAGTGTAGATACCGATAAAATTGAGTTTGAGGGAGCTTATAGTGATAAACCCTGGAAAACCTATTGTGATTATAAAGGTTGGGATACCCAAGCGGCGCAAGATTATAATATAACAGGTACGCCAACCTATTTTTTATTGGATAAGGATAATACCATTTTAGCACGCCCAAACTCCGTAGTCCATGCCAATCTTTGGATTATGTAAATATTATAAATTCATTGTCCTAGTTATTGGTTTAGTTAGTTACACCTTTTTATTATAAAGGCTGTAACGTATTTCATAAATCAATTAGTAATTAAACATACCAAATATTACTGGTTTTTTTACACTTATTACATTACAATTTGAATACTTAGAAAGGTTATAGAATTTAGGCTTATTTAAATTTTTAGCCTAAGAATCTATAATGTTAAAAACCTTTATTGAAAAAAAACAATTGAATCTGGTAATATCCCAATTCTTAATCATTTAGAATTGTTCTACCTGCGATTATATGCCCATGTTTAACTATAAAATAAATAGTAGAATTTTTAGAGTTAGATCAAGTTGAAATTCCCTGCTAGCGGTCGTTTGCAATGAGTGCCGTAACAGCTAGGTAATAATAATTAAAACCAAGAACCGTAGTATTTATTTGCTTCGGTTTTTGTATTTGTAGGTAATGAGCAGAAGTATACATTACATAATAAAGTAGTGTTATACTTTGTTATGGGCAATTTGACAAACATTACGATTAAAAGAGATTAAGAAATTGAGGCTAACCATCTTTATGTAAAGTGAGTTTTGCGGAAAACCTTAGATAAAAGAGTACGCTAATAAATTACTAAAAATATAAAACATGAAAAAAACAAAACTATTTTTTACACTATTTTTAATTGCATTTACAATAATTAGCTGTTCTAACGATGAATCACAAAGTGAAAATGAAGAAGTAAATGCTACTGATTTAGCTAATACTCATAATCAAATTAAACAGAAATTTGATGATTTTTATTTATCAACAGTTATTCAACAAAAAAGTTCTAATAGTAAACAAGAGCAAAATGAAATAGAAGAATATGTTGATAAAGTTTTTGATGCAAATTATAAATATACTTTAGAAAATGGGCTAGAAGGGCTCTTTTCAGAATATGGTCTAAACCCTGAATTGATAAACGTTGTTGAATGGGCAATGGAAAATATTAATGATGAAGATTTATATTCAAAACTAAGTTCTGAATTTACTATTACCAACCAGCAAGATGTTAATTTAATTTTTTATTATATAGAGATATATAAAAAATTTGAATCAAACAAATTATCACTAAAAGGAAAATTTTCTAAGTATTCAAAAGTTAGTAGTGGTTGTGGTAGAGCTGTAGTTGGAACTATTCTAGTTACTGCAGTATTTATAGGAGTTACAGCAGCTACTGGTGGATTTGGAGGTGCAGGTGCAGCTGGATTTTTAGTTTCTAAGGGGTGGTCTATTTATAATGTAATTGCCGCGTGTTCCGATAGGGCGGTTTTACAAGAACGAGCTCCAGTCCCTTTCTTAGACGAAGAAGCTATTACTATAAAAGATTTGAATGAAATAGATATAGTTTTACCAACATTATAAGATATGAAAACAAAAATCTATTGGTTTATATTTGTTTGTATTCTTATAAGTTTTTGGCTTTATAATTTATATTACTTCGTGTTAGAAATAAAAGACAATAACTGGATATCCCTCATAGGAAATCTATTTATAAACTTATATATCTTAGGATCTATAGTTTATATTATTTACATGAAATTTTATAAAAAAAGCCCATAACAAATTATTCTATACCAAAGGTGTTCATGCATGCGCTTCGCTCAAGCGCAACCGTATATATTGGTTAGACGTTTATACAACTTAAGTTTGATTATTGATTAAAGATATTAAATTTAAGTATATAACCAGAAAGAACAAAAGAGAAAAGTATTTAATATGCACATTATAACAAGATTTTAAAAAAAATGGATTAAAGATCTGGTGGCAAGAAAACAATCTTATTTGATTGGGTTAATGCAAGTCATGTGCACTTAATTTTTAGGTCTGCAAAATAGCAACCCATGGAGTTGTTAAGAGGTTTTAAAAAAACATACGGCAAAACAAGTAATGCAAACCATAGAAAACAATCCTCAAGAAAGCAGAAAATAATGGCTGTTATGGATGTTTAAACGAGTAGGGAAGAAACAAAGTAATTGCACAAAATATCAGTTTTGACAACACAACAATAACACAACAGCAGCAAGCCAATAGAATTGTGGATTACAGAGGTAATAAAACAAAAGATGAAATAAGTAATAATCCAGTAGCAAGTTGATTTGTTGCAAATGCTGTTGATTATAAATACTCTAGTGCAAGAAATTTTGCAGGAGACGATACTATACTAAAAATAGATGAAGCAGGTTTTTTTTAGGGAAGTAACGGCACTCGTTGCAAACGAGCGCTAGCGGAAGTTTTATAAACCTAAAAAACTTTGGATCTGTAAACTATTTTGTGTTTTTACTATTTATTAGTTTAAAAATAGAAAACAATGAACTAAAAGATACTCACATTACCTTTATTTAATATCTCCCCTTCATGTCCAGTTTAAAATGGTAAGTCCAGCATTTAAAACTATTGAGTGTGATCGAGAAATACACTGGAACTTCCATAACTAGATAAATACCAATCCGAGATAAATAACCGAATATTTTTATATATTACCGATTATTACTTTTATAATCCATTTGTAATCTTTGGTTAGTTATCTTTCGGTGTTCATTTTGCGAATTAACTTTTATAAATAGAAGTTAATTATAATATTACAAAATTTATGGAAAATTTTACTGTTTTAATTGTTGATGACGAAATTGAAAACATCGACTTACTTAAAGTTTATTTAAAAAAACATTATAAATCTTTAAATACGGTATATACTGCCGGTAATGTAAACGAAGCCATAGATCAATATATGGAGCATTACCCAGATATTTTAATACTAGATATTGAGTTGGATAACAATACCACCTGTTTTCAAATATTAGAAAACATACCTAATACAACTGCACAAATCATTTTTGTTACCTCTCATAAAGATTATGCTATACAGGTCATAAACTCAGTAAAAACGGCAGCATATTTAGTAAAACCTGTTAAACCAACAGACCTTATTATAGCTTTAGATAAAGCAGTAAGTAATATTGAAACTAACAATGCCTTATCAAATAGTAATATAGATAAGCAAACACATTATTTAGACTATATAGCTATTCCCTCTTCTAACAAGATAGATATTATACATCCTAAAGATATTGTGTATTTACAAGCAGAAGGAAGATATACAATTTTTCACCTTACCAATGGCAATCATAAAATTGCTAGCCGTAATTTAGGTGAGTATGAAAAACAATTAGACCCAAAACTGTTTTTTAGAATTCATCATAGCTATATTGTTAATCTTAATATGGTAATAAATATTAATAAATCTGCAGGCAATTATTGTGAGTTATTAAATAGTAAAGCATTACCTATTGCAAAACGAAGGCAAGAAAAGCTACATAAATTTCTAAAAATTAAATAAGTTAGTCCTGATTTTAGCTTAAAAAAAACATTTTAAAAATTATATTGTCCAATCTTTTCTCATATCGAAAAAAACTTAAATTTTAAGAGAATGATATTATGTGTTAATTATAAAAAACAAATGCTCGTTTTACTATTACTTTTTTTTAGTACTAAATTAATTTGTCAAGATTCTTTAAGTACTTCGCATATAGACACATTAGCTATTATAGACAACCATATAAAAAAAGCAGTGGGTTACCAAAGTGTAAATATAAAAAGTGCACTACAACACATTGAAGCTGCTTATGAACTGGCAGAAAAGATTAATGACACTGCATTAATAATTAAGATTAATTATGGATTTGGGCTTATGTATAAAGGAATTGAAAAAGACAGTTTAGCTAAACAACATCTTCTTAGAGCTATAAATTTATCAATAAAGACAAATGATATAACTTCTACTAGAAATTCATATAATCTTTTGGGATTGATAGAGGATGAGATGTTAAATTATTCTAAAGCCATAGAATATTATAAACTTGCATTAGTTTATGCTGAGGATGAAAAAGACAAGCTAGCTACAAGAACTAACTTGTCAAAGGTGTTTTTCAACTTAGGGAAAAATGATTTAGCCCAACAGTATACTGAAGAAATATTAATTTATTTTAAAGGAAAGGATTATTACGAATTTGGCGTGGATGAAAAGAATGTATTGTTAACAACTTATATCAATCTATCTAACTTAAAAAAACCAAAAGAGGCTATAAAACTTTTAAAAGAGTCTTTAAAGATTATAAAAACAGATTCAAATTTGAATTTTAGATTGCCTCTTGTTTATTCAAGTATTGGGGAATTTTATGCCAAAACATCGTTTAAGGACAGTACTATTTTTTATCTAGATAAAGCATTAAGTAAAGCTAAAGAAATTAATTTAGAAGAAGAAGTATTAATAAATTCATTTCTAATTTCTTATTATTCCCTAAAATATAAACAAAACAATAAAGCTTTAAAGTATCTTGATTCAGTTTTTTATTTTAGCGGTAATAAATTAGGAAAAGAGGTAGTTAATATTCCTGTAGATAGTTTGTCATTTGAAGTTTATAAAGCTAATGGTCTTTATAATAAAGCTACAAAACATGCTGTTAATTTTATAAGTTACCAAGATTCAATATCAAAAAATAAAGTAAACGACTCTTATTTAGAATTTGCTAAAAAATATGAAACAGAGAAAAAGATACAAGAAAATGAGCTTCTTAAAAAAGAAAATGTGATCAAAGAGCTGGAGGTTGGTAGACAAAAAACAGCGCGTAACTACTTAATGATTTTTTCAGTATTAGGTTTTGTAACTTTAAGTTTCACATATAGTCAGCTAAGAAGTAAAAGAAAGACAGCTAGTGCTTTAGCTAAGCAAAATGATGTTATTTTACAACAAAAAATAGCTTTACAAAAAAGCAATGCCAATAAGCAAAAATTATTTGGAATAATTTCACACGATTTGGTAAACCCATTTAATGCAATATTAGGATATACAGAGCTGTTAGATAAAGACTATAACAATTTTAATGAGCAAGAACGCAAAAAATTCATAAGTATTATCAATAACTATGCTAATAACAATTACAATCTTACAAGAACATTATTAGATTGGGCAAAAGTACAGCAAGAGCAATTGATTGTTAATAAACAAATGATAAACTGTAAAGAGCTTATAGAGAATGTTATACAGCCATACAAAGTAATGGCGGATAAAAAACAAATAGAAATAATAACCAAGAACATTCCCAATAATATAGAAGTGAGCATCGATAAAAACATGACGCAAACCATTATTG
Source organism: Algibacter agarivorans (assembly GCF_039543245.1). Lineage (NCBI taxonomy): Bacteria > Pseudomonadati > Bacteroidota > Flavobacteriia > Flavobacteriales > Flavobacteriaceae > Algibacter > Algibacter agarivorans. The sequence continues at coordinate 22,441 of NZ_BAABJJ010000009.1, forward strand.
GCAATTTATTTGTTAATGCCATAAAATATACATCACAAGGAGGTAAAGTAGAGTTTAACCTCATAAAAAATAAAAATGGCACAATAAATATTGAAATTCAAGACAATGGTTTAGGCATGTCTCAAGAACAGCTAGGCAACTTGTTTGATATTACCAAAGTTACTTCCGTTAAGGGTACTAACCAAGAGAAAGGTAATGGTATGGGGCTTATTTTGTGTAAAGAGTTAATTGAGTTGCAAAATGGTAGTTTAAAATTATTTAGCCAATTAAATAATGGGACCAGAGCAGTAGTTAACATTTGAACGTCTTAGTTTTTATTCTCAGTTTTGTGAGGTAAACTTATCTCTCATATTGGGTTTGGTTGTACAAAACTTGTTACAGAAATTTAACCTTTCAATATTATTCATAAAATTGATATTTAGAATAGCCTAAATATTGTTAAAAATTATACTAGCAAAATCCTTGGTAGTTTGTATTCTGTAAAATTAATGTTGGGTTGTATCGAGAGCCGTTAGATAACAAGACAGGTCGTGAAATTACTGCTTGCTTTTATGAACCTGAAGAACTTATTCTTTAAAAGAGGTCTAATTGCAATGAAGCCTAAATAAGATAAAAATGAGCTCTATTTTCCAAATATTAAAAGTATTTGCAATAAGTTTAGGATAGTCGAAATTTTAAGCGGTAGTGACCCAATAACGGTTCCTGTAAACACAACATACTCAGACACTGAAGTAACTGCAACAGATAATATTGATGGTGATATTGCCACAAATATCATAACAGTTAACTCTGTGGACACATCAAATTCAGGCAGTTACACAATTACTTATAATGTAACTGATGCAACAGGAAACAAGGCTATTGAAGTAACACGTACTGTTAATGTTATTGCTTCTTTTACTCAATCAACAAACTCATCAACAGCATCAGAAAATGCAGAAACAACAACCTACACCATTGTTCTTGATGCAGAACCAACATCAGACGTGGTTATTGATGTAAGTTCTAACGACACAGGAGAAGCAACGGTCTTACCAAGTGCATTAATCTTTACTCCAGCAAACTGGAATACACCTCAAAAAATCACAGTTACAGGAGTTGACGACAACCTTGTTCAAACAGATACTATAACCATCACGGCAAGTATTAATGATGCAGCGAGTGCTGATGAATATGATGCTGTTTCAGACCAATCACATACCGTTACACTAACGAATGATGATGCAAGTTCTTCATCTAGTGGGTCAAAAAGAGTTTCAAAAAAAATAGCTCAAATTTTCGAAAATTCATCTGACGAAATATTATCTACTCCAGATATTCTCGGTAAAGAAGAGCCCTGTTCAACTTTACAACCCCTTTCTCAAAACATAAAAGAAGGAGATCGTAATGGCCAACATTCATCATAGGAAGGAGCAACAATTACTGAGGTTAAAATCCTTCAAGCTCATATCAATCGATTAGGGTTTGCCTCAGGAGCTGTTGTTGGAATTCTTGGGCCAATTACTGACGGAGCTATTAAACGCCGTAGATGGCTGAATAAATCAAGCAAAGAAATTGTTCAAAGAGATTGGAATCTAGTAGCACAGGGAACTCGTATGACCATAGAGTTCGCTGCTTTTTTAAAAGTATTTAATAAGTACCAAACCCAATGATTGTCATACTATTGGCGGATTCTATGGCGTTAATGGTAAAAAACTTGGTAGACAATATCGTGGTTATCTAAGTGAATTTAAAGATTGGAAAGATAAGCCTCATGCCAAAGAGTGGCTCATATTTCCTGAGAACATGGGTCAACACCTGTCTATTGATGAAACAGCCCTGTCTAAAGGCGAACTCTATACCATTATTACCAACAAAAAAGCAAAAGGTAAAAAGGGGGCTATCGTAGCTATTCTTGCTGGCACCAAAGTTGAACCTATTATAGAACAGCTCCTTAAAATACCAAAAGGAAAAAGAAACAAGGTCAAAGAGATAACTCTGGATATGGCCAACTATATGAAAATGATTGCTAGAAAGTGTTTTCCCAAGGCTATTTAGGTCACAGATAGATTCCATGTACAAAAGTTTGCTCTTGAAGCTTTGCAAAATATTAGAATAAAACACCGTTGGGAAGCTATCGATATAGAAAATGAACAAATCAAACAGGCTAAATACAGTGGACAAGAATTTAATCCCCAAGCATTTGGCAATGGAGATACCAGAAAACAACTCCTAGCTAGAAGTAGATACTAATTATATAAAGCTCCTGATAACTGGACGCAAAACCAATACCTAAGAGCTAAAATTTTATTTGAGCAATACCCTGATATAAAGAAAGCTTTTAATCTAGTGCAAGGGCTTAGAAATATATTCAATACAGCTACTTCTATACAAACAGCTTATACCAAAATAGCCCACTGGTATAAAGATGTGGAACAAACAGGATTTTGAGCATTTAATACTATTGCAAAAACTATAACCTTAAACTATAGGGCTATCTTAAATTACTTCATCAACAGAAGTACCATTGCTCCAGCAGAATCTTTCAATGCTAAGATAAAAGTGTTCAGAAGTCAATTCAGAGGTGTGAAAAACATAGAATTCTTCCTCTTTAGGTTAACGCAAATTTTTGCCTAAAACACAACAATTAGGAATGATCCGTTTTTTGTTTTACAAATGTTTTACAGAAAATAAAAAAAGCGACTGTATTTTATTAAAACCAGCTTGTTTAAACAGATAAAGCACTGTTTTCAGTGCTTTATCTTAGTAGCGGGAACTGGACTCGAACCAGTGACCTTCGGGTTATGAGCCCGACGAGCTACCTACTGCTCTATCCCGCGATATAATCAAAAATAATTCACTTAGCTTTTAACTTTCGGTTCATAATGCCGACCAAATTATTTCGGACTGCAAATATACAATCCTTTTTATGTTTCTACAAGCATAAATTTAGAAAATATTACTGTTCGATGCTATTTGCCTGAAACTCTACTAATTCAGTATTTACAAACAGTGTAGATACTTGAATTGGATTGCAACAAACTTCACAGTCTTCAATATAGGATTGTTTAAAAACCGAACTATCTAAGAGCACAGATATAGTCTCCCAACAATATGGGCATGTAAAATAATGTTCTAGCATAGAAGTAAAACTAAAAAAAACCATCAAAATTGATGGCTGTTTTTTAACTAAATTATAAAAAATTCACTTTAATATTTATTCTTTTTCAATATCCATAATCGCTGCAGAATTTTGTAATTCCAAATGCATTAAAGCAGGACCGTTTTTACTAGAAATACTTGTGTACTCTTGGTTTAAATTATTATCACTTACCATTATGGTATTTAGTTTTGTTAAGCTCATAAACTCCATTGGTAAATCTCCTGTAAATTGATTAGTCGATAATAATAATTCTTCTAAATCTTTTAATTGAGCTATTTCCGAAGGAATTTCACCATCCATTTTATTATCCATTAAACTTAACTTTTGCAACTTAGATAATGCATAAATCTCATTTGGAATATTACCAGTTAAGAAGTTACTTCCTAATAACAGCTCTTTCAAATTAGTTAAACCCATTATTGCACTAGGAATTTCTCCTGATAATTTATTACTATATAACTTTAAAGATTCTAATTTTTTTAACCCCCCTAATTCTGAAGGAATAGACCCTTCAAAACCATTCATAAATAACTCAAGAGCTTTTAATTCTTTTAAATTACTTAAAGTCGTTGGGAGCGTTCCTTTAAGTTTATTAAAACCTAAGTTCAACACCTTTAAACTAGTTAAGTTTCCTATCTCTTGTGGTAAGTTACCATTAAGGTTATTAAATTTAAGATTAATTTCAACTATTTTATCATTTTCAACTTTTACACCATACCAAGTATCTACAGAAGCATTTAAATCCCAAGTGGAATTCCATTCCGTACCATTAGTAGCGTTGTATAATGCCAATAAAGCATCTTTTTCTGTGGAGGATATATTAGCAAACGAATAAGCTGTTGTAAACAAACATATTGCTATTAGTTTTAGAGTTTTCATGTTTTGGTTTTAATTTGGGATTAATTCTCTAACGAAACTAGCTCAAAAGCAGACGAAAACCTATTTTAATCGATAAAATACACAAAATTTTAACATATTCTAATCGACGAACTGCTCAATTTCAAGCTGAATGACTTCCCATTTATCCATAAAACCTTGTAAGTCAGTCTTCATTTTTTGATAATTCTCAAAGAAGTTTGGCTTAGAAGATGCTTCCTCATAATTAATTTCAAGTTCTAAATCTATCTTTTTAATATCGTGTTCAAGCTGATTGATTTTGGACTCTACATTACTCAGCTTATTGTTTAAAGATTTTATTTTTTTCTGATCGTCATAAGATTGTTGTTTCTTAACCTTAGGCGTTTCTTTAACAACGGTTCTTTTTTCAACCTCACGAAGATTCTCAACTTTTCGCTGATCTAAATAGTAATCGATATCTCCTAAATATTCTTTTAACTTATGGTCTTTAAATTCATAAACTAAATTGGTCAGGCCTTGTAAAAAATCACGATCATGCGATACTAAAATCAACGTCCCTTCAAAACGTTTTAACGCTTCCTTTAACACATTTTTAGATTTAATATCCAGGTGATTGGTTGGCTCATCCATAATGAGCACATTAAAAGGCTGTAACATTAATTTAGCTAATGCCAATCGGTTACGCTCACCTCCAGAAAGTACACGCACGTATTTATCCGCCTCATCCCCTCTGAACAAAAACGACCCTAAAATGTCCCGTACTTTACTTCTGTTAGTTTCATTAGCAGCATCAATCATCGTATCTAAAACAGTCTTACTACCATCTAAATATTCAGCTTGATTTTGAGCAAAATACCCTATCTGCACATTATGCCCTAACTTTAAATGGCCATCATACTTTATATCGCCCACAAGCATTTTAGCGAGTGTAGATTTCCCTTGTCCATTTTGTCCAACAAAGGCCGTTTTACTATCTCGCTCAATTAACAAATCAATATCTTTTAAAACTTGATTATCACCATAATTTTTAGATATCTTTTCAGCCTCAACCACAACCTTCCCTGGTGTTATTGATACTGGAAAATTAAGTGTCATTACACTATTATCATCTTCATCAACTTCTATTCTATCAATTTTATCGAGCTTTTTAATTAACGACTGTGCCATAGTCGCTTTTGATGCTTTGGCTCGAAACTTTTCAATAAGCTTTTCGGTTTGGTCTATTTGTTTTTGCTGATTTTTTTGAGAAGCTAATTGTTGTGTCCTTAACTCTTCACGCAAGACCAAATACTTGGTATAAGGTTTTGGGTAATCATAAATCCGTCCTAAAGAAATCTCAATAGTTCTGTTTGTCACATTATCCAGAAACATTTTATCGTGCGATACAATGGCCACTGCACCGGAATAATTCTTTAAAAAGTTTTCCAACCAAATAATAGACTCAATGTCCAAGTGATTGGTTGGCTCATCCAAAAGTAAGATATCGTTGTTTTGAAGCAGCAACTTTGCCAGTTCAATACGCATACGCCATCCACCAGAAAACGTATCCGTTAGTTTATTAAAATCTTGTCGTTTAAAGCCTAAACCTTGAAGTATTTTCTCGGTATTACCTTGATAATTATAGCCTCCTAATATTTCATATTGATGCTGAAGCTCGTTAATATCGATCATAAGTTGATGATACCCTTCACTTTCATAATCCGTACGCTCAGCCATTTGGGTATTCACCCCTTCCATTTTAGCCTCCAACTCCTTAATTTCTGTAAACGCTTCATAGGCTTCTTCAAGCACCGTTCTTCCTAAAATAAAATCGATATCCTGTTTTAAAAATCCAATTTTAAGTTCTTTATCGGCCGCAATTTGTCCCGTATCAGGTTCCATTTCTTTTGATAAAATCTTGAGCATGGTAGACTTACCAGCGCCATTTTTTCCAATAAGCCCAATCCTATCGCCATTACCAAGTTTAAATGTAATGTCTTCAAACAAGTATTCACCTTGAAATGAAATCGATAAATTATGAATGTTCATCATAGAAATGTAACTTTTATTACAGACCATTTTTATTTAAATGGTATTTTTGTTTTAAATTTTGTCTTTAGGAAAATAACAATTTCAAAAGAAACTTCGACATAAAATCGAGAAATATTTTTTTTATTGCGCATGCAAAAGTACATTAAATTATATGTTTAAAAAAGGAACAAAATTATATAGTATTTTAACGGGAACTTGCCCAAAATGCCATGAGGAATCCATGTTTAAAAACAAGAATCCTTACATCCTTTCTGAAGCGTTAAGTATGCACGAAAACTGTAGTAATTGCAAAACCAAATACAAAATAGAACCTTCATTTTTCTATGGATCCATGTATGTAAGTTACCCAGTAGGCATTGCGTTTGCCACAGCAGCTTTCGTAATTTCATTTTTTGTGTTTAGAGCCAGCTTACATGTTATTTTCATATCTATAATAGCCACTTTAATTATTTTTATGCCTATTATTCTCAGACTTTCAAGAAATATTTGGATCAACTTTTTTATGAGCTACGATAAGTCTTTAGCTAAGAAATAATTTAATTTGGGCGCCTGCAGGCAGGCAGGTTACCACACTACCCTTCGTCTGCGCTCAGGACAGGTGGTCAGGCTTTCTCTACTCGCGCTCTTCGAGAAGCTCAAACAGCTAGCCTGTGTTGAGCGCAGTCGAAACGTTTAATCCTTAACGCAAATCAACCCCCATCTTTTGTTTACAGAACAAACTTCAATATTCTAAAAAACTTATAAACCAAAACGCTTAATATCAATTTCGCTTTCTAAAGGTAATTCATTTTCAATAAAATCGAAAAGTTGTTTAGCCACATAAGGCCCTATCATAACCCCACGAGTACCTAAACCATTGAGTACAAATAGTTTTTCATATTTGCTGTGTTGTCCAACTAAAGGTCTTCTATCCTTAACCGTTGGTCTAATACCAGCGACTTGATTAACGACTTGAAACGGACAATTAATAAGTTTTTTAAGCTTATTCAAAAGAGATTCTTTTGCAACTTCGGTAACGTTATGACTTAAATCTTTCCATTCGTAAGTAGCTCCAACTATATACAAATCGTCACCTATAGGAATTAAAAAAACACCAGCCTTTAAAACATAATTGATATTTAAATCTGGTGCATGTATGATCAGTAATTCCCCCTTTGCAGGTACTAATGGCAAATTATTGAAATAAGGATTTTGTTTAACACCATAACCCTCTGCGAATATTATGTTTGTTGCGGTTATATTTTTGTAATGAATGGTTTCGCTTTCAATTTGTAAGGCATCATAGTTAAAAGCGGCTTCAAATAATAATTCGCTTTTCAACAAATTAGATTTATAAGCCTCAATCATAGTTTTCACATCTATCCGCCCTGTTTCTAAAACTTCTCCAAATCCAAACGGTGCATCAATACTAGCGTTATTATCATTCTTAATAATTTTTGGAGAAAGATATCGTGAAAGCAACGGTTTATCTGAAGCAGCAAACCAATCATTTTGTTCTTCCAGAGAAGCAAATTTTCTATAAACAGGAATTTTATAATCCAACTTGACGCTGAACTCTTTTTCTATTTTGGCGTAAAGTGGCAATGCAATATCTAGTTGCTCTTCGCTCTTCCAAACGGATGTAAAGCGTTTTAACACCACAGGGTTATATAATCCGCCCGCAACTGTAGATGATTGCTGGGAGGCGTTATCAAACACCACAAACGTCTTGTTATTTACTTTTAATTGCTCGCAAAAACTAATACCAGCAATGCCTATTCCTATAACTATATAATCTACTTGCATAATTTGCAGCTAAGATAATTAACTACCTTGGGACAAGCCCACGAGGTATTAAAATTCCAAAAAAAAGAAAAAGAAAAAAAAAACGCCCACTAAAAAAGTGAGCATTTTAAATATTTCTTTAATCTTAAGACTTAATATGTCCACATATCCAATTCAAAATCTCTAATTTTATCTTTAATTCTTTCAGACTCTAGAAGTTGCATCAATGCATTTTGAGTTACATATTCATTAACTTTTCTGTCGCCTTGCACATTTTCCTCTTTATAAATATATCCGTGAAAACGTCTTGCATTTAAAACATGATCGAAAGAATAAGGAATGGAACTGTTTTCATTATTAAATGATTTAGCTTCGTGCAACACGGCTCTAGCATCTGGGAAAAACACCCAAAACAAAGGCACTAAGTCTGGTTCAGCATCATCAATAAAGTTAACATCTGGAGCTACTGGAGCAATACCCAACAATCTGTATTTCATTTCAGCTTGACGCTTATCAAAATACCAAAGTCCTTTAATATGGTACTCCTTAATATCAGCAGCAGTTATACTTCTTTTGTTAATATACTCAGCAGATAACTCTTCACCAGCATTTATTTGTTCAATACCCAATTCTGTAGTATCAACCATGGTTAACGCTGCTTCAATGTCTTTTAAAGTTCGTTTTGTTGTAAAATAAGAATCATCATAAATGTTTTTTATTTTCCCATTTTTAATGTTCTTCATAAGTACATCATACAACGAGCGTCTATTTTTACCAATATTATTGGTATCAATAGGATAGTATAGCGGGAAATTTGAACGTTCGTCAAGAACTACTTTTTCCCAAACCATCTTAGAAAACAAGATGTCTCTATCGTCAACATAACCATATTCTAACGGTTTATCATTGTCAACTGCCTTTTGCGCTTCTGTTCTTACCCCAATTTCCTCAGGGCTTTTAGCGTTTAATATATTAGCTTGAGCAAACATACTTGACGCTGTAAAAACAGTAACTACGGTTAATAAAAAACGCTTTAAATTCATTTTATTTTACATTTTAATTCTCTGTAGTAAAAACTTAATGTTACTACTACTGATTTTAGTTTGTTAACTCAACAAAAACTGGAGATACTTTTTTAAGTATCACGCTAACGCCACTGGCTTTAGCTTCAATATCAAATATTTGAACACCAGACCCACGTTTAGCTTTAGCTAATGCTTTTTGTGCTCTACTATCTAACTTGTTTCCATTAACATTTATTGTTGGTTGTCCTGGAACTTTAAATTTAAATCCAGTAACACGCAATGGCAATTCAAAATCGAAATCATCAAATTTAGCTCCAATAGTTGAAATTTTAAGACTATTACGTTGCATTTTTAATGCTCCATCTTCACCTCTTACCGTTCCTGTTGGTTTTGGTAAATCTTTAATTCTGAATTTTGCGTTATCGCTAACTTTACCGCCATCTGGTAACGTACCTGTAACATTAATAGTTATCTCTCTTCCTTTTATAGTTTGTGCATCCATGATGTATTTACTACCACCTGCCCTAGATAAACCTTGAGCACTAGCAGTAACTTTATTATCAGGAATACCAGCAAATGAAATAGTCATTGGGTTTTTAACACCTCTGTATACTACATTCATCTTATCAGCAGAAATAGTTGCTGAATTAGGTTTTGCAACCGTTGCAAATGATGATTTTACTGGTACAGGAATTTCTTCTCCACCTTCACCAAAGAACAAGTTACCTTCTATTTTGTGTTCACCTACACCGCCACTTCCTATTTTCAACTTTACTTTACCATCTTCAATAGAATATTGGTTTTCCGTAAGCTTTCTACCATCTAAAGTCAATTCAACTCTACTAGGTTTAGTAGAAGCATCTTTACGACCTAAAACGATTTGACCATCAAACTGCTCACCATTAAAATATGCCGATTTCGAGGTCTCCATTAAGGTTGTATAGTTTGTCATGGACACTTCACTAGAAAGTGTTCCTTGTAACATGTTAGATAACACCTCAGATTCAGTCGTTTTAATATCTGCTTGAAGCTGTGTCATTTTAGTTAAAGACGCTACTAAAGGAAATCCTTTGTAGTGGTATTCTAACCAATTAACTTTGATACCATCTCGATTAATAACTTCATCAGTAGCAAACTTGGCATTAACTTCTTTAATTACAGACTCCATGCCTTTCTCGTCTGCTAATACTTTAGCAACACCTTCTCTGAATCCTGTTATTTGATTTAAAAACTCTTGACCATCATCTTTTAACTTGTCGCCTTTAAAGAAATTATTATCAAGGTAATCCCCTTTATCCATAATTTCATAATCCGTAGGGTCATCAAGTTTAGAAGTCATTTTACCTTTTAAATCTTCTAAATAAGCATCAAATTTATGAGCTAAGTCATCTATTTGGTCTGCTTTAGCTTTTAAAGGCTTATATTTTTCTGGTTGATCATCAGCTTTTACTTCTAAACTAGCAACAAAACTGTTATTTCTTGCTTCAGTTGCTACATTAGACTCAGTAAGCTTTTCGTTCATTAATCCGAAGGCTGATAGCACTTCTTTCGACATATTTAAAGCTAGCATTGCTATAAATATTAAATACATCAGATTAATCATCTTCTGTCTTGGTGATAAATTATTTCCTGCCATGTGTAATTAGGTTTTATTTGGTTAATTAAAGTAATTTGGGATTATTTATTAACGCTCCTAATTATTTATTCATTGCAGATAACATACCTCCATACACGCCATTTAAAGACGATAAGTTTGATGCTAAAGATTGCATTTGCTCTTTTAATTTACCAGCATTTTCAATAGACTCTTCGTTGATAGTCGCTTGTTTATTAATGCTTTCTAATTGTACTTTGTATAAGCTGTTTAATGATTCCATTTGAGCTGCAGCTAACGATAATTCCTCACCATATTTTTTACTAGCTTCTATAGAATCTACAGTAGATGACATGTTTTTAGCAGCGCCTTCAAAGTTTTTGATGCTATCGCCTAAACTCGCCATTAATTCGCCATCAATTTGTGCATCTTTTAATAACTCATCTAATTTTTTAGATAATAATCCTTGTGGATTTTCTTTTGCTCCTTTTTTGCCTAATTGTTGACCTCCAGCTAATTCTGGATATACTAAAGCCCAATCTAATTCATCATCAACGGGTTCGAATGCTGATAATGCAAATATAATTGCTTCGGTTACTAAACCAATAGTTAACATAACGTTACCTGTTAGTGGTCCAATTTCGAAGTGAATAATTTTGAATAGTGCTCCAACAATTACAATTGCTGCTCCTAATCCATAAGCCATGTTCATGAACTTTTTGTTTGCTTTTGACTTTGCCATAATTTTCGGTTTTTAATTTAAGTAGGTTATACTTAAGTAGGTTAATTAAATAGTATTATTATTGATTTGATTCTAAATTATTGTTTCCCGTTTTTTGTTACTGCTGTCCCCATATAATCTTGAACGGTTCTGAAACCTATATAACTTCTTGCTGAATCTGCGTATTCGTAATCTCTAGAACTAACTTGTAAAAAATATGCCACATCTTTCCATGAGCCTCCTCTTACCACTTTACGTTTATTATCACGATCATTTACACTCGGATTTATACTTGATGAGTATTCATAAGATGAAGGATCATAAGATGCATTCACCCATTCTGACACATTACCTGCCATGTTGTATAAATTATAATCATTAGGCTCATAAGATTTAGCTTCAACAGTATATAAAGCCTGATCTGCTGCATAATCCCCTCTTACAGGTTTAAAGTTTGCCATAAAGCAACCTCTATCACTTTTAGTGTAAGGTCCGCCCCATGGGTATGTTGCAGCTTGTAAGCCACCTCTTGCGGCATACTCCCACTCTGCTTCAGATGGTAATCTAAACGTATTTACCATAGCAGCTCCTTTTTTAGATTTTTGATAAGAATTTTTGTTAATGGTTCTCCATTCACAAAATGCTTTTGCTTGAGCCCAAGTAACGCCAACTACAGGATAATCACTATAAGCATCATGCCAAAAATAGTCGTTATGCATCGGTTCGTTATAAGAATACGCAAAATCCCTAATCCAAACTGTAGTATCTGGATACACTTCAATTTCTTCTTTAATAATGACGTCTTTACGCTTAACACCTCTGTTCCTAGCAGCTTCCTGGATATCCATATAGCTGTATTGAAACTTAAATTTTGTTACATCCCAAGTACGTTGCCCATTATAAGCTTCTTCCATTGGCAGATACATAGTATCCATAACTTCAGTATAATATTCATCTGGATATTCTGATGTATCAAATATTAAATCTACATCTTTATTAATCTTTCTACCTTCATAACCTGTTGGCCCTAAGCCTGTATAGTTATCAAACATATATTGTTCGTAAACCGACATATTAGCTGTATCTGCATCTTTAAACGCATACTCGCCAATGCCTCCATCTTCAGGTATTTTACCAACCTCATCCGCTAAAACAGCAAGTTTCATCCTAACTATGGAATCTCTAACCCAATTAACAAACTGGCGATATTCGCTATTTGTTATCTCTGTAGCGTCCATATAAATAGCTCTGACAGTAACGGTTTTTGCAGGTGCATCATTTACACCAGCTAAATCATCATCTGCCTTACCCATAATAAACGCACCACCAGGAATAAGTTCCATACCATAAGGTTTTTCTGGATGCCATTTTTTTCCTTGAACACCTACTAGTTCGCCTCTCTCTTTAGAGCCACAACTTGTAAGTATTGCTAATACTGCGGTTAATAATATAAACTTCTTCATATCCATAAAAACTCGAGGTTAATTATTTAAGCTTCAATTTCGAGAGCGTAAACATATTTATATATTTCCTAAAAAACAACTTTTTATCTAAAAAAATAACATTTCATCGTAAAAAAATAACATTTCAACGATGAAATTGGTAGTTTAACTATGCTTTGTCTTTTACACACTATTCTTTTGGAACGCCTTATACCAACGATCTGGCACTTTATTATTGCAAGCATCGAGGTAATCTTGATGCATGCAAGGTAATAACGTATGTCTTTTTAATTTATTATTGACTTCTGCCAAAAAAGGAATCTCAATCCACCATCTTCCTGTTTTATTACTCTTATAAAACACTAATTCTTGAGATTCTACTAGAGTGATGAATTTTTGATAATTTCTATCTTCTGAAAAATCATCATCCTTTACTCTAAAATTAACGCCCTCAATAAAATACCAAAGCATCTGTGACACTAACATTGACGTCATTTCATCATCCTTTGATGGTTTGTATTCATAAATCCCAAAAGATGTTACCTTATTACTAATACCGGCATAACGGGCTATGGCACAAATTTCTTTACCATCTAAACCGTTAGGCGAATATTTTTGTTTTAAACTTACCTCCGAACCTTTTAACGATGTTAAATCAATACTAACAATATTAGCATCTCTTAAAACGGGCTCTACAACAGTAATATCATTTGAAATCTGCCCCAATCTATAAGACTCAAAATATAGACTTTCCATTAAATCTATTTCTTCTTGCGAATTGAAATAGGTTTGGTAACCAATGGTGGCATAATTAAAAAGATTGTAAGGTTGGTCTAAAATAATCTTACCTACAAAACTATTATTTTTTATAGGTTTTGCAGAGTCTCCCAAATTAAATTTAGAATCAACATTTACAATATTGACCATGGGTATCAAACTATCGTAAGCCCTATAATTTGCATAAGTAAGGTCTTGCGAACCTCCTAATATAACTGGGATAATATTCTTTTTAACAAGAATAACAATTGCTTCTTTTAAAGCAAAATAGGTGTCTTCGACGCTTTCTCCCTTATTAATATCGCCTAAATCTGCAACTATTGTATTCCAACTTCCTGGGAAAAGGCCGTAGAATGATTTACGGATTTCATCTAATTGAAACTCTTCTCCTATATAATCAACATCGTTTCTATTTTCTAAAACACCAATTATGGCAATATCAACATCGTCTAAATCTGGAATACCATGCTGATTAGAATGGATCCTAAGTTTTCTTCCTAGTGCTTGTGTTGAAAGCAGCTCGTTGTGAGCTAATACCTGATCTGAAACTGGTGAGAGAAAATTAAAATTCATTAAGGCTTAATTATATCTTTATCTTTTTTACAATTACTATTATAATAAAGCTAAACAGGAACAAAGCTAAAAAATAATATGATTATCCAAATACCTAATAATGGGTATTTTAAGCAAAAAAATTACTTCTTTTTTACAGGAGCTTTCTTTTTTGTTGCTTTTTTCTTGGTTACTCTTTTCTTTGGTGCATTGGCTTCTATTATAGCTTTGGCTTCATCTAAAGTCATTTCAGAAACATCTACAGTTTTAGCCAATTCAACTTTAATCTTACCCTTTAAAACATTATGTCTGCCCCAACGTGCTTTTTCCACACGAATGCCTTCATCTTCCCAATTATGGATAACCTTATCTATTTCTTTTTGAATTTTGGTCTCAATCAATTCAACAATATCTGCATCAGATAAATTATCCCAATCGTATTTTTTATTCACATTAATAAACATATTGTTCCATTTTATAAATGGTCCAAAACGTCCTTTACCTTTTTGAACTGGCAAATCTTTAAACATATAAATTGGTGCGTCTGCTTTTTGTTTTTCTTTGATTAAAACAATAGCGTCATCAAGTTCTACACTTAAGGGGTCTGTTCCTTTTGGCAATGAAACAAAAGCATCTCCAAATTTTACATAAGGCCCAAAACGGCCATTATTTACTAGTATTTCTTCACCTTCATAATTACCTAAGTTTTTAGGAAGCTGAAACAAATCCATAGCTTCTTCATAAGTAATGCTACCCAATTGCTGATCTGGACTTAAACTTGCGAATTGAGGTTTCTCTTCATCGTCGACCGTTCCTATTTGAACCATAGGCCCAAATTTCCCTAAACGCACACTTACACGTTTACCAGTTTTTGGGTCTTCACCTAAAATACGTTCACCAGATTCTCTTTCAGCATTTTCTTTTACATCTTCAACTACAGGATGAAAACCTTTGTAAAACGATTTCATCATTTCAATCCAATTTTCGTTGCCTTCCGCAATTTCATCAAAATCAGCTTCTACTTTAGCAGTGAAATTGTAATCCAAAATCTGTTCAAAATGATTGACTAAAAAGTCTGTAACAATCATACCGATATCTGTTGGCACTAATTTTCCTTTATCTGAGCCTACTTTTTCAGTAAGTGTTTTGTCTTTTACAGTACCAAGTTTTAATATTAACTGAGAATAGTTTCGTTCTTCTCCTTCAACAGTTCCTTTTTCAACATAATTTCTATTTTGAATCGTTGAAATAGTTGGCGCGTAAGTTGACGGACGACCAATTCCTAACTCCTCTAATTTCTTAACTAAAGATGCTTCTGTATATCTTGCTGGTGGACGAGTATAACGTTCTGTTGCTGTAATGTAATTATTAAGCAGTGTTTCATTAATTCTCATTGCTGGCAACATCCCATCTTGCTCTACATCTTCATCATCAGTACCTTCCAAATACACTTTTAAAAATCCATCAAAAGTGATAACCTCCCCATTTGCAGTAAACGTTTCTTTGTGTGTTGAAGCACTAATCTTAACATTGGTACGCTCTAATTCAGCTTCACTCATTTGCGAGGCAATAGAACGTTTCCAAAT
This sequence comes from Algibacter agarivorans, assembly GCF_039543245.1. Taxonomy (NCBI): domain Bacteria; kingdom Pseudomonadati; phylum Bacteroidota; class Flavobacteriia; order Flavobacteriales; family Flavobacteriaceae; genus Algibacter; species Algibacter agarivorans. The sequence continues at coordinate 37,933 of NZ_BAABJJ010000009.1, forward strand.
CAAGTCATATAAACGTGCTTGATCTCTATCTATATCTACAGAATGGACTGAAAAATTTGTTGGCCGAATAGCCTCGTGCGCTTCTTGAGCACCTTTTGCTTTTCCTTTATAATTTCTTGGTTTGCTATATTTTGAACCAAATGCATCTTTAATTTCTGCCTCAGCGCCTTTTCTAGCTTCATCAGATAAATTAACACTATCGGTTCTCATATAAGTAATTAAACCAGCTTCATAAAGGCGTTGCGCCATAGTCATGGTTTTACTTACTGAAAAATATAATTTACGAGATGCTTCTTGTTGTAATGTTGACGTTGTAAATGGTGCTGCTGGAGATTTTTTAGCTGGCTTTTTTTGTAAATCAGCAACTTTAAAATCCGCATTAGCGTTTTGTTCTAAAAATTTCTGAGCTTCTGCTTTAGTTGAAAAATTCTTTGGAAGTTTTGCTTTGAACGTTTGCCCATCTTCATTTGAAAATTCAGCATCTATTCTATATGATGCTACAGGTGTAAAACCTTGAATTTCTCTTTCCTTTTCAACAATTAAACGCACTGAAACAGATTGTACACGTCCTGCTGAAAGCCCACCTTTTACTTTTCTCCAAAGTACTGGAGATAACTCATAACCCACAATTCTATCTAATACACGACGTGCTTGCTGTGCGTCTACTAAATCGTAATCTATCCCTCTTGGATTTTCAATGGCTTTTAGAATAGCCGTTTTGGTAATTTCATGAAAAACAATACGCTTTGTTTTGTCTTTATCTAATTTTAGAGTTTCTGCTAAATGCCACGCAATAGCTTCCCCTTCGCGATCCTCATCACTAGCTAACCAAACCATTTCTGCTTTTTTAGCCAAATCTTTCAGCTTTTTTACAACTGCTTTTTTGTCTTTAGAAACTTCATATTTTGGTTTAAAATCACCATCAACATCAACCCCTAATTCCTTGGAAGGTAAATCGGCAATATGCCCGAAACTAGATTCTACTTTAAAATCTTTTCCTAGAAATTTTTCAATGGTTTTTGCCTTAGCAGGTGACTCTACTATTACTAAATTCTTCGCCATACTTCATTTTTTGAAGCTACAAATGTATATGAAAAAAAGTTTATCTGTAGCATTTTATGGATTATCTGTGTATTATTTAAATAAAAAAACCTGCTTCTAACACTTTAAAAGCAGGTTTCTTGTAGTGAAAAAATATTTTTATTCGGTTATTTTTCCAATTTTATCAATATCACTTTGTTCGTTAAAACCTAGTGTTTCTTTATATATAAAATAAAGCGGTATAGCAGCAAATGATGCCGTTACAAATACCCCTACAAAACACATAAGCATACCCACCATTTGAGCTAAAAATCCAGAAACAACCATTAATCCAAAGGTTATTAGCCATTTTTTGTTCCCTAATTTAAAACCAACTTTTACAATCTCTGACGCAGACATATCTGGGTTAAAGGCATAAATCACATTCATTAACGCAATAGGCACCATAACATATATAATAGGAAAAAAACAAAGCAACATAGCCACTAGACTAACAGCTAACATAATAGCCCCAAGCTTTATAGTTTTGCCTAGGTATGGCTTTTTAAAAAAATAAAAATAATCGTCAGATGTGGCTTCATTAAAATCTTTAGTCTTACATATTCTATATAGTGCAGCTTTTAATCCTAATCCTATAGCCATTGCAAAAAACATAAACACAATCATTACCAAATAAAAAGGAATTAGGAGCGCCATATTTAGCTCCCCTCCCTGTTGCATGGAATCAGGATCTAAAACGCCCATTGCTATTAAAGGTAGATACATAACAAGGTAAAGAGGAAGCATTAATAACATGGTTAACAACATGGTAACCAACCCTTGCACCCATATTTTTTTAAAAAGCTCAATGGATTTGTTAAAAACATCTCCAAAATCTAAATCCTTGGCATGCTCAACTTTTTCTAATAAACTGGTCATTGTATTCATAATATAAAAGGCATTTAAATATTAATAATCTGAATCGTCATTAACTCCTATTTGTTCAATCTCGCTATACGTATTAAAACCTATTACCTCTTTATAAATTAAAAATACAGGCAGATAAACAATAGCAATGGTAAAGAAAAGCCCAATACCACAGGCCAACATACCCAACATTCCTAAAACACCCGTAACAAACATAGTCCCAAATGTAATGAGCCATTTTTTGTTCCCTAGAGCAAAACTTGCTTTTACAATTTCTATTTCGCTTAAATCTGGATTGTTAGCCAGAATGATTGCAAAATAAGCTAATGGCACTAACACATAAATATATGGGATAAAAAGCAACAACTGAGCAACGGCTGATATTAGCGCATGAATAATCCCTAACATAAATACTTTGGTGAAGTAACTTTTATTAAAAAAATAAAAATAGTCGTCGTTTACATTTTCCCCAGAATCTACTTGCTTGCAAATTCTATAAAACGCTGCAACAAAAGCAAGTGTTAATGTACTTATTAAAATTGTTTGAGGTATACTATAAATCGCATTTTGCGAATAGAAACCTGTAACTGTTTCAAAACTAAATCCATTATTTAAATCAAAAGGATCTGGCGCAAGGCCAATGAGCCTAAAAGCAAAGCCAATACAAACAGCAGCAATTACAAGAAACAGCATAATTAAAAAACCTTTGAGCCATACTTTTTTAAAAAGCTCGATAGATTCACTTATAATTGTTCCAAAATCTAAAGGTTTCGCATTGCTTATCTTTTTTAATAAAGTCTCAAAAGTATTCATTCTTGGTGTAGTTAAATTAAGATTTAAAGGTAAATTATTTTTCAAAAACAGTTGCAATATAATACAAACAAAAAATCCCACATAAATGCAGGATTCTTAATTTCTAAAATTTTGGAATATCTATTTTAACGCAAACGTGCTTATAAGATCTACTCCATCATTCACATAATCATATTGATATAATGTATCGTCACCAATCATGAGCAGAATATCCTCTAAAGGAATCACATCTTTAGATTGAATATCTTTAAAAACTTTAGCCATACTTATATTGAGTGGATCAGCTTTGTTAAATAATTTCAAACCAGAAGTCCCATCACAAATAAATAAGGTATTGCCTTTAATACCCAATCCGTAAGGATTATCAAGCCCATATCTTTTGGCTAATGTTGGATTTTTTTTATCGGTAATATCTATAACCTCAAGCACACTTTCCAATTGTCCACAAGCATTGCCCCCACGCAAAGTTACATAGGCATAATTTCCATCAACAACCACAGGGTCACAACCTTCCCAATGTGTAAACTCAGAAACATATTCTGGCAAAGATGGATTAACCAAATCATAAATATACATTCCATTGGTGCTACCTAAATATAAATAATCATCTGCTTGAAACATAGTTTCTATATTCCATCCGGCATATTGGGTATTTGCAAGTACTGGCTCCGCTAAATTCTGAATATTAAAAATACTCATTTCATGGTTTCCTACGGTATATAAATAATTATCTACTATTTGAAAACGCGCTAAAGAACCTCCTGTTCCAGTAGTAGATTCGGCAGCTGAATTTAAAACAGCACCATCTTCAAAAGCAATATCTATTAAACGCTCATCTACTTTTTTACGTCTTTCTGTGCTTAAGGTCCAGCCTAAAACAATATCGGTATCATAATTTATCCGTCCATAATCAACAACATGTCTTATCCTGAAATATGGCTACAGGTTAAAATTGAATTAAGCTGATAATTTATATACCATATTAGGTGTTTTATAGTCTAAAGATAAATGTAATCTTATTTCGTTGTATAATTTAATTGCATTTTTTGCAGCTCTCTTAGCGTGACTCACGTTATCAAAGGTTTGGTCTAAATAAAATTCATCTTTTAAGATTCCGTTTACACGTTCTGCCATAGCGTTTTCATAACAATGATTTTCTTCGGTCATACTAATGTCTATCTTTTTTCTTTTCAATATTTGAGTGTATACGTTGCTGCAATACTGTATTCCTCTATCAGAGTGGTGTATGAGTCCATTACTATTTTTAGCTTGGTAAATGGCCTTATTAAGTGCTCTTACGCATCCTTTAAGTTCTAGGCTGTCACTAAGATCATACCCCACTATTTTCCTAGAGTACATATCAGTTATTAAAGCCAAGTAACAAAATCCTTTTATGGTTCTAATGTAAGTTATATCACTCACCCAAACTTGGTTAGGCCTTGTCACTTCTAGGTCTTTTATAATGTTATTGTACTTATAAAATCGATGATGCGAGTTAGTAGTTCTGCTACTATATTTCTTTCTAAGTGTTAGCATTTGATGTTTTCTAAGGACATTAAATAGTGTGTCTCTACCGACTTTAAGATTGGCCTTTGTAAACTCATCATCCAATGATACCTTAAGTTTACGCACGCCTTCTCTGGGAAGGGATCTGCGTCTTTTGTGTACTATTTCAATAATCTGTTGTTCAAGTTTTAAACGCATATCAGCTCTAGATTTGTATTTATAATACGCATCACGTTTAAGTCCAAAACAATGTGTTATAGTCGTTAAAGAAGCAAATCCCTTAGATTTTTCTTTAGCTTTGATTAAGGCTTTATACTTAGCTTTTTTTTTAGTTCAGCAACAGATTTATAGCCTAGATCTTCAGCAGCTACTTCAAGGTAAGAATCCAGTACTAAAGCATCTAGGTCCTTTTTGAGTAGTAGTTTTTTAAGCTGTTCAATTTCCTTTTGAAGTTCTTTGATTCTAGATATTTCGTCTTTTGTTTCCACTTTTACTCTTGTGTTCATTAAGTCTTTACGATTGTACTTTTTAATCCACTCATTAACGGTTGTAGGGGCAATAGAGTAGAGTTTACATAGTTCACTCTTTGTGTGTTTTCCGGTTGTAAGTTCGGCTAAAATTTTTAATTTGAAAGGTTCACTGTAACGTCTAATTACTTTGTCATTTTTGTACATAATGTTTAAAATTATGTAGCCTTTATTCAGGACGGGTCAACATCTGCTTCAACGGGAATATTATAATTATAAACGTTAAATACATCTTTTAACCGCTCTACTAAAGACACTGTATTAATATTCGAAATATCAAAAACCACCAAATCGGTACCACTATCAGCATATAAGAAATTATCTTTTACAGAAATATCTTCATTAATCGGGATCTCAATAAACTTAATAGCCCTTGGTGATGCTGGATTTGAATTATCAATTACATGAACACCATCTAAATCGCCAATAAAAATATAATCTTTATAGGCATAGATTTTGCCTGCTTCTTTAATAGGCTCTGGCACTGTAACCTTAACCGCGCTCCTAAAGGCCGTTTTACTCATTAATTGCGGGGTTGCTACTTGAACAAATTCATAATCGGCATCGTCGTTTTTATCACAAGACAAAGCCATTATAAAAAGTAGTGGCAAAAAAAGGTGTTTCAATTTCATAATAGATAATTTTTAATTCAATATGTATAATGTAATGAAGACTCCAAGCCTTCTATATGTAATATGACTTCATTACTACCATTAATTTGTAGCTGTGTTAAATCAAATGAAACTGTTCTTTCAAAAAAAGCAAGACACAGTTCTTCATTTATTAATTGAAACTTTAAATAGCGTTGTTCTGGCGATGATTCAGCAACTGCTCCAGAATCCACTAAATTAAATCCCCAAGTATTACCATTGCAACCAGAAGCGCCTATCTCAATATGTAAACAATCGTTTGTTATTTCCGCATCAATAAAAGTGAAATTTGCTGAATTCAGTTTTTCATATAAGTCATGGCTAATAATTGTTGTCTCATCACATATTCCACTAGAACGATTAATATCATCGTTATCATCACATTGCATATTTATAAAACACAATGCGAGAGGAATAAAGAGAAAAATGGTTTTGACAGACTGCATTTTTAGATATTTGGGTTTTATTATAGATACATGAAACGCTTTTTGGTTGCGTAAATTATAAAACAAAATTCAACTGCCACTTTGTCATAACACACAAATAAATTGTATCTTTGCATGCTTATTGAAAGATACGATTTTCTAACAAACTATGGAAAAGATAATAGACGAAAACAAACAGGGCCAATCTTTAGTTTTAGAACAAAAAGAAGATAACAAACGGAAACTTTTTATTGAAAGTTATGGCTGCGCTATGAATTTTAGCGATAGCGAAATTGTAGCTTCCATAATGGCTGACCAAGGTTTTAACACAACTAAAAATCTAGAAGAAGCCGATTTAGTTCTGGTTAACACCTGTTCTATTCGCGATAAAGCAGAACAAACCGTTCGTAAACGTTTAGAAAAATACAATGCTGTAAAACGCGACCATAACCCTAAAATGAAAGTAGGCGTTTTGGGTTGCATGGCAGAACGCTTAAAAACAAAATTTCTTGAAGAAGAAAAAATTGTTGATTTAGTTGTCGGCCCTGACGCTTACAAAGACTTACCAAATCTTTTAGCGGAAGTTGATGAAGGTCGAGACGCTATAAATGTTATTCTTTCAAAAGAAGAAACCTATGGTGATATTTCTCCTGTGCGTTTAAACACCAATGGTGTTACCGCTTTTGTATCCATTACCCGTGGCTGCGATAATATGTGTACCTTTTGCGTAGTCCCTTTTACACGTGGTCGAGAACGCAGTAGAGCCCCACAAAGCATTATAGAAGAAGTCAACGATTTATGGAATAGAGGCTATAAAGACATTACGTTACTTGGTCAAAATGTAGATAGTTACCTGTGGTATGGCGGAGGACTTAAAAAAGAATTCGACAAAGCCAGCGCTATACAAAAAGCAACTTCGGTTAGCTTCTCGAAGTTATTAGAACTTTGTGCCAAAGCACAACCTAAAATGCGAATTCGTTTTTCAACGTCGAATCCACAAGATTTAACTTTAGATGTAGTTGAAACCATGGCTAAATATGATAACATCTGCAATCATATTCATTTACCAGTACAAAGTGGAAGTAATCGTATTCTAAAAGCCATGAATCGTTTACATACCCGTGAGGAATATTTTGAATTGATTGATAATATTCGAAAAATCATTCCTAACTGCGCTATTAGCCAGGATATGATTGTTGGTTTCCCAACGGAAACCGAAGAAGATTTTCAAGACACAATATCATTAATGGAGTATGTTAAATATAATTTCGGGTATATGTTTACGTATTCGGAACGCCCAGGAACTATGGCTGGTCGAAACATGGACGATGATGTTCCTGAAGAAACTAAAAAACGAAGACTACAAGACATTGTAGATTTACAAAGGGCGCACAGCGAAATTAAAACCAAAGCATGGCTTAACACCACTGTAGAAGTATTGATTGAAAAAGAATCAAAAAAATCAGACAAGCAATGGTCTGGTCGCACACCTCAAAATATTGTTTGTGTATTTCCAAAAGGAAATCATAAAATTGGAGATTTTGTAAATGTAAAGGTTACAGATTGCACAAGTGCTACGTTGATTGGGGAGGCAGTAGAATTATCAATGAACAATTAATAATGAAAAATTATTTCAATTAAAAATCCGTTTTTCATTATTCACTTTTAATTTTTAATTAAAAAACATGGAATCAGTTCAAGCTATAAAACAACGTTTTGGTATTATTGGAAATACACCATCACTAAATCGCGCTATTGAAAAAGCAATTCAGGTTGCCCCTACTGATATTTCGGTGTTGGTAACTGGCGAAAGTGGTGTTGGTAAAGAAAGTATTCCTAAAATAATTCACCAATTATCACACAGAAAACACAACAAATACATTGCTGTAAACTGTGGTGCCATACCAGAAGGCACCATAGATAGTGAGCTTTTTGGGCACGAAAAAGGTGCGTTTACAGGAGCAACACAGACCCGTGAAGGCTATTTTGAAGTAGCCGATGGTGGCACTATTTTTTTAGATGAAGTTGGCGAATTACCACTAACCACTCAAGTACGTTTATTGCGTGTTCTTGAAAATGGCGAGTTTTTAAAAGTCGGCTCTAGTAAAGTACAAAAAACCGACGTACGCATTGTAGCGGCCACGAATGCAAATATGTTTGAAGCCATACAAAAAGAAAAATTCCGAGAAGACTTATACTATAGGCTAAGTACCGTAGATATTCATTTACCACCACTACGCGAACGACGGGAAGATATCCATTTACTGTTTAGAAAATTCGCAAGTGATTTTGCTTTAAAATACAAAATGCCAACGGTTAAACTTACCGAAAACGCTATTCAAGTACTTGTAAAACACAGATGGAGCGGTAATATTCGTCAGTTGCGCAATATTGCAGAACAAGTTTCTGTTTTAGAACAGAACAGAACGATTACTGCCGATACTTTAAGAAGTTATTTACCAACAACAGGAAGCAACTTGCCTGCCATTATAAAAACATCAAAATCTGAAAGCGACTTTAGTAGCGAACGCGAAATCCTTTACAAAGTATTGTTTGACATGAAAGCGGACTTAAATGATTTAAAAAAGCTTACCATGGAATTAATGAAGAGCGGCAACGTTAAAGATGTTGAAAAAGATAACGAAACCCTGATTCAGAAAATTTACGGTAGTGGTGATGAAGAAGATGCAGATTACGAAGAATCCATAGACAACACAGAAGTTTTATCCATTCCAGAACACGGTTCAAATAATGATGACATTCCAGTTGCTCTAGATAAATACCACTTTGCTGAAGAAATTGAAGAAGAAGAGACTTTATCTTTACATGATAAAGAATTAGAATTAATTAAAAAATCCCTTGAACGTCACAGCGGAAAACGTAAATTAGCAGCTGCAGAACTTGGTATTAGCGAACGTACTTTATATAGAAAGATTAAACAATATAACCTGTAAAAAGTAAGCAGTTCTCAGTCAATAGTTGGCAGCAAAACACAATCTAACGAAAAATAAATCGTTTAAAATTAAACTTTTGTCATTCCGGAGTTTATGCAGAGCGCAGTCGAAGTAAAGGCAGGAATCCACTTTAACAAATGAATACAATAAAATATTTAATAGCAATAGCATTATCACTAACACTTGTAGGCTGTGGCTTCTACTCATTTACGGGCGCATCTGTCCCAGCAGGAACAGAAACCTATCAAGTAAATCGTTTTGAAAACACATCGCTACTTATAGAACCAGGTTTAGAACGCGATTTTAAATTAGCCCTTGAAGATTTAATCCAAAATCAAACCAACTTAAATTTGGTACCCTCTAAAGGCGATTTAGTTTATGAAGGCGAAATAACAAACTATAGAATTTCACCAACTACTGCCACATCACAAAATACGGCAGCACAAAATAGATTAACAATTAGTGTTAAAGTACGGTTTTATAATACAAAGAAAGAAGAAGACGATTTAGAACAATCCTTTTCATTCTTTTATGATTACCCTGGAAGCGCACAACTTGTAGGCTCACAAAAAACAACAGCTCACGAGGAGATATTTGAACGCCTTACGCAAGATATTTTTAATGCTACACTTGCTAAATGGTAATTATTAGTCACCGTTTTCAGTCGCAGTAACAGTTGTTATCGTTTAAAATTAAATCATTTTGTACTTTTTTTAACTTTGAGTCTTAGCGCCTTTGTGCGAAAAAAATCATTAAATTTGGCTCAGCCAATGGAGAAAACAGATTTCATACATACGCTTCAAAACCCACAGGTTATAACGCATCAGCAAACTGAAGCCGTAAAATCTATTATCGATAAGTTTCCTTATTTTCAATCTGCCCGCGCCATTTACCTAAAAGGCTTAAAAGACCAGAGTAGTATTGAATACAACCAAGAACTTAAAATCACCGCAGCACATACTACAGATAGAAGTATTTTATTCGACTTTATTACTTCGGAAGCTTTTATTCAAAATAAAATATCTCAATTCATAAAGCAAAATACGGCGCATTTAAAAGGTCTTGATGTTAGCATTGAAGATATTTCAGTTGAAAAAAGTGTTACTATTGACGATGCTTTGAAGCAACAAATTAAAGATACCGATGGTGTTTTAGACCCCGCTTTATTTCAACCTAAAGAGGCGCGTCCTAAAAAAGTATCAACTTTTATTTTAGATGAATCTGAAATTATTGAAAATGTTACTGAAGAAACAAAAACCCAAGAAGCATCAGCCGATGACATTTTGAATTTAGGAAAACCACTTCAGTTTGATAAAAGAGAATCCCATTCTTTTAACGAATGGCTTAAGCTAACACGTTTTAAACCTATAGACAGAAAACAAGAAAAGGAAGAAGCTCCCATTGAAATTAAAACTTCAGAAGCATTAGAAAAAGAAAAAAAGTTTGAGCTTATTGATAAATTCATTTCTGAGAATCCCAAAATAAGCCCTAAGAAACCCTTAACGCAAAAAGGCAATTTAGCCAAAGCACAAATGATACAACCTGAGTCTTTAATGACAGAGACTTTAGCCCGTATTTATGTGGAACAAAAGAACTACAAAAAAGCGATTCAATCTTATAAGATTTTAAGTTTGAAATATCCAGAAAAAAGTGGTTTCTTTGCAAACCAAATTAAAGCAGTAGAACAATTACAAGAACAAAATAACAAGGAATAATGAGTACGTTTTCAATATTTTTAGCCTTAATCGTTGTCGTAGCATTTTTACTAATTGTAGTAATTATGGTTCAAAACCCTAAAGGCGGTGGATTATCATCATCTTTTGGTGGCGGTGGCACACAACAATTGGGTGGTGTAAAAAAGACAACTGATTTTTTAGATAAAAGCACATGGACTTTAGCAACATTACTTTTGGCATTAATTTTACTTTCAAATGTAGCAATTAACAGAGGTGGTGATAATTTAGATTCTAAAGCTTTAGACCCAGACGCTACAACAACAGCGCCAATTGCTTTACCAGATGTTCCAGCACAAACAACAAATGATGCTGATATAACAAATGACACACCAGAGTAATTTTGCATTACAATAAAACAAAAAATGCCAACTTTAAAAGTTGGCATTTTTTGTTTCTGCAAGTTTGTCAGTTCCTAAATATTGGCACATTTTTAGTATAACGCTTAAGCGTTAATTTAAATTTTTAAAAATAAAAAAACATATAACAAATGGCATTAAACATTAAACCATTAGCAGATAGAGTTCTTATAGAACCAGCTGCTGCTGAAACTAAAACAGCATCAGGAATTATTATTCCAGATAACGCTAAAGAAAAACCTCAAAAAGGGACTGTTGTAGCTGCTGGAAAAGGCACTAAGGACGACCCTATTACAGTAAAAGTTGGCGATACTGTTTTATATGGTAAATATGCAGGTACTGAGCTTAAACTTGAAGGCACTGATTATTTAATCATGCGTGAGAGCGATATACTGGCAATTATTTAAATTGTCATTCCTGCGAAGGCAGGAATCTTATCAAACAAAAACTAAATTTTAAATACAACAGATTCCTTTTTCCAAAGGAATAGAAAAATTTTTCATTATGGCAAAAGACATAAAATTTGATATTGATGCACGCGATGGTTTAAAACGCGGTGTTGATGCATTAGCAAATGCAGTAAAAGTAACATTAGGTCCTAAAGGACGTAACGTAATTATTAGTAAAAGTTTTGGAGCACCACAAGTCACTAAAGATGGTGTTACTGTTGCTAAAGAAATTGAGTTAGATAATCCACATGAAAATATGGGTGCTCAAATGGTAAAAGAAGTGGCTTCTAAAACCAATGATTTGGCTGGTGATGGTACAACAACCGCTACCGTTTTGGCTCAAGCAATTGTTAAAGAAGGTTTAAAAAACGTAGCTTCCGGTGCTAATCCAATGGATTTAAAACGTGGTATTGATAAAGCTGTTGAAGCTATTACCGCAGACTTAGATAAACAATCTAAGCAAGTTGGTAATTCTTCTGAAAAAATAAAACAAGTTGCTGCTATTTCTGCAAATAACGATGATACTATTGGTGAACTAATCGCTACTGCTTTTGGTAAAGTTGGTAAAGAAGGGGTTATTACCGTAGAGGAAGCAAAAGGCATGGAAACTTACGTTGATGTAGTTGAAGGTATGCAATTTGACAGAGGGTATTTATCACCTTACTTTGTAACTGATGCTGATAAAATGATTGCCGATTTAGAAAATCCATACATTTTATTATTCGATAAAAAGATTTCTAACTTACAAGAAATTCTTCCAATATTAGAGCCTGTAGCACAATCTAGTCGTCCTTTATTAATTATTGCTGAAGATGTAGACGGACAAGCTTTGGCCACTTTAGTAGTAAACAAATTACGTGGAGGACTTAAAATTGCAGCCGTTAAAGCACCTGGTTTTGGAGACAGACGTAAGGCTATGCTTGAAGATATCGCTATCTTAACTGGTGGAACTGTTATTTCTGAAGAAAGAGGGTTTACTTTAGAAAACGCAGATTTAAGCATGTTAGGTACTGCTGAAACGGTAACCGTTGATAAAGACAATACAACAATTGTAAATGGCGCTGGAGATGCTAAAGCGATTAAAGCTAGAGTCAACCAAATTAAATCTCAAATTGAAACTACAACTTCAGATTACGATAAAGAAAAACTTCAAGAGCGTTTAGCTAAATTAGCTGGTGGTGTTGCGGTACTTTACGTAGGTGCAGCTAGTGAAGTGGAGATGAAAGAAAAGAAAGACCGTGTTGATGATGCTTTACACGCAACCAGAGCTGCTGTAGAAGAAGGTATTGTTGCCGGTGGTGGTGTTGCCCTAGTAAGAGCTAAAGCTGTTTTAGAAAAAATCACTACTGAAAACTTAGATGAAACTACTGGTGTTCAAATAGTAAACAAAGCTATTGAAGCGCCTTTACGTACCATTGTTGATAATGCAGGAGGCGAAGGCTCTGTGGTTATCAATAAAGTTTTAGAAGGTAAAAAAGACTTTGGTTATGATGCTAAATCTGAACAATATGTAGACATGCTTAAAGCGGGTATTATCGACCCTAAAAAAGTAACCCGTATTGCTTTAGAAAATGCAGCATCTGTAGCTGGAATGATTCTTACTACAGAGTGTGCTTTAATCGATATTAAAGAAGATGCTCCTGCTATGCCTCCAATGGGCGGTGGTGGTATGCCAGGCATGATGTAGTCGAAAAACGAATCGTCATTAAATATCAAAAACGCTTCCAAAAATTTGGAAGCGTTTTTTTATTTCTAATTTTAAACTTTTTATAATTTCATTAGTCATAAGAACTAATCACAAACCAACCTATGTCTAGAAAACTTGTTTTTTCTATTGTTTTTGCGTGCATTTCAAATTTTATTCTATGCCAATCACAAGTCAGTGGTAATATTATAGACCCTCAAAATCAACCTATCGAATTAGCTTCTGTAGTTTTATTAAACCCCAAAGATTCAACCGTAGTTAATTATTCTATTACAGATAACAAAGGCCATTTTAAAATTATAGAACCCAAACAAGGCCCCTTATTATTCCAAGCCTCATCATTAGGCTTTCAGGCATTTTACAAAACTATTCGGTTAGATGGCAAACCCATAGATTTAAAAAACATAACATTAAAAGACGATATAAGCACTTTAGATGCTGTAATGATATCTGCAGTAATTCCCATTCAAATTAAAAAAGACACTATAGCCTTTAATGCCAATTCGTTTAAAGTGAATCATGATGACACCATTGAATCTCTATTAAGCAAACTCCCAGGTGTTGAAGTTGATTCTGATGGAAAAGTAGTGGCACAAGGAAACGAGGTAGCTAGAATTTTTGTTGATGGAAAGGAGTTTTTTGGCGGCGACCCTAGTATTGTTTTAAAGAATCTTTCAGCTGATGCTATTTCAAAAGTAGAAGTGATTGATAAAAAAAGTGATGAAGCCGAATTAACTGGCGTTGATGACGGTAACAAGGAAGTGATTATTAATTTCACATTAAAAAAGACTAAAAAAAACCAAGGCTTTGGCAAACTATCAGCAGGCACAGGGCTGGATAGTCGATATTTTAGCAACCTCAACTACAACCAATTTAATCCTAAAACACAAATCTCTGTTGTTGGAAAATTCAATAATATCAACATTACAGGTTCAAATATTCGTGGTTTTTTACAAAATGCGAATGGTATAGCCGATGATTCTGATGATGATAAAAATAATAGTTCCCAAATACAGCGACCTCTAAGCGGATTTTTAACCACTGGTGTTGCTGGGCTTCACATCGGGCACGAATTTAAAAAAGATGAATCTTTTAATGCTGACTATTTTTATAATCACACCAATAATAATAGGCTTTCATTTGCCAACCGAATTACCTTTTCTGGAAAAAATAATTTCAATTTTAATTCTGATAATGATTTTAAAAACACCACCAACAATCACAACTTAAATTTCAACTATCAAAACAAATCACATAAAATGCATAGTTTGCACATTAATGGAGGGTTTACTTCGGATATTAGAACAAATGTATTGGATAGAAAGGGACGCTTTATTAACGATTCTAACGAATTGGTAACCACAAATAATTCTGACCTTAACACTAAAAACGACAGACAAACAGCAAGGCTGAATATTAATTATTCCCAACGTTTATTAAAACAAGGACGAAATTTCAGTACAGGTCTTAACACCACAATTGCCAATAGAAATTATGACAACACGCAAAACACATTTATTACGCGTAACATAGGAAAGCCTAATGAATCCGAAAGAGAACAACTTACTTTAAGAGACGAAGCGGTTAAAAACACGCAACTTTATTTGTATTTTAATTATACCGAACCGCTTTGGGAGCAACATTATTTTAAAATTCAAGGAGTCGTTCTCAATAAGATAGACCAAGAAGATGCGCTGCAATCTAGAACAACAATTTCAGATAACAATAAAGAAGAGCGTCTTGATTTTAAATTTAAAAATACTGAAAGACGCTACACTACAAGATTTTCCCATAACTATAACTCAACCAAATGGCATCTATCCTACGGAGCCGAATTACAGGATTTAAACAGAGCGTTTGGTGCAGATGGCGATATGCCTTTAATTAGAAATCAGTTTTACTTAAACCCATTAGCAACTTTGCAATTCAAGCCCAAACGTGCCGTCAAGTATCGTTTTACATACAAACGAATAATAAAAAGTCCGCGAACTTCACAAATTACGACGATTGTAAACGACCTAAACCCCTATTTTATTAGAACAGGGAATCCTAATTTGAGAACTGAAAAGGCAGATGTGATTACTTTAAATAACACGATTCATGATTTTAAATCGTCCTTAAGTTTTTATTCTAGAATTCAGTTTCAGTATATTGAAGATGCAATCATTTCGAATGTATTGATTGATGATGATTTTATAAGAACCAGAACCTATGAAAACGGTGGCAACAATAAACGTTTAAGAACAAATTTAAGTCTAAGTAAAAAAATAAAGACACTAGGGATTAGATATACATTAAAAAACAAAAATCTATTTCAAACATCTAATGCCCTTGTAAATAATGAATTGAACGATGTTACCACCCAAGATTATCTGTTTAGCCTCTCTTTTGAAAATTCTAACAAAAGCACGTTTGATGTCAAAACCGGTGCCTCTTATAGCACTAATAAAACCGCCTTTTCTTTAGTTGATGATTTAGATAGAACCTTTACCAAACAGAATTATTTTGCCTCTTTTGATTATGAATTTTCCAAAAAACTTAACCTCAACACGCAATTAGACTATATTGTTTTTACGGATAACAAATTTACCAATAATCAAGAATTACCAATTTGGAACGCTGCCCTATCCTATGCATTTACAGGAAATAAAAGGAACATTTTAAAATTAGTACTTATTGATATTCTTGATAAAAACGTTGATGTTTTCAGACGAAGTACCGTTAACTATTTTGAAGAAACCACCACCGAAAGCTTGGGGCGTTATGTTATTTTGAGTTATACGTATAAGTTGAATGGTGGAAAACGGAAGAAAACAAAAAGGAGTTGATGAATATTTGAAGGGCGGTTTAATGTAAAGCTAAAGCTCCATTTCTATAGTGAAACAATCCCGATAGCTATCGGGACAACACAAGTGAACTTTATTAGTTGCTAAAAGCAATTTAGATAAATTTTTCTACAAAATAAAAGTTGTCCAGTCTAATATATTAAGTCCACTCTACTCAACTATAAAAAATCATTGATATCGAATGCACTTGCTTGTGCAACAGTTCCAGGAACTAAAACAAATCTAATGTCAGTTACTCCTTCCACAAGAGAAGAAAGAAACACCTTACCAACCTGTATACCAACCATTTCGACAACCGTTACAGAGGCAAATGCTGGCTCTTCATCTGTACCTAAGTTTTGTAATTGGGAAACAGGTAAGGACAACCAAATAGAAGAATCTCCAGTTATATATGCATAAACTAAGCCATTGTCAAAAATATCTTGCGTTAACTGAGGTACATCAAATTCATTTTCCCCTAAAACTAAAGTCTGATCTGCTAACAACACAGATACTATACCTCCATTTCCAGGATCTCCTTGGTCACCCTTTTCCCCTTGTAGTCCCTGTACGCCTTGAGCACCAACTGGTCCTTCTGGTCCTATAGCACCATCTTCAGTTGAACATGAAAAAGCTAAAATTACTAGAAGTGATAATACAATATAATTCGTTTTTGATAAGATTGTTCTCATAAGGTTAATTTTAGTTCTTTTTAAATTCTCTTTTATGTTTTCCAACCAACATTAATTTCATAATATCCAGTTTTAAAACGTTAAAAAAACGAATTTAAACTTTTTTTATTAAAAATGACCTAAACCAAGTAAAAACATGTTGAGCTAAAATCACCTATTACAAATTTCAATGGGCGTCACCCTCATGAGCACCACCTTTATCTTCATGCTCCTCTTTTACCGCTTCATCACGATATTTACAACATGGATGAACCGCAGCATAGGCTTCATCAGTTGCTTTTATTTCTTTAACATCATGTCCTGCAGCTAGCACTTGTTTTTGTATAGTGTTTACATCGGTTTTACGGTCGTCATAAATTAATTTTAATTCATGCGTATCGATACTCCATGTGGCAAATTTCACACCTTTAGTATTTAAACATGCTTTTTCTATACGTGCTTTGCACATACCACAAATACCATCTACTTCCATAGAAGCTTTGGCGTTTTTGTTTTGCGCAAAAGTTGTTGAACCTATTAGCAATAGTGTAATGATTATTAAGTTTTTCATGATTTTTTGTTTTATTTTTTGTCATTCCTGCGAAGGCAGGAATCCACTTTAATCTAATTAAGTTTCTATTTAAAAGATTCCTGCCTTCGCAGGAATGACAGATTGTTTTTAACGCATCCTTTTAATTTATGAGACTCCCTTTTTCAATGGAGTCTGTAACGCAATCCTGCAAAGTACATACTTCCAAAAATGGGACCATATACAAACGTACTATCAAAATTCGCTCCAAACGGGTCCTCCACCCCTAAAATCGGGTTGGGTTGCCTAACGTTAGTAATATTTTCGCCGCCTAAATATACTTCAAATTTTGGAGAAAACACTTTGGTTATTTGAGCGTTTAAAGTTGCTACTGTTGGCGTTCTTTCTGGTAATTGATATTCAACAGCATTAGTAATTGTCGAGGCATAACGTTGGTCGCTTAACCAATTAAACGTAACATCAAATTTCCATCGTCCTAGTTTGCCTTCGTCTTGATGCATTTTATAACCCACATTAGCAAAGAAACGATGCTTTGGTGTTAACGGCCTTTCTAATCTACCCGAATTGTAATCGGTTTTTACATCGTAAAACTTATACGCTATCCGTAAATCGAAATGTTCAAAAGGGTTATAATTAAACTCTACCTGAAAACTATTAGCAAAGCTCTTTCCGTTAAGATTATAAAAATTAATCTCCGTAGGGTTTTCCCAATCTACTACAACTTGATTTTGAAAATCGGTTTTATAATAATCTAAAGTGATGTCCGCTTTGCGTCCAAACAAATTAAAACCTTGCAAATATGACAACCCATAATTCCAAGCAATTTCAGGATCTAAACCATAAACACTACCTCCAGAATTTAAAATATTAATTTGTCTTGAGGTTGAAAACATTTGTTGATTTTCGGTAAAAATATTAGCGCTTCGTTTCCCTCTTCCAAAGGATGCTCTAAATGCAGATTTACTCCAAGGCGAATATCTAGCATGTATTCTTGGAGTTATAAATGTTCCTAATAAATTATGGTTATCTATACGAACACCAGCGGTAAGATTAAACAGTTCTAAATTATTGAAACTATATTCAAAAAATGCCCCTACCGAGTTTTCAGTTCTTTCATAATCCGTTGCATTCACAAATTCGTCATAATGGTCGTAAGTATAACTTACTCCAGTTTTTATTTTATGCCTAGAATCACTAATGATAGAATTATAAATAGCATTTGCATACAAACTATTATGAGTAATATCGTATTGGTTTAGCCCAAAATAGGAGTCTTGTTTATGACTACTAAACGCCGTTTGCACGCCAAGACTTTGCCAAGGGATTTCAGGGTTTACATAGCCAAATTTTGTAGATATTTCGTAACGTCTTGTATCAATTTCACTTCCCCATACTTCGTCTCCGCTCAGCACAGGGCTATTTGTAGTTAGCTTATCCGTTTCAGGTCTAAAATCCAGCTCACCCGTTTGTTTTTCATCATTTAAAAACTTCAAATTAATAAAAGTAACAAAGCCTTTTTTGGTATCGGTATATTGCCAACGGTTCATGACATTAACCTGATTGAATTTTGGCATATCCAAAAAACCATCATTATTTACATCGTGTTCCTTATTGTGCGTGTTTCCATGAATATACAATCCTGTGTGCCACTTATTACTCACTTTAGCATTTATGTGTGTGTTCAGTTCTAAACGCTCACTGGTTGCACCATATAAATTCACAAACAGCTTATCATCGGTTGATGGTTTTACCAATTCGGTATTAATTTGTCCCGCAATACTTTCAAAACCATTAACCACACTCCCGGCACCTTTGGTAATTTGAATACTTTCTACCCAAGTTCCGGGGATAAAACTTAAACCATAGGCTTGTGATGCACCTCGAATAGACGGAATGTTTTCGGTAGCAATTAAAATATAGGGACTCGTTAATCCTAACATTTTGATTTGACGTGTCCCCGAAATAGCATCGGCAAAATTAACATCGATGGACGGGTTGGTTTCAAAACTTTCAGAGAGGTTACAACAGGCTGCTTTCAACAATTCATCACTACTTACGTTTATGACATTTGCAGCTTTAAAATAGGATTTTGCAGTGGTTTGCCTTCTTGATTTTACAGTAACTGCACCTAAATTATCCGTAGGTTCTAACCGATGTTTTATATTTTGTGATGTACTAATAGTTAGCGTGTCTGTTTTAAAACCGACGTAACTAATCACTAATTTATGGTATTCTGGTTTGTATGAAAGCCTAAAATCACCATTAATATCGGTTACTGTTCCAACTTCAGTATTCAACCAATACACATTCGCACCAGCTAAACCAATACGCTCGTTTTTTTCGTTCGTTTCCATAATCACACCCTTAATATTCTCTTGAGAAGTCATAAACATGGGAAGCAGTACTATTATATATAGTAGGTTTTTCATTTGATGTTTTGAAAAATTAATAATGTTTTACACTATAAAAGACAATAGGTTTCTACCTTAGTAGAAATAAAAAAAAAACATTAATAAATCAAATGATGAAAACTTGGTCTAAAACCTGAATATCGGTAACCAAATTAGGTGGGGAATAATCTTTATGAGGAATGATTTGTTTTGGCAAACCTTCAAAATCATTAAGGTAAGCATAAGCAAATGCTGTAATAAATTGTTGTTGTTCGAAGTCTAAATCTTCAAACGAAGAAAACTTTAATTCATCTTGACCTTCAACAACATCTATTTCATCCTTACAGCATGTTTTCTTTTGCAAAATTTCCAAAGCTTCCATTTTACATTTTTCAGCTTCAACAAAAACAGCAACATCTACTAGAACATCACCACAAAAATGCTTTTCAACAGTAAATGACACCGTTGAAAACAAAACGAGTAACGCCATAATAGACGAGAAGCTTTTATATAATAATTCTTTCATTAAGAGACAAAAATACTAAAAAAACAAAAGTTCAACTGCTATTTTATTAAATGATTAACACTTAATTTTTAAGCTTATGATAATAAAACGCTGGCAATAACAAGATTAAAATTATAGGTTGAATTAAAAAACGACGCACATTAAAAAACAAATAATAGTCTTCTTGTCTTGGGTTAACAACAAAATACAAATACACCATCATAAGTAGAACAAACGCTATGGCGTAAATAATGACTGAGAATTTAATAATGCTTTTATCTCTAAAAACAAGAAATAAAATAGCCAATGAAATTAAAGCATTTAAAACATAACGCAAGATTGTAAAACCCACTAATTTCAATACTTCACGCCTAGGACTATCTATGTATAAATAATCGTTTTGAAAGAAGGTTAAATACGGGTCATAAAACAAAACATCTTCAAAAAAGCGAATTAAAATAAGCATTAAGACTAAACCAAAAAGCAATATATATTTAGCAACTTTATGCATTTTTATTTTTTAATTTAGAAAATCGATTCACCCAAAAAATCCATAGTAAAAAAACCATCCCATAAATAATGGCTGGAAAAACAACGGTGTGCATAACATCTTCATATTCTGGATAATGATACATGCCAATAGTTAAAATAACAATACGCAATAAGTTTACAACATAAATTAAAACACTTCCCGCAAGGATGTAAAAAAAAGTAGTTTTAAGTTTTCCTGAAAAAGCCACTATAAAAGACACAAATAGAATAATAACGCTAATGGCATTACACCCTTCAATAACACGTGCTAAATACTTGCCATTAACAAAAACTTTCATGGATGGCTCGTCTGGATGCGGTAAAACTTCCGAATGGTACCCAAAAGAATCAAGTAGCGATTCTGTTTGTTTTGAAACTAAATGCGTCATGTAATCTGGATAGAATTTAGAGCCATCTGAATATTGCAAATACAGTTTATAAACTACAGACAAAACGACGTAAACCAATAAAAAAGTAATGATAAACTTTATAACCGACTTATATTTTACAAAAAGTGCTTTCAATTAATATATGAGTTTTTTCATTCCCACCTTTAGTCTACTCTCAAGATAAACTTCGGTGGAAATCTCTTGTTTTTTTTGAACTCCCCTAGATAAAAGGATTTATTAATTTTATTAAAACGGAATATCGAAATTACAGCTTTTTAAATACTTTTACCAAAACTTTTGTCTTTATGATTTTTAAAAAATTAAAACCACAAGTAGAAACTATTGTATCGGATACTAAAAAAACGGTAAATGAACGCCTTTTGAATATTTGCAAATTACTTGAAACCCATATTAACTATTATAATTGGGTAGGTTTTTATTTTAGAAATGGACATAAAGAAGAACTCCTTTTAGGTCCTTATGTAGGCGAACCTACAGACCACACGATTATACCTTTTGGGAAAGGCATTTGCGGACAAGTAGCCGTTAGCAATAAAAATTTTGTTGTTCCAGATGTATCTGCTCAAGATAATTATATTGCTTGTAGCATAACGGTTAAAGCTGAAATAGTTGTACCAATTTTTGTTAATGGTAAAAACATAGGACAGATTGATATTGACTCTAATACCCCTGACCCGTTTACTGAAGCTGATGAACGGTTTTTAGAGTTTGTTTGTGCTAAAGTTTCTGAATTACTTTAGTGAAATAAATTAGACCTTTAAGTCCACGACAGCTAACGGGATTAATAGCCTGTCAGGTATGGAAACACCGCATTGTTAACAACTCCTTATTTTAGTTAAAAAAACACCTCCTTTTTTAATAATTCTAAGCCACTTTTTTAAAGGAAATAAGTACTTTTGCAATTATTTACAAATTTCGGCATAAAACACTGAAAGACAACAAAAAAATTTCATTTCTAAAAACATAACACAGCACGAATGAGCAACGAAAAAACCATTAAATCGGCATTAATCTCGGTATTTAGTAAAGACGGTTTAGAGCCTATTGTAAAAGAACTTGACAAACAAGGTGTAACCATTTACTCAACTGGCGGTACTGAAAAATTTATTAACGATTTAGGTGTTCCTGTTGTTCCTGTTGAAGATGTGACTTCCTACCCTTCTATTCTTGGTGGTCGTGTTAAAACCTTGCATCCAAAAGTATTTGGCGGTATTTTAAACAGACAAAATCATGATGGTGATGTTGCTGAATTAGCAGAATATGAGATTCCACAAATTGACGTGGTTATTGTGGATTTATATCCGTTTGAAAAAACCGTAGCTTCTGGAGCGAGCAACCAAGATATTATTGAAAAAATTGATATTGGTGGCATTTCGTTAATTAGAGCGGCTGCAAAAAATTATGCTGATGTTATTTGTGTATCATCGGTTGATGATTACGCGGAGTTTTTAGAATTAATTTCTAAAAACAATGGCGTTATTTCAGAAGAAAACAGAAGACGTTTTGCTGGAAAAGCATTTAATGTATCGTCGCACTATGATACAGCTATTTTTAACTACTTCAACAAAAACCATGATGAAACTGTTTTAAAGATCAGCGAAACTAACGGAAAGGTTTTACGTTATGGCGAAAACCCACACCAAAAAGGGTTTTTCTTTGGAGACTTTGATGAGTTATTCACAAAACTTCACGGCAAAGAACTAAGTTACAACAACTTACTAGATGTTGATGCTGCAGTAAACTTAATGAACGAATTTAAAAATGACGGACCAACATTCGCTATTTTAAAACATAATAATGCTTGTGGTTTAGCGCAACGCGACACCTTACACCAAGCTTATGTTGACGCTTTAGCTGGCGACCCAGTTTCTGCTTTTGGCGGTGTTTTAATTAGCAACAAAGAGATTGATTTAGCTACTGCTGAAGAGATTCATAAATTATTCTGTGAAGTGGTTATTGCACCTTCTTTTTCTGCGGAGGCATTAGAAATACTAAAAGGCAAAAAGAACAGGATTTTATTAGTTATTCATGATATTGAATTACCACAAACAAACGTCAGAAGCTGTCTGAACGGTGTTTTGGTTCAAGACAGAAATAATATTACAGATACTGCTGAAGGCTTAAAGAACGTTACTAATACAGCACCTACCGCTAATGAAATAGACGATTTAATATTCGCTTCAAAAATTTGCAAGCATACAAAATCGAATACGATTGTTTTAACAAAAAACAAACAACTGTGCGCTAGTGGAACTGGACAAACCAGTCGTGTTGATGCTTTACAGCAAGCTATTCATAAAGCACAATCATTTAATTTCGACTTAAATGGAGCGGCCATGGCCAGTGATGCATTTTTTCCGTTTCCTGATTGTGTAGAGATTGCTAAAAACGCAGGAATATCTGCCGTTATTCAACCAGGTGGTTCAATAAAAGACCAATTAAGTATCGATTACTGTAACGAAAACGGTGTTGCTATGGTGATGACTGGCACACGTCATTTTAAACATTAAAATTCCTGTGGAAGCAGGAATCTCATTGTTTTTTATTGACAGCCAGAAACTCTAGGTGATGTAGGATTTTGGCAGATAATGCGTTTGGGATTGCAGTAGAAAACCCACAGTGAGGCAAGAGCGAG
This sequence comes from Algibacter agarivorans, assembly GCF_039543245.1. Taxonomy (NCBI): domain Bacteria; kingdom Pseudomonadati; phylum Bacteroidota; class Flavobacteriia; order Flavobacteriales; family Flavobacteriaceae; genus Algibacter; species Algibacter agarivorans. The sequence continues at coordinate 61,518 of NZ_BAABJJ010000009.1, forward strand.
GATTTGCAACGTAAAGCCCGACCCTTGTGGTAACGCCCAAAAAATTATCGTTAAAACGCATATCGTTTATTGAGTTTATGTCTTTATGAATTTTGAGCGTTATATAACTCAAATATTTAGTAACTTTTATTACATTTACGGGATACGTTTTAAACCACTTAAAAATATTTTTAGCACATGGGATTTTTTGATTTCTTAACTGAAGAAATTGCAATAGATTTAGGTACTGCAAATACACTTATTATTCACAACGATAAAGTTGTTGTGGATGCACCTTCTATAGTAGCTCGCGACAGGATTTCTGGCAAAATAATTGCCGTAGGTCAGGAAGCCAGTTTAATGCAAGGTAAAACCCATGAAAACATTAAAACCATTCGCCCATTAAAAGATGGTGTAATTGCAGATTTTGATGCTTCTGAGCAGATGATAAGTATGTTTATTAAAAACATACCGGCGCTAAAAAAGAAATTTTTCACACCTGCACTGCGTATGGTTATTTGTATCCCATCTGGAATTACAGAAGTGGAAATGCGAGCGGTAAAAGAAAGTGCAGAACGTGTTAATGGCAAAGAAGTATATTTAATTCACGAACCTATGGCTGCGGCTATTGGTATTGGCGTTGATATTATGCAACCGAAAGGAAACATGGTAGTTGATATAGGAGGTGGCACTACAGAAATTGCAGTTATTGCCTTAGGCGGCATTGTTTGTGATAAATCGGTTAAAATTGCTGGTGATGTATTTACAAACGACATCGTGTACTACATGCGTACGCAACACAACTTGTATGTGGGTGAACGAACTGCTGAAAAAATAAAAATCCAGATTGGAGCGGCTACTGAAGATTTAGAATTACCTCCTGAGGACATGAGTGTTCAAGGTCGTGACTTATTGACTGGAAAACCAAAGCAAGTGTCCATTTCTTACCGGGAAATTGCCAAAGCTTTAGATAAATCCATTTTACGTATTGAAGATGCTGTTATGGAAACCTTATCGCAAACACCTCCAGAATTAGCTGCCGATATTTACAACACAGGTATTTATTTAGCTGGTGGTGGTTCTATGCTACGTGGTTTAGATAAACGTTTATCACAAAAAACAGATCTACCTGTTTATATTGCAGAAGACCCATTGCGTGCTGTAGTAAGAGGAACTGGTATTACACTTAAAAATTTACCTAAATACAAAAGTGTATTGATAAAATAGAGCACCAAATAGCTCCATAACCCATGCAACAGATTATTAATTTTATAATTAGGAACAAAAACTTCTTGTTGTTCTTGTTGCTGTTTTGTGTGTCGGTTCTATTCACCATTCAATCCCATTCTTATCATAAAAGTAAGTTTATTAATTCAGCTAACTTTTTAACTGGTGGCGTTTATAATTCCGTGAACAACATAAGTGATTATTTCAATTTAAAAGCGCAAAATCAGTTATTAGCTGAAGAGAATAAAAGATTGCGGGTTCTTATAAGCAATTCAGGAATAAATGCAGACACCACGTATATCGACAGCCTTACTTATAACAAATCATACCGTTTTTACACATCAAATATCATAAAAAACAGTTATTCACTAAACAATAATGTGCTAACCATTAATAAAGGAACAAATGATAGTGTTAAACAAGATTTTGGAGTTATTTCATCTAAAGGATTAATTGGCATCATTGATAAAACAAGTAATAATTATGCCACTGTATTATCTATTTTAAATACGACTAGCAGAATTAGTGCACAGCTAAAAAAAACCAATCATTTTGGAACCTTAACCTGGGATGGAGACTCTCCAGAGTTCACACAACTTATTGATATCCCTAAAATTGCACCTGTGAAAATTGGTGACACTATAATTACATCGGGGCGTTCGTCCATTTTTCCTAAAGGCATACCTATAGGCATCATTGAGGGTTTCAAACTTGACCAAGCTGAAAATTACTATGAAATTAACGTAAAGCTATTTAATGACATGACCAATATTGAGCATGTTTACATTATAGAAAATGTTAATACTGAAGAAATCAATAATTTGTTAATCACTAATTAAATGAACAGTATTTTATCTATACATTCCATTCGCTTTATTGTTTTAGTATTCGTGCAGGTTTTAATATTAAATCATATTAATTTTTTAGGCTATATAAATCCATATATATACATCTTATTTATTGCATTATACCCTGTTAAAAACAATCGTTCTATTTTAATAATATTAAGTTTTTTATTAGGTATAACTATTGATTTATTTTTAGACACAGGTGGCATTCATGCTGGCGCATCTGTATTTATTGCCTATATAAGACCTGTAATTTTAAAATCTTCTTTCGGTACCATTTACGAGCATCAAACCGTAAAATTTAACACTGTAGATTTTGGCACAAAACTCACCTACTTCACTTTACTAACTGTTCTGCATCACATCGTTTTGTTTTCTTTAGAAATATTTAGCATTTCGAAAATAATTTTAGTGCTACAAAAAACGTTATTCTCAAGTATATTTACTATTTTATTGAGTATCACTGTAACTATTATTTTTAGTAGGAAAACCAAATGAGACAATTTTTACTTTTCATTTCCATTATTCTTGTTGGTGTTTTATTTATTTCAAGACTCTTCTACCTCCAAGTTTATAATTCCGATACCCAAACCTTATATGAAGACAATGCGATTAGAAAGGTTTATGACTACCCCAAACGTGGCTTTGTTTACGACAGAAATGGAGAGTTATTAGTAGCCAATCAACCATCGTATGATGTTATGGTTATTCCTCGTGAAGTAGAACCTTTAGATACGCTCGAGTTTTGCTCTTTATTAAAAATTGATAAAGAAAAATTCATAAAGACATATCAAAAAGCAAAGCGATACTCCCCTAGATTACCTTCTGTATTTGTATCGCATTTATCCAAAGAAGACTATGCTGTTTTACAGGAAAAAATGCGAAAATTCGAAGGCTTTTACATTCAAAAACGTTCGCTCAGAAATTACGAAACCTCTATTGGAGCTAATGTACTTGGTGATATTGGAGAAGTAAATAATGCCATTATTAGAAAAGACCCCTATTACAAAATGGGTGATTTAATAGGAAAGCAAGGCGTTGAAGCCTCTTATGAAAACATACTTCGAGGCGTTAAAGGCATTAAGTTCATCCAAAAAGACCGATTTAACAGAAATATTGGCCCTTATAAGGAAGGCAAATTTGACACCATACCTGAACAAGGAAAAGACATTACAATAACTATTGATGCCCAACTTCAGGCTTATGGCGAACTATTAATGAAGAACAAACGTGGCGGTGTTATAGCCATTGAGCCGGCTACGGGAGAAATTTTAGCTATGGTAGCTGCCCCTACTTATAATCCCAATATTTTGGTAGGTAGAGACCGCTCAAAAAGCTTTACAAAACTCTATAATGACTCCATAGCAAAACCACTTTTTAACAGAAGCTTGCAAGGCGTTTACGAACCTGGGTCGCCATTTAAATTAATGAATGCATTGATTGGCTTGCAAGAAGATGTTTTAACTCCAGAAGAAACCGTTACTTGCTATGCAGGTTACAAATATGGTAATCGGTTTATGAAATGCCATTGTAACAGAGGCACCAGAAATAATATGATTAGTGGTATACAACGTTCTTGTAACGCCTATTTCGCAACCACTTACAGAAAAATTTTAGATAAAGAAAACAATGCATCTAAAGGTATCGACAATTGGAGCAAACATGCCAAAAGTTTTGGTTTAGGTCAATTTTTAAACAACGATTTATATGTAGGTCAAAAAGGTAGAATTCCAGACAGAGCCTATTACAAGCGTATATATCCAAAAACATTTTATTCCACTTATACCATATCCAATGCTATTGGCCAAGGCGAAGTGGCCACAACACCAATTCAATTAGCAAATATGGTTGCCGCTATTGCTAACAGAGGGCATTATTACACACCACATATTATAAAAAACATAGAAGGAGAAACGCTACCTGAGCAATTCACAAAACCAAAATACACGACTATAGACAAACAACATTTTGACCCTGTAATTGAAGGTATGCTACAAGTGTATAAAAAAGGAACAGCAGCTTCATTACAAGTAAAAGATATTGATATCTGTGGAAAAACAGGAACGGTTGAAAATTTCGTAAAAATTGATAGTCTTAAAACACAATTAACCGACCACTCTATTTTTGTAGCTTTTGCGCCTAAAGACAACCCTAAAATTGCTATTGCCGTTTTTGTTGAAAATGGGTATTGGGGAAGTAGGTTTGCAGGTAAAGTGGCAAGTTTAATGATTGAAAAACACATAAAAGGGAACATTACAAGAACAGATTTAGAAGAATGGCTTTTAAAACATAGCTTAGAAAAAGAATATGCTAAACCTTATTCTGGCGAACCATTTAAAATTAATGGATATACAACTTTACAAATAGTTGAAGAACAAGAATATTATAAGCTAAAAAAAGAATTAAACAGAATTAATAAATCTACAAATTGATGATTAGGGATACTAACAGACATTTTAAATTCGATTGGATTACCATTATTCTTTTCTTTCTATTAGTTGGGTTTGGTTGGTTAAATATATTATCTGCTTCGCACACAGGTACGACGGTTAATTATTTCGATTTCTCGCAACCTTTTGGTAAGCAACTTATTTTTATTTTCTTAACCTTTGGTTTAATTATTCTTTTATTGGCTATTGACTCTAAATTTTACGAACGATTTTCCAGTGTTATATATATCGTCTCGATGCTGTCTTTAGTTGGTCTTTTTATATTCGGAAAAAATGTAAATGGCGCAACGTCCTGGTATGCTATTGGAGGGATGACTATCCAACCCAGTGAATTTGCAAAAACAGCAACAGCACTTGCCGTAGCCAAATATGTTAGTGACTTAAACACTAATATTAACTCACTTAAAGATCAAATACGAACTTTTATAATCATCATTATCCCTGCAGTTTTAGTATTACTGCAAAATGATACTGGCAGTACCATAGTTTACGGTGCTTTCTTTTTTGTTTTGTATCGAGAAGGTTTACCAAAATATTATTTAACTATTGGTGTTGCGGTCATTCTACTATCTATTTTATCATTAAAATTCGGAGCAATAATAACTACTGGAATAGCGTTTCTTTTCGTTATTGGCTTTCATTTTTTAAGCAAGAAAAAATTAAGAATATTTCAATCTGTATCTATTTTAATTGCTGCTATAGCGATTTCATTTGGTGTAAAATTCTTTTATCAAAGTATATTACAACCGCATCAACAAGACAGGATAAGCCTATGGTTACGTTTAGAAAAAGACCCTGAGAAGCTTGAAAAAATGAAGCAAACCTTTGCTTATAATTTAAATGAATCCGAAAAAGCCATTAGTTCTGGCGGGTTTACCGGTAAAGGTTTTATGGAAGGCACCAGAACTACAGGAAAGTTTGTTCCAGAACAACATACGGACTACATTTTTAGTACAGTTGGCGAAGAATGGGGCTTTTTAGGAAGCGCCTTTGTTGTCATCACCTTTGTTCTGCTCTTACTGCGCATTTTGCATTTAGCCGAATTACAAAAATCGCAATTTAGTAGAGTATATGGCTATGGTGTAGCCTCAATTATATTTATACATTTCCTTATTAATATTGGTATGGTTATGGGTTTAATTCCAACCATTGGTATTCCTCTGCCTCTATTTAGTTACGGTGGCTCAGGGCTTTGGGCATTTACTATTTTAATATTTATCTTTATTAAATTAGATTCCAACCGCATCAACGAATGGTAAGTCGGTCGATAATCGACATTTTATAATCTCACTCAAATGAAGAATCATCTCTTTTTAAGTTTTACACTGCTTTTCATTTTTAACTGTTCCAGTACTAAAAACACTGTAAAGTATAGTTTTTCTGCGGAAGAAGTCAAGTTGATTATGAATGCCGATAGCTTAAAACCCATGCGTGTTTATAAAATAAACAATAAAAAAGATTCATTATTATTAAGAACAAAAAGTGCGTACATAAAAGTAAATCCAAAAGATGTTATTCTTCAAAATTTCGTAAAACGTCTTTACGTTACGGTTAGAGATAGTATATCTATGGGTGTGGGTATTGCAGCACCTCAAGTTGGTATTCTAAAAAATATTATTTGGGTGCAACGTTTTGATAAAGAAAACTTCCCGTTTGAGGTGTATTTGAATCCTAAAATCACTAAATACTCCAATAAAAAACAAACCTATAGAGAAGGGTGTTTATCAATCCCTAACAGAACAGATACCTTAAACAATAGAGCTTATTCAATTACTATTGAATACAACAAAATGAATGGTGAACACAAAAAAGAAAGCATTGAAAGCTTTACATCCGTTATTTTTCAACATGAGATAGACCATTTAAATGGAATTTTATATTTAGATCATTTAAAGAAAGAAATAAGTGATTTAAAAAACTAACGCTATTTTTATTTTTTGGCTTATTAAGAAAATCTCAAAACAAAAATAACATAGAACTCATTTTAACTACTTCTTATTAATCTCCAGCTTTTCAGCAAAATAATCACAAAAATCTTTCATGGTTGCTGTCATTTTTTCATCTTGAGTGGCTCGATTAAACGTATCGCTCATAGCGACTAAGGTTTGATGAAAAAACACTTTCATTTCATCAACGGGCATATCTTTAGTCCATAAATCTATACGCAGGGTTTCTTGGGTTTTAGCATCCCAAACAGCAAGCATCATGGCTTTGGCTTCTTCATTGGTTATACCGCCATCTTGCGCAGTCCAATGTAGTTTTTCGGGCACACGATTTTCATCCAATTCAACATTAAGTTCTATTTTAGAAGTCATTGTATTTGCCATTATTTACGGGGTTTAAACTTTGAGTTGTTAAAAATATCTTCAGTACTTGTTATCAGCATCTCTTTTAAAGTCACATCATTTTGTTGCATATATGCGCGCACAATTTGCCAACCAATATACTGGCCTAAACGTCCTGGTGAATCGGCATCAATTTCTTCTAAATAAAACTTAGAAAATGGTGCAGGATTTATAAATCTACTTGGCAATTTAGAATCGGTACTAAAAAGCAATTCGCGTTCTACAAAAAAACGCCAGATATAACTTTCGTTAGCTATGGCCCAATCTAATTGTGTTTCTGTATATCCAATACGTTCTGAATCGGTTTTAAACGGGACAACTGCTTCTTTAAAGTAGAGTTGCTTCCCGAAATAAATCATTTCATCCAATAAGGTTTTATTCTGAGCTTGATAGATATGTTTTTTGGCATACGCTTCAGCCAAATCAACAACCATTTGCTCCTTCTTTAAAAGGGCTCTTAAATATTTGGGGATGCTTCCGTAAAACTCATGGTCATTTCCTAAATATGTATCTAAAGCTATCACCACAATGCTATCTGTTACAATAACTTTATTTCTGTAATCTACATCGTTTGTAGTGGTAATAATTCTTGGTGGATTAAACTCAGGAAAATAATATTTTAGATGATTGAATAACGATGCTATTTCAAATTCAATGCTTTCAAAATTCTCAAACGTTTTACCAACTTCATGAAACAATTGAACTTGTAAAGTATCTGCTTTTTTAGCTAACCAAAAAGAATCGTTAAACTTTTCTGAAAACATAAAAGGGTAGGCCGTTTTTAATTTCGGCAAATCATTTGGGGCAACCTGAGCAAATAATTCATCAAAACGCTCCACTTTAATATCCGTATTTATTTCAGCTATATCATGCTCTAACTGGTTTTCTTTTTTACAAGAAACAGCTATTACAATAAGTAGTAAAAACAATAATTTTGATTTCATATAAAACTTAAACGACATAAATTTTTATAAATTGGGCGTATGCGCTATTTTTGTTCGCAAAGGTACTACTATTAGAAATAAATTCATTTAAAATGCAAACAGAAAAAGTTGTTGATTATATTGTAAATTGGCTTAAAGATTATGCCACAAATGCTGGTGTTAATGGTTTTGTAATAGGAATTTCCGGAGGTATTGATTCTGCGGTAACATCAACTTTATGTGCAAGAACAGGTCTGCATGTTTTGTGTATTGAAATGCCCATTCATCAAGCCGAAAGCCATGTTACTAGAGCGCAAGAGCATATTGAACAGCTTAAAGCCAGTTTTAGTAATGTTAGTGATGCGCGTACCGATTTAACACCTGTTTTTGAAGAATTTAAAACTGAAGTGTTTTCTGATGCCGACCAAGCTACCGTAGATATGGCATTAGCAAATACCAGAGCTCGTTTACGCATGACAACCCTTTACTACTATGCTGGACTATATAAATTATTGGTTGCAGGAACTGGAAATAAGGTTGAAGATTTTGGTGTTGGCTTTTATACAAAATATGGCGATGGCGGTGTAGATTTAAGTCCGATCGCAGATTTGCTAAAATCGGAAGTATATCAATTAGGTGAATTTCTAAAAGTATCTGAATCTATTATGAATGCGGCTCCAAGCGATGGATTGTTTGGTGACACTAGAAGTGACGAAGACCAAATAGGTGCCTCTTACCCAGAACTGGAGTGGGCTATGAAAATGGATGACCAAGGCAAGACTGCTGATGATTTTTCAGGAAGAGAGCAAACCGTTTTCAAAATATACAAACGTTTCAACAACAGCAATAAACATAAGATGATTCCTATACCAATATGCGAAATTCCCAAGAATTTTATATAATTTTTGCAGAATATTTAAAAAATTTATATCTTTACATTCAGCTTATTCTCTCAGATATATCTATAACTCAATAAGATATACATAAAAAAAAAGCTACAATATTATGATAAAATTATTAATAGCAGACAACCACCCGATTACAAGAAAGGGACTTGAAGTTCTTTTCTCAGCAGCACCCAACATAAAAGTTGTTGGAAGTGTTGATGATGGCGAAGCCATCTTAGAATTTGTTAAAAAAAACCCTGTAGACATTATTTTAACTGAAGTCGATTTCCCTAAACTTAATGGGTTAACGGTTTTGCGTTATTTAAAAAATGATTATCCAGACATTAAAACAATTATTTTTAGTGCGCAACCCGAAGAGGTTTACGCCATTAACGCCATTAAAGCTGGTGCATCAGGTTACTTAAACAAATCCGTTAATGTAATAACCATTAACGAAGCCATTTTAAAAGTAGCAGATGGTGGGATTCATTTAAGTAATGATTTAACACAACAATTAGCCTTTGGCACTAGAGTCAATAAAGGCGGTACTTTTTACAAAAAACTATCTACTAGAGAAGCAGAAGTATTAAAACTTCTAACTATTGGTAGAAAAAACAAAGAAATTTCTAAAGAGTTAGATATTAACGAAAAAACAGTTAGTACTTATAAAGCGCGCTTAATGCGAAAACTTAAAGTTACTAATTTGGTAGATTTAGTTAATCAAGCTAAACTTAGCCAACAATTATAGAACTCGATTTAGTTTTCTGGACAACAACATTTTTAGACCCGAATAGTCTTTTACTTCTTCAAGTATATTTCTATTCGTGTCTATTTTGTTTTGTAGTGTTTCTTGCTGGAATTCTTTTACCTTTTGGTCTATTAAATAACACCGAAGACTCAAAATAGTTTCGCTAACAAGTTGTGCAACACTTTGTAGTTTTTCCTTTGGAAAAATATTCATACGGTTCCAGTCATCGAGCGTATAACGTTCGTCTTCCATTAAAATAGTTGTAATTTCATTAGACATTTCTGTATCTACAGAATTGATAAATGTCTTTAATTTAAAATCCGCGTCTTGATTTAACCGATCTATAATAATGTAATACAGGGTTTTAAATTGCTCATTTGTAAACTCCATTTCATCGTCTTGCAAATCTAAAAACACTTTTTCGAATACTTTAGCTTGATGAATTACAGGCTCTAAAACCAATTCGCCTTTATCATTTTCTTTTAAAACCAAATCTTCAAAGTCTTCTGTTTTATTTCCATAAAGCAATAACACTTCAATAATTTTTCGCTCTAAAACATATTGAACATCAACTTTCTCAAGAGGTTGTTGATGCTTGATAACCTCAAAAGCTTTTTGTTCTTTTTGGTACTGTTTATTTTCTTCTTGAGATTCTTTTTTATTAATTTGCGCTAAGGTACTGAACAAGACATCCTCACTAATATCCATAATTCTAGCGCACTCTTGTATATAAATCTCTTTTTTGATTTGATCGGGAATTTTAGAAATACTATTTACAATATCTCTAACCGTATCCGCTTTTTTTATAGGGTCATTTTTAGAATCTTCAAATAAAATAGACGCTTTAAATTGAATAAAGTCTTTAGCATTATTTTCTAAATATTCAGATAACTCTTGAAGCGTATTTTGTTTAGCAAAACTATCTGGGTCTTCGCCTTCCGGGAAACTACAAACCTTTACATTCATACCTTGCTCCAATATCAAATCTATACCACGAAGCGAGGCTCGCATACCGGCAGCATCTCCATCAAAAAGTACGGTAATATTTTTTGTAAGTCGGTTTATCAATCTAATTTGCTCCGAAGTTAAAGCTGTTCCAGAAGATGACACCACATTTTTTATTCCTGTTTGATGAAACTGAATCACGTCCGTATAGCCTTCAACCAAATAACAATTATCCTCTTTTGCTATGCTTTGTTTTGCATGATAAATACCATACAACACTTTACTTTTATGGTAAATATCGCTCTCTGGCGAGTTTACATATTTTGCGGCTTTTTTATCGGCAACAAGGATACGTCCGCCAAACCCCAATACACGACCACTCATACTTTTTATTGGGAACATAACACGCCCTTTAAATCTATCAAAGCGCTTATTTTCCTTAACAATGGTAAGCCCTGTTTTTGCTAAATAATCAATGTTATAACCTTGCTTTAAGGCTTCATCCGTAAAGGCCTGCCACTCGTTTAATGAGTAACCCAAATCGAATGATTTTATAGTGTCTTCTGTAAACCCACGCTCTTTAAAATAACTTAAACCAATCGATTTTCCTTGGTCGGTTTTATGTAGTATTTTTTGAAAATAAGTATTAGCAAACTCACTTACCAAATACAAGCTTTCACGTTCGTTGGCTTGTTCTTTTTGTTCGTTTGATTGCTCAGTTTCTTCTATTTCAATATTATATTTTTTGGCAAGGTATTTAATAGCCTCGGGATAAGTAAAATGCTCATGCTCCATGAGAAATGAAACGGCGGTTCCTCCTTTACCTGTTGAGAAGTCTTTCCAAATTTGCTTTACTGGAGACACCATAAAACTTGGTGAACGCTCATCACTAAACGGACTTAAACCCTTAAAGTTACTACCCGCTTTTTTAAGCTGCACAAAATCACCAATAACCTCCTCTACTCGGGCGGTATCAAATACTTGATCTATGGATGATGGTGATATCAAACGCTTTAAATTTTCATGGCTTATATACCAATTCTGTATTGAAATGACCGCAATAAAACGCCCTTTCCTCCTTTCTTCATCAATATAAAAAGAAACCGTAACTATGGCTATGCTTTATTTTTCTATTTCGTAGAAAGAAAAAAATCATCATTTTCATTTACAGTAATTTCAATACAGAATTGGTATTAGACCGTAAATGTAATACAAAATAAAACATTTCTCAATAGTTAACTACTATTGCCAAATTAAAAACAAAACTAAAAGTAATCTTTTTGAGCACAGTAAAAAACCACCGTTAAAAACGGTGGCTTTGGTTTTCAGATTAGACCCAAAGGGTCATAACACTCATTTTGAATCATGATGCTCCTGATATTTTACATATCGTCTTATCATAGCTTCATCTAAGCCTACTGTACTTACAAAATAACCTCTTGACCAAAAATGATTGCCCCAGTAAGGTTTCTGCTTTAAATTTGGATAGGTTTTAAAAAGTTTGATGGCCATCTTTCCTTTCAATATACCCATATATTCTGAAACGGAAACCTTTGGCGGTATTGAACAAACCAAGTGGATGTGGTCTTTTTGAACATTCAATTCAATGACTTGAACATCTTTCCATGTACTGATTAATTGCAAATCATGCTCAACCAATGATTTGACCATTCCCTCAAGTATCTGAAAACGATACTTGGGCGTGAAGACAATGTGATAGTCACATTTGTAATACTCATGCGTTAATTTTCTATATTTACTCATCTTAAAAAGTTTTAGATGGGCAAAGCTAAAAAATGGCAGAGCCTTTAAAACATGACCACCGTCAAAGACGGTGGTTTTTCAATGAGAAATAAATTTAAAAGAACTCGCGATACTGCATCACTCGAAAATCGAAAGTATTAAATTTAGGGTTTTTAGCCTTGAGTTGTTTATAAAGTGGTATTCTACTTATTGAAATATTTGCAGCTCCAGATCCTGAGGTTAAAGAAACCGTTTTTATTATTTTATTTGAGGCTCCAATGGAGCTTGTGCTTGGCGCAGTAGAAGTAATCAATCTAACAGGTAGTTCAAATTTATGTATTCGTGGCACTTCATTAGAAACCAATTCCAATTTTAAATTATAGGTTTTTAAATGTCTTCTAAAAAAATACTCCGGACCATTTTTACTGTTTCCCCCGGTAAACAAAAGGGTGTCTATGTTTGGATATTGCTCTAAATAACCAATAACATCTCTAAGTTTGATGTTTTTCATTCCTAAATCTGAGGCATCAATTTTATCGCGTTCAGCACTTTCAACAATATCACAAACCCCTATTTTATTTTTAATAAAAAATGCTTTCCGTTCTTCAATAGCCTCATTAGAATTATCATACCGTAAATTCAAATTATGAATTTTATCGAGAAATAACCAAAGTGAATTATAATAACTTCCATAGCAAAAATCTACGTCCTTTTCTAAAAGTTCCCTAGTAGAAAATCTTGGTGGTGGTAAAGTACCAACAATAAGTTTTGTGGTATCCTTTTGAATAAATGGTTTGTATGGATGTTTGTGTTTGAACATAGTTGTCATTCCTAGCAAAGGCAGGGGTCGTATTAATTAGAACGTAATTTAAATATGGATTCCGAACTTCTAAGGAATGACAGTAATTTTAGAAAATTCAGTTACTCTAAGTTATACCAAACCACATTATTTTTGTATTTTATGAATGTATCAAATAAAACTTAAAATTATGGGAAAAGGCGATAAAAAAACAAAACGTGGTAAAATAAACAGAGGCACTTTTGGTGCTAGACGACCTAGAGTAAAAAAAAGACGTTCCATTGAAACTAAAATAGGCATTGGCAATAAGGCGAAAGTGAAATAGCATTAACTATCTAGCTCTTTTAAAAGTTTCTCAACTTCTATGATGGTTGTTCTATAAATACGTTTGTTTGGTTTAGTCATATGATTTGATTCGGCATAGACATCATTTAAAATTTCTTTAGCATCTTCATCTTTTTTTATACTCAGCAGAAATTTGGCTAATATGAGTCGCTCTTCATAAAACGAGTATCTTATATCAATTTGTCTTAAATTGGTTTCTGCATTTTCCATTTTACCTAGACGTTCCAAGGCTAATCCGTATAAAAACTGTGTTCTAGATTTTTTAAATTCTGGATGATTTTTAATTTTTTCAGCATAAAAAACAACCTTGTCACAATCTTCAATATTAAAATAAGCTTCAATTAACTGCTTGGTCACATAATAATTATTTTGGGATCGATCCTCTAAAGCTTCTAAATATTGCTCAATGGCATGGTTATAATCTTTAATTTCTAAATATGCATCAGCAAGATTTACTCGATTTTGATAGGATTCTGAAAATTCTAACCGCTTTTCTAAATCCCTAACTTTTATTGTTGGATTAATAACCTGTGCAATGTCATTGCTAATTTTTTCAGCGTCACGCTTATTATAAACTTGGGTGATTAAATAAATAATACATCCTATAGGTCCTAAAAAAAGAATTACAAACCACCAATAGTAAGCATTTCTATGGGTATATAGGTGATATAAACAATAGGCTTGTAAGGCAATGATTAAATAATAGTACATATAAACCTATCTAATAAAAATCAACTCTGTTTCGCTGCTCATAGGCTCGCTAAAATTATAACCTTCATAATTAAAGCCTTTTAAATCGTCTAAGGTTTTTGCATTAGTATCAACAATATAACGCGCCATCATGCCACGAGCTGCTTTTGCAAAAAACGAAATCACTTTATAGTTACCGTTTTTAAAGTCTTTAAAATTAGCGGTTATCACGGGAACTTTTAAGGCTTTTGTATCTACAGCTTTAAAATACTCGTTACTGGCTAGGTTTAAGAATAACTCATCATCTTCAAGTTCTTCGTTTAAGGCTTTGGTAATATCTTTTTTCCAGAATTCGTAAAGATTCTTTTTCGCACCAACTTTTAATTTTGTTCCCATTTCTAAACGATATGGTTGTATTAAATCGGTTGGTTTTAGCAAACCGTATAAACCAGAAAGAATCCGTACGGTGTTTTGAAGGGTTTCTATTTTGTCTTGTGGAATGGTGTAAGCATCCAAACCACGGTACACATCGCCATTAAAAGCATATACGGCAGGTCGTGCATTTTCTGGATTAAAAGGTAGTTCCCATTCTTGATTACGCTGATGGTTTAATTGCCCCAAAGCATCAGAGATACTCATGAGTTTTGACAAACTTTTTGCCGATTTACTTTTAAGCAGTTTATTAATACGTTCTGATTGTGGCAAAAAAACAGATTCTGTATGCTGAGTGGTTGGCAGCGGGCTTTCAAAATTGAGCGACTTTGCAGGAGATAATACTAATTTCATAGAAAATTTACTTTTTCATTTCAAATTTACAATTACTATTTTACTTTAAAACTTTAAGGTTAGAATTATTTGTAATAGGGCTATAAATCGAATTGATGTTCTTGACTTAGAATTGGTATAAACATTTTTGATTGAAGCTAAAAACAGAAAAAACAATTATAGATTTATGAATTTGATAGTGAATAAAATACATCGTTATAGCGTGAATAATCCATCTGCTAGAATTAGTTATGCATTCAAACATTAACACCCCTTCTATTTTCTAGTATTGTCTCGTCCTTCATCCTCATTATGAAGTCCCCAAAAGACCTACCTGTCAGCCTTTTTGTAAAATAACATTTAATTATTAAAATTTGATGAGATGTTGAAACAAGTTCAGCATGACAAACTGAAAACGGTAAAAAACTAATTCAACTCTTGATTCTTTGTGTAATTACGCCACTTTTCAATACACTGCTGCATATCGTCTGGAATTTCGGTATCAAACTGCATAAACTTACCTGTTGTAGGGTGCTCAAAACCCAATGTTTTAGCATGTAGAGCTTGCCTTGGCAATACTTTAAAACAATTGTCTACAAACTGCTTGTATTTAGTAAAAGTGGTACCTTTTAACACCTTTTCGCCTCCGTAACGTGCGTCATTAAATAACGTATGCCCAATGTGTTTCATATGCACACGTATTTGATGCGTGCGCCCCGTTTCTAACTTGCAAGACACTAGAGTAACATACCCCAAACGCTCTAAAACCTTATAATGGGTTACTGCGGGTTTGCCTTTTTCGGCTTCATCGTCAAGAAATACAGTATTTTGAAGTCTGTTTTTAGGGTGGCGCCCTATATGGCCTTCAACAGTACCTTCTTCTTCGTCCATATTTCCCCAAACTAGGGCAACATATTCACGTTCACTGGTTTTATTGGCAAACTGCGCCGATAAATGCGCCATGGCTTCTTCGGTTTTAGCAACTACTAAAAGTCCGCTGGTATCTTTATCAATTCTATGTACCAACCCTGGGCGTTCGCTAGAGTTATTTGGTAAATTATCAAACCTATGGATTAATGCGTTTATTAATGTTCCAGAATAATTTCCATGACCTGGATGCACAACCATTCCAGGGGATTTATTGACTACTAAAAGATCGTCATCTTCATAAACGACATCGATATCAATGTCCTCACCTACCAATAAATTTTCGAATGGCGGGTGTGAAAACAATACTCTGATGTTATCAAAAGGCTTTACTTTATAATTAGATTTTACAACGACATCATTAACAAAAATACTTCCGTTTTTTGCTGCAGATTGAATTTTGCTTCGTGTAGCGTTCTCAACAAAATTCATTAAATATTTATCGATACGCAAAGGCGCTTGCCCTTTATCTACTGTAAATGCGTGGTGCTCGTAAAGATCGTTTTCGTCCGGTAATTGCGGTGTATAGTCGTCCATATTTACTGCCTGTTGCCGTTACCAAGAACCAAATCAATAATAGAGGTTTTGGCCAACTTATCACCTGCTTTAAGCGTTTTCCCTTTATGGGTTAATTTTAATACCATGTCTTTTCCAATATTATCAACATAAGTTATTTCGCCTACTTTAAAGCCTAAAGCTTCTAAGGTTGGTTTCACCTGTCTATAGGTCTGATCTATTAGGTTCTCTGGAATATTCATTTTCCTGTAACCCGATGGATTAAGCGTGATATATATTTTTCTGTTTTCCTTTACTTTAGTTCCCGCTAATGGCTCTTGCTCAATAACCGAAAACTTAGGATAATCTGGATTGTAGTTCGCGGAGTCTTGAATTTTCATAACCAGATTATTATCTTTTAATTCTAATTCTGCCACTTTTATAGATTTTCCTTTAAGCTCTGGCACAGTTTCAAAATCGCCATGATTTGTCGTTACATTTAACCACTTTAAAAGGATAAAACACAAAACAACTACTGCCACAACTGCCAATAAAATTTGCTTAAAAAAGGTTTTACTGGTAAGAAATTTAATGATGCTCATTTATAGAATTTTCAATTAGGCAAATATATAAAAACAGAACTGTTTTTTCTTTTGCAATATATATGATATTTTAGCTTAACTAATAATAGATACGTTTTATTGTTGGTTTTTGGTTGT
This sequence comes from Algibacter agarivorans, assembly GCF_039543245.1. Classification (NCBI taxonomy): domain Bacteria; kingdom Pseudomonadati; phylum Bacteroidota; class Flavobacteriia; order Flavobacteriales; family Flavobacteriaceae; genus Algibacter; species Algibacter agarivorans. The sequence continues at coordinate 78,353 of NZ_BAABJJ010000009.1, forward strand.
AAGTTCACAGAATTAGTTTTAAAGTTTAAATGTTTGGGCGTTACCCAAGGGTCGGGCTTTTGGCAGTCGCTCTCTGCGAGGAGCTTCAACAAATGCCTCAATCCCTAACACGGTGAATAACTCCATTTAAACGATATTGAACTAAGGTTCATGTTTGCACCAATTAAAAGAAAGATTCCCTTCTTCAAGGGAATGACAAAAGAATATATATGAAAAATATTGCTATCATCATGGGAGGGTATTCAAGCGAATACAAAATCTCATTAACAAGTGGAAATGTCGTTTTTGAAACGTTGGAAACGTCAAAATACACGCCTTACCGCATCCACATCTTTAAAGACAAATGGGTTTATGTTGATGAAGACGACATGGAATTCCCTATCGATAAAAATGATTTCTCAATAAATGTAGGCAGTTACAAAGTTACTTTCGATTGTGTTTTCAATGCTATTCATGGTTCGCCAGGAGAAGATGGTTTCATGCAAGGTTATTTTGAGCTGTTGAATATCCCGCATACCAGTTGCGACATGTATCAAGCCAGTTTAACATTCAACAAACGTGATTGTTTAAGTGTTTTAAAACCTTACGGCATAAAAACGGCAGAGTCGTTTTATTTAAACCTTGGAGACACTATTAATGAAGATGCTATTATTGCTAAAGTTGGTTTGCCTTGTTTTGTTAAAGCCAATAAAGCCGGAAGTAGTTTTGGCATAAGCAAAGTGCATAAAAAAGACGATTTGCAAAAAGCCATTGATGTTGCTTTTAAAGAAGATGATGAAATTATAATCGAATCGTTTTTAGATGGGACTGAAGTTTCTGTTGGCGTGATTACCTATAAAGGTGAAACCAAAGTGTTGCCAATTACTGAAATAGTTTCTGAAAATGATTTTTTTGATTATGAAGCAAAATATTTAGGAAAATCTCAAGAAATAACACCTGCTAGATTAACCAAAGAACAGGAAGAAAAAGTAAATAGAGAAGCTAAAAAAGTCTACGAAGTTTTAAAAATGAAAGGTTTTAGTAGAAGCGAATTTATTTTTAAAGATGGTGAACCTCATTTACTTGAAATGAATACCGTTCCAGGATTGACTAGAGAAAGCATTCTACCACAACAAGCTGCCGCTGCAAATATTTCTTTAGCTGAATTGTTTGACAATGCTATTAAGGAAGCTTTGAAAAGCCTCCCTTAATCCCTCCAAAGGAGGGAAACTAATTATGAATAATAAATTTTAGAATCTTATATTTACAATATTTTAATTTCTCCCCGAGCCTGTATTGAGCGCAGTCGAAATAAGGAGATTAAGAGAAGCATATGAAACGAGCATTATTTCCAGGGTCTTTTGATCCACTAACTTTAGGACATTATGATATTATAAAACGTGGCGTTACGCTTTTTGACGAAATCATAGTTGCCATAGGCGTAAATGCCGATAAAAAATATATGTTCACCGTTGATCAGCGTAAAACATTTATTGAAGAGGCTTTTGCAGACGAACCCAAAGTAAAAGTGGTTATATACAAAGGACTTACTGTTAATTTCTGCTTAAACATTGGTGTTGAATTCATTTTACGTGGACTAAGAAATCCAGCAGATTTTGAATTTGAAAAAGCCATTGCTCATACCAACAGAGACCTTGCCCCTATTGAAACTGTGTTTCTTTTAACCTCGGCCGGCACGTCTTACATTGCGTCTTCTATTGTGCGCGATGTGATTAGAAACAATGGAGATTACACCAAGTTGGTTCCGGATAATGTTAGGGTGAAATAATAATTCATGGAATGAAATCTAAACTAAAATTCAAGATTTATGTTCTCGCCTCTCTAATTATATTAGCATCTTGTACTGATAAGAAAACTTCAAAAACTGAAACAGATTTTTGCTCAAATATCCACAGAAATGAAAGTATGATGCTTTCTAAAGAACTTGAAGATTTCACGCCTTTAATGCAAGACAAAACTGGCGTATATGTACTTGAAGATGGAAGTGGTTCCATGGTTGTAAGAGCTTGGCTAACTGAATATGCTGAAAAAACCATAGATATTCAATACTTTATATTTTCAACAGATAATGTAGGGCTTATTGCTTGCGATTATTTAGTAAGAGCAGCAGACCGAGGTGTTAAAGTGCGCATAATTGTTGATGATATTATGGTTGATGCTGAAGCATCAGATATATTAACGTTTAATTCTCATGAGAATATTTCGGTTAAAATATATAATCCTGGAGTTAATTTAGGTAAAAACATCTTTCAGAAAATTGGAAAATTTGCTACAGATTTTAAATCTGCTAACCAAAGGATGCACAACAAAACCTTTATTGTTGATGACCAAGTAGTTATTACAGGCGGCAGAAACATTGCTGATGAGTATTTTGATTACGACCATGAATATAATTTTAGAGATAGAGATATTCTTTTAATAGGCAAAGAAACTAAAGCTGTAAAGAAATCTTTTAATGCATTTTGGAATAGTGAATTAAGCATAGATATTACCCGTGTTGTTGAAGATGAATCTAAAAATACACCTAAGAAAAACAGGTTTGATAAACTTCATGAATATGCTTGCAATCCTGAAAATTTTTGGCCACAAGTAAGAAAACGAATTGAAAATTTGCCAGAAACATTTAATGCCATTAAAAATTCTGGCGATTTAGTTTGGCTAGACCATGTTAATTTTATTTCTGATATGCCTGGTAAAAATGATGGACAAAATGGCTTAAGTGGTGGCGGCATTTCTACTTCTGCACTCATTGATTTAGTTAAAAGCGCCAAATCATCAATTGCCATTCAAACACCTTATTTAATTACCTCAAAACTGAGTCAAGATCTATTTAAAGAAGCTGTTGACCGTGGCGTAAAAATCAGAATACTAACCAATAGTTTAGCATCGACCGACAATTTAGAAGCTTTTAGCAGCTATCAAACGGATAGAGAAGACTTATTAAAAACTGGAGTACGAATATTTGAGTTTAGACCAGACGCTGCCGAACGAAAAAAAATAATGACGGGAGAACTACAAGCAGAGTTAGCGTATGCACCTATATTTGGGCTTCATGCAAAATCTATGGTTATTGATAAAAAAACGACCGTTATAGGCACTTTCAATCTTGACCCTAGAAGTGCTAACTTAAATACAGAATGCATCGTTATAGTCGAGTCTAAAAAAGTGTCTGATGGCGTTTTAAAAGGCATGGAAATAGAATTTAAACCCGAAAACTCTTGGGAAACTACATTAGATTTCAATCCCGATTCTGAAGTAAGCAACTATAAACGCTTAAAAACTTGGACTAGAAAAATAATCCCTAAATCGATTTTATAAATAGCAGTTTTCAGTAACAATAGCAATTTTCAGTTTGAGTACGTTTAAATTAATAGTTTGAAATAAGCTTGAAACTTTAAGAGGTTACAAATATCTCTTTTGGCTTTCGATATTACTCATTTACAAATTTGTAATACCGATTTAGATCATTACTTGACTTTGTAAAAAATTTCAGCTACCTTCGTTTACATGTGCTGAACTTGTTTCAGTAACGTCGGATATAAAACATTAAACGAACCTTACAAAAACAAAATAACATTCAAATAAAAATAAGTTAGCAAATAAATGCGTTAGGGATTGAAGTGGAAATCCTTTTTAAAAATTGACAGAAACAAAGTATGGATAAGAACTAAAATTTAACAGATTGCCACAGTCGTTCCTCCTTCGCAATGACGTTTTAAAAAGATTGTATCGTAAAGCCCGACCCTTTTCGGGGTAACGCCCAAAAAATCAAAACTAAAACTTATATTCTGAAAGCCCTTTGGTGAATGACTCTGGGTTTTCCGCTAGGTGATAGCGTGGGTCGTCAATATCTTCGACAATTACTTCTCTAAACTTTGGGTTTGATTTATACAACAGTATTTTACAATCTTCGCTTAAATGTTTTAATTTAATCTTCTTACCCGCTGCTTCGTATTTTTCTACTAAACTGAAAATAGCTTCGATAGCGGAATGATCGCTTATTCTGGATTCAACAAAATCTACTTCAACATGTTCTGGATCGGTTTTAATATCAAACTTATCGTTAAAAGCTATTATAGAACCGAAAAATAAAGGCCCCCAAATTTCGTAAATCTTAGTACCATCTTCTCGTAAACGCTTGCGAGCACGAATGCGTTTTGCGTTTTCCCAAGAGAACACCAATGCACTAATAATAACACCTGCGATTACGGCAATTGCCAAATCGAAAATAACCGTTAATGCAGATACCGCTATTAAAACAATAACATCGCTTAAAGGGATTTTATTAAGAATCCTGAAACTACTCCAAGCAAATGTGCCGATAACAACCATAAACATAACACCTACTAGTGCTGCAATAGGTACTTGCTCTATAAGTCCGGATGCGAAAAGGATAAATATTAACAGTAATACTGCAGCAACAATACCTGAAAGTCTGCCTCTACCTCCTCCTTTAATATTTATAAGTGATTGCCCTATCATTGCACAACCGCCCATACCTCCAAAAAATCCGGTAACAATATTGGCACCACCTTGTGCTAAACATTCTCTATTTGCGTTACCTCTAGTTTCGGTTAACTCGTCAACTAAATTTAAGGTCATTAAAGATTCAATTAAACCAATGGCTGCTAGAATTAAAGCATAAGGAAAGATAAACTTAAGAGTTTGCAGGTTAAAAGGTACTTTGCTAAAAATATCTGTTTGAAATTGAGGTAATCCTCCTTTTAAGCCTTCTCCTCCACCATCACGAATAAAACTTCCAACAGTAGCGACATCTATATTTCCAAAAATCGCAATTGCTGATACTACCAAAATAGCTATTAAAGCTTCGGGTAATTTTTTAGTAAGCTTTGGCAACCCAAACATAATTCCCATGGTAAGACCTACTAAACCTAGCATAACCCATAGTTGATTACCTGAAAACCAATCGCCATTTACATCTTTAAACATCCCCAATTGTGATAAAAAAATCACAATGGCCAATCCGTTTACAAAGCCCATCATTACAGGGTGTGGTATCAATCTCACAAACTTGCCGAGTTTAAAAACACCGGCTAGCATTTGTATAATTCCCATTAAAATAACGGTTGCAAACAAATAATATAAGCCCAACTGCTCGCTTGCTTCGCCCATAGCGTTACCTTCGGCAACCAAACTCACCATAACAACCGCTAATGCTCCTGTTGCTCCGCTAATCATACCTGGACGGCCACCAAAAATAGAGGTTATTAAACCAATCATGAATGCTGCATATAACCCAACCAGAGGGTCAACACCTGCAACAAATGCAAAGGCTACAGCTTCGGGAACCAAGGCCAACGCAACAGTTATTCCACTTAAAATATCGTTTTTTGCGTTGGCTGCACGCTTTCTAATAAATTCGGTCATGGTTTATTTTTTGAAGGTGCAAATTTACGCTTAATATGTTGGTGTGCAAGTTAGAAGGATTATAATTTACTTTCCATTGATACTACAACGTTTAAGGAATTAAACACTTCCGTTATTCTAACCAAGATAAGGCTTCATCTCTTTTTTGAAATATTTTAATATTCCAACTACTATTCTTATTGATATCTATTAAGGTTTCAGTGGACATTAAACCACCATTAGTACCAATTACTACTGCTATAGCTTTTAGCTCGTTTAACTTTCCAATAAGCTTTTGAGCTTCAAAAGTATAACTATAAGGATGTTTTTTATTGATTAAAACTGAAAATGGTGCTTCAAGGTTGGTAAGTAAAAAATCATGATATTCATCAACCATAATTTCATCCATAACAATACCTTCTTCTACTATAACTTCAGCTAAGTTCTTTTTCAGAATATCAATAGTACCAAATGACAACTTATAACTTCTCATAAATATCGTTCTATGAGAGCATTAAACAACACATTCAGACTAAATAATTACGTGTAATAGCACTTACAAACCCAAGTCAATCATTTTATTTAACACAAAGGTTAATTATAAAGTTATTTCTAAAGAAATTGTAGTTTTGAAAGTATTCATTTTATGAAGATGAATATTTACTATACCTTATTTAATAGCAAAATTAGACCAACGACTTAATATTGGCATAAGAGTTCCCTAAAGCCTTTTCAACTTGCCCGTTGTTTAGCCATTCCACTTTTGTAATGCCCTCTTCTTCTTGGGCATATAAATTACCATTAAAACTGGTTTTCATTTCAAACCAATAGGTTATTTTTATTTTATAACGTCCGTTGCGTTTAAAAATATGATATGTAGTTTCTAAAGGCTTAGTAATTTGTAATCCAGCAACACCTGTTTCTTCACTAACTTCCCTAAGCGCTGTTTCCTCAATAGTTTCTTTACCTTCTGTTTTTCCTTTTGGTAAGTCCCATTTATCATTTCTGTATATAAACAAAATTTCGCCATTGTCATTATAAACTTTTCCGCCGCCAGCAATGACATTGGGTAATTTTTTTAAAAACTTTTTTAAAAGCTTATCTTCATTTTTGTGAATCAATCGTGCTTCACTTATAGCTGATGTGTTAAGTTTTCTTATAATCTTCACAATATTTGCCGTACTCAGCAAATAATTTTTAAAGTTAGTTTCTTTTTCTACTACAGTAGTTAAAACCATTGGCTTATCTCCAACAAAAACTTTATACATGCTTAGTTATGATTAATAATTTGATATGGTAAAAATATCATTTTTAGTTACAAACTATACATTGTTGAAAAAAATATTTTTAATAATCAACAACTCCTAAAAAAAATTAAATTTATATGTAATTTTGCTCACATGATTTTTAACAAAGACACCGCCAAAAAAACCGCTGAAGTTTTATTACAAATTAATGCTATAAAACTTAGCCCAAAAGCCCCGTTTACTTGGGCATCAGGTTGGAAATCGCCTATTTATTGCGACAACCGTATTGTATTATCTTTTCCACCTATCCGTAATTACATTCGCGAAACCATGGGGAAACATATTGAAAAAGAATATGGAAAACCAGATGCTATAGCAGGTGTTGCCACAGGTGCCATTGGCATAGGTATGCTGGTTGCAGAATACCTAGGGTTACCATTTATTTACGTAAGACCAGACGCTAAAGGTCATGGCCGTAAAAACCAAATTGAAGGTTTTATTGAAAGCGGACAAAATGTTGTGGTGGTTGAAGATTTAATCAGCACAGGAAAAAGCAGTTTAAATGCAGTAAAAGCATTGAAAGAAGCAGGCGTAAAGGTAAAAGGCATGGTTGCCATTTTTACTTATGGGTTTGATGTGGCAGCCAAAAATTTTGAAAAAGAAAACATACGCTTAAATACTTTAAGTAATTACGAAAACTTACTTGAAGAAGCTTTAGAAACCAATTATATTTCTGAAAAAGAATTAAAAACATTACTGGAGTGGAACACTAATCCTAGTGAATGGAACGCTAATTGATACACTAACGTAAAGCTGTTTGAGTTGTTAAGACGTTTAGTCGGATACAAATTTTCAATCAACTTAACAAATAATAACTTAAACACCATTATGAATTTAGAATCCCCAAAAGTTAGTGTTAGCAAATCGCCAGAAGATGTTTTTAACTTTTTAGCTGATGTTAAAAATTTCGAATCTTTAATGCCTGAAAACATTAGCAAATTTGAAGTTTTAGGTGAAGACAAATTTCTTTTCGCTTTAAAAGGCATGCCAGAGATTATCCTTAAAAAGAAAGAAGTTATCCCACCAAACAAAATTATTCTAGGTGCTGCTGGAGGAAAAATAGATTTTTCACTTATTGCAAATATTACAGAAGTAGATGCCGCTTCAAGCGATGTAAAACTTGATTTTACTGGCGATTTCAATCCTATGATGGCGATGATGATAAAAGGGCCGATCACTAAATTTATTGAAACACTTGTTACTAGTATCCCTAAAGCTATTTAGGGTCTAGTAGTAAACACTAGTTAGTACAACAATGAAACTTCTTTTAAATCGAATGATTTTATAATATTATCTTCTAACAATATTTGAAGATTTCCAGAATCGGAAATACCTTTTATAAAACCAGAAAACATCAAACCTTCTGCATCTTTAAATGTTGACGGTTTATTTTTTCTAAAAAGACGCGTTTCATATTCAGCTTTTAAAACATCGTACTTTCCGTCTTTCAACAATGAAAAACAATCCTTTAAATTATTTAGAATAGCGATTGCTAATTCATTTAGATCATAAACTTTGCCAGATAGTATTTTTAATGATGATGCTTTAGGTAAATTTTCGAATTCTGTTTGATTTACATTCAAGCCAATACCAATAATAGACGCATTAATTTTGTTCTGCTTTATGACATTTTCAATCAAAATACCACAAATTTTCTTGTTTGCTGACAAAATGTCGTTAGGCCACTTGATACTTAATCGAGAAATTGAAGAAAATTGAAGCGTCTTCAACACGGCCAAAGCCGTAACTATACTGATATAAAAAGGGTGTTCCAATTGAAATTCGGACATATCCTTAAAGACACTAAACGTGAGGTTTTTAGACGACTGAGAACTCCAAATCGTTCCCATTTGCCCTCTACCCTCTGTTTGTTTTTCCGTAATTATCGCGGTATAATCATCCACAGTTTCACTAGCACTAAGCTTACGCAAATAGCTATTAGTAGAATCGGTGGCATCAAGTTTGATTATATGCATATTGAAGTTCTTTTTAGGCTCTAAAATCTTATGATTATTTTAAAGTATAAAGAACTAAAAAAATAATAACTTTGCACAAATTAAATAAATTTAATGGCGAAAGAAAAAATAAGCTCAGACCAATTAATATCAGTAGTAATTAGTGGCATTGAAGACGTTAAAGGTAAAGAAATAAACATACTAGATTTAAGAGATATTGAAAATACGGTTTGCGATTACTTTATTATATGCGAAGGAACTTCAAATACACAAGTAAACGCCATTGTAAACTCCATCCAAAAAAAGGTAAGCAAAACGCTTAAAGACAACCCTTGGCACACAGAAGGTCTTGATAATGCAGAATGGGTATTAATAGATTATGTAAATGTTGTTGTGCATGTGTTTCAAAAACATATTAGAGAATATTATGATATTGAAAGCCTTTGGGGTGATGCAAAAACAACAGTTATAGAAACTAGTTACTAAAAAAACGAAATGGCAAACGATAAAAAAAATATAAAAGATAAAAAACCGAAATTTAGTCCATACTGGATTTACGGAATACTTATAGCTATTTTCTTAGGTTTTCAACTGTTTAGTAGTGGAAGCTACCAAGAGGGTAATCTAACAACACCTTCAGACTTTTTTAAATATTTAGAAGATGGTGATATTGAAAAAGTTGACATTGTAAAAAATACTCGTGTAGCAAAAGTGTATTTAACTAAAGATGCCGAGGCAAAAGAGATTCATAAAAACTCAAAACCTCAAACCTTTATACCTTCTGCTACGAAATTACCGAACTATAAATTTGAATTTGGAGATCTTCAAAATTTTGAAAATCAACTAAATGAAACCACTAAGGACCTTGCAGTAAAACCTGTAGTTACGTTTGATACCGAAACTAATGATTGGGGCAATTTATTGATGGGAATCCTTCCTTTTATCTTATTAATTGGCGTTTGGATTTTCATTATGCGTAGAATGTCTGGAGGTGCTGGTGGAGGTGCTGGAGGACAGATTTTTAATATTGGAAAATCCAAAGCAAAACTTTTTGACCAAAATACCGAGGTTAAAACAAGCTTTAAAGATGTTGCAGGACTTGAAGGCGCTAAAGAAGAAGTTCAAGAGATCGTAGACTTCCTTAAGTTTCCAGAAAAATACACGACACTTGGTGGTAAAATACCAAAAGGCGCATTGCTTGTAGGCCCTCCAGGAACAGGTAAAACGTTATTAGCAAAAGCGGTAGCTGGCGAAGCTCAAGTCCCTTTCTTTTCATTATCTGGTTCAGATTTTGTTGAAATGTTTGTAGGTGTCGGTGCATCTCGTGTTAGAGATCTATTCAAACAGGCAAAAGAAAAATCTCCTTCTATCATTTTTATAGATGAAATTGATGCCATTGGTCGTGCAAGAGGAAAAAATGCCATGTCAGGAAGTAATGATGAGCGTGAAAACACTTTAAACCAATTATTAACTGAAATGGATGGTTTTGGCACAAACACAAACGTTATTGTGATTGCTGCAACAAATAGAGCCGACATTTTAGACAAAGCCTTAATGCGTGCAGGACGTTTTGATAGACAAATCTTTGTTGATTTACCAGATGTTCGAGAACGTCAAGAAATATTTGAAGTACATTTAAGGCCTCTAAAAAAAGCTAAGAATTTAGATTTAGATTTCTTATCTAAACAAACCCCTGGTTTTTCTGGTGCCGATATTGCTAATGTTTGTAATGAAGCTGCTTTAATTGCAGCTAGAAACGGAAAAAAAGCTGTTGACAAACAAGATTTTCTTGATGCAGTTGATAGAATTATTGGTGGTCTAGAAAAGAAAAACAAAATCATCACACCTAGCGAAAAACGCGCTGTTGCTTTTCATGAAGCTGGTCATGCTGTTACAAGTTGGATGTTAGAACATGCAGCGCCATTGGTAAAAGTCACTATTGTGCCTCGTGGTCGCTCTTTAGGTGCCGCTTGGTACCTGCCAGAAGAACGTCTAATTGTTAGACCAGAACAAATGCTAGATGAAATGTGTGCTGCACTTGGTGGTCGTGCTGCAGAAAAAGTGATTTTCAATAAAATATCTACTGGTGCATTAAGCGATTTAGAGAAAGTAACCAAACAAGCTAGAGCTATGGTTACCATTTATGGTCTTAGCGATAAGGTTGGGAATTTAACCTATTATGATTCTTCAGGGCAAAACGAATATGGTTTCACAAAGCCATACAGCGAGCAGACTGCAGAATTGATTGATAAAGAAATTTCAGATATTATTGAAAAGCAATATAAACGTGCTATAAAATTGCTTGAAGCCAACAAAGACAAACTTACACAACTTGCAGAAGTACTTCTTGAAAAAGAGGTTATTTTTAAAGATAATCTTGAAAAAATATTTGGAAAACGTCCTTTTGAAAAAGAAGAAGCTGAAAAACCAAAAGTAGATACTGAGAAACCTAAAGAAGAAAGTGTAAAACCAAAAGAAGCAAACGAAACTATTGAAGAATAACTTGAAAGCGAAAGCACAACACATCATAAATGTTAAGCTTTTAGTAAAAATCTTAAATTAATCGTAAGGTTAATTTAAGATTTTTTATATTTGATAAAACTCAAAAAAAACCTCTCATTAGCAATAAATTAAATGAGTCTTTTTAGAAAAATATTTGGCTCCAAATCTGACCGTTCAGAAGAAGAATTAAAATCTGACGACAGAGGTAAATATATGCCAGAAGTAAAACTACCAATAGACGAAAGGTTTACTATAAACTTTAAGGCTAATGGCGGAAAGTTCTTGTATTGCGAAAATTTAACTGAAGTTTACACTAATTTAGATTATATCCTTGCTGAAAATGATTGGGAAGAAGAGCAGGTATTATTACTTGATGACAATTTAAAGGATAAGTTTAAAAATTCTAATTTACTCCCAACTAAAAAGATAAGTGAATCTACTTTTTTCTTAACTACTTGTGAAAACTTAATTGCCAACGATGGCTCTTTACTTATCTCATCGAAACAAATTTTTGAAAAAAAACTACATGAATTACCTTTTAACTTTATTGTATTCGCTACAACGAGTCAAATTGTAGAAAATATAGGTGAAGGTCTACGTGGTATAAAATCTAATAACAGACAAAAAATCCCAACTAATATTACAACCATAAAACATTTTAAATCTGGTGATGAAAAAGATTTTTTGAGTTATGGAAGTAGCGCAAAAAACCTATATTTGTTGCTTTTTGAAGATTTATAGAATGAAAGAAACGCTTACCCGATCACTTTCTGGTTTAATCTATGTTGTTTTATTGCTTGTTTGTTTATGTTTTGAACAACTACTTAGCGCACTATTTTTTGTGTTTGGCTTAATATGTATGGGTGAATTCAAAAAACTCATCCAGCTTAAAAGCTATATCCCCTATTTAATTTTCATTGCCTTATATGCAGTTTTCGGCTATTGGCAATCTATTTTAAATACTAACACGGGCTTAAGCGAAGCTACACAGATACTTTTAGTACTTTCTATTTTTGTTGAGCTATTTTTAATAAAGGATTTATTTTCTGAAAAAGCTATACCACTTTTTGCTACCAAACGATTTTTACTCACAACATTCTACCTATCAAGCGCTTTTGTTTTTTTAATCTTGATTGCAAATTATTATGAAGATTACAAACCTGATATATTGCTTGGTGCTTTCGTTTTAGTTTGGGTAAATGATTCTTTTGCCTATTTAGTTGGTAAAAACTTTGGAAAACAGAAGCTTTTTGAAAAAATTTCACCTAAAAAAACTATTGAAGGTTTCCTTGGCGGTTTGTTTTTTTCATGTGTAGCAAGTTATTTTATCGCTACCTTTACCGAAACATTAAGCTTCACAAGCTGGCTAATATTAAGTATTATAATTAGTGTTTTTGGCACATTAGGGGACTTAATAGAATCTAAGTTTAAAAGACAAGCAAACGTTAAAGATAGTGGAGCAATCATGCCTGGGCATGGTGGTTTATTGGATAGATTAGATAGCATTATTTTTGCAGCACCATTTATATATTTATTTTTAAGAATTTTACATTATGTTTCATAAAGAAGGTCATAAAATTATAATCACAACACTTATTATTGTTGTTGGATGCATCCTATTAGCTGATAATCTTATAGCTATTACATGGCTTAGAACTGTCATTATGATTGTATTATTGGCGTTTTTGATTTTAATTCTTCAGTTTTTTAGAAACCCAAAACGAAATACCGTTCCAAACAACAAACAAGTAGTATCTCCTGTAGATGGTAAAGTGGTGGTTATTGAAGAAGTTTTTGAAAAAGAATATTTTAAAGAAAAACGTTTACAGGTTAGTGTATTTATGTCGCCACTGAATGTTCACGTTACCCGCTACCCGATTGCTGGCAATGTTATTTTTAGCAAATACCACCCTGGTAAATATTTAGTAGCATGGCATCCTAAAGCGAGTGAAGAAAATGAGCGAACTACAGTAGTTGTAGAAAACGAAACTTATGGTAAAGTGCTACACAGACAAATTGCGGGAGCACTTGCAAGACGTATTGTAAACTATGCAAAACTTAACGATAAAGCATCTCAAGGTAGTGAATCTGGATTTATAAAGTTTGGTTCTAGAGTAGATTTATTTTTACCTTTAGATACTAATATTAAAGTGGTATTGAATCAGAAAGTTCGTGGGGGAGAAAGTATTATTGCAGAAATTAATGGGTGATAACGCTATAGACATAGAATTCCAACAAGCTGTAGATCGGGTAAATGCACACAACGAACCCTTTCCTGCAGACACGCTTTTAAAGCTTTATGCATACTATAAAAAGGCAACAAACAATTACAGCAAACCTAAAAGCAAGAAGCCTATTATAAACGCCTTTAAAACTAATGCTTTATTTCAGGTAAAAAATATTAGCGAAGATGAAGCCAAACAAGAGTATATAGATTTGGTAAATAATTATTTTTTATATAGAACATAACAAATCTTCTTAGAAGATTAGAATGATAAATAATTAAAATGAAATACTTCTTTTATCTTCTAGCATCTTTTTTTCTTTTTAATTGCAACAACTATAACTATCTAAAAGACAATTACAAAAACAACATTAACTTGGTAAAGACACACACCAAAGTTATTGAACTAACAACTAATTACGGTAATTCTAGAATTTCTATAGTGCCAGAATTACAAGGCAGAATTTTAACCAGCTCTTTTAATGGAATAGACGGAATATCTAATGGCTGGATAAATAAGAAAGAGTCTTTGATAAATTTACAAAATATTGGAGGAGAAGAACGTCTTTGGTTAGGTCCATTGGGGGGGCAATATTCCTTTTATTATCAAAACATAAATCCCTTAGACGAAAATAACTGGAAGGTACCGGATGCCATTGCTAATGGTGAATTTGAAATTACAAATAAAAACGAAACCTCAGTTACAATGACAAAAGGCATGAAGCTTATAAACCATTTAGGAACAACTTTTAACTTAAAAATCAATAGAAAGATAAGTATTTTAGATAAGTCTGAAATTAAAAACAAACTATCAATAAATTTTGATGAAAGCATAAAACATGTAGCTTATAAAACCACTCATAGTTTAGTAAACAAAGGATTAAGTTCATGGTACAAACAAACTGGTTTGGTATCACTATGGAGCGCAAATATGTTTGTGGGCACAGATAATACCACAGTTATTATCCCTTTAAAAAAGGCATCATCACTTGATAGCATCTATAAGTACATGGGGGACCTAGATGCAAATAGATTGCAAATTAAAAACTCTAATATTCTATTATTTAAGGCAGATGGTAAATACCGAAGTAAAATTGGAATCCCTAAAAGCTTAGCACCTTCCGTATATGGCTGCTATACGAAAGACAAAAAAAGATTAACCATTGTACAGTATTTGGAAACCAATGATAGTTTATATGCTAACTCATATGTTACCAAACAAAAAACCCCGTATAAAGGCGAAGTTATCCCAATATACAATGATGGACCAATGGATTACTCTCCTACCAACAAACACAGCTTTTTCGAGCTAGAATCCACATCCTCAATGCGAGAATTACAACCAAAAACAGATACATTAAAACACTGGCATAGTGTCTACCATTTCTCGGGTGATGAACATAAACTAAATGAACTGTCTAAAACACTTTTAGGTATTGATTTAAAAGATTGTTATTTGGACTAGTTAACCTTTTTCGATAACGGCAACTTGACATTTAAGAGAAAAAAATGCTGCTTTGGCTATTTTTAAGTTTCGACTAATCCATATCAAAGCGTATACCTAAAGAAATATTATTCTGATCTATAATCTGATCTTTAAAAATAGGAGACAAATCATATTTTATATAAAGTGCTGTATCATCAAACGCTAAATAAGCACTTAATCCATAAACTAAATTAGACGTGTTAAAACCGCGTTTTTGCTTGTCTTTAATACGTTCGCCGTCTAATTCGTATTTTAGTTTCTGACGTGTACCAATATTAAAACCCGCATAACCACCAACACCTATTTTAAATTTATTATCGGTTGAATACCTAAAATACGTATCCTTATCTATTCGTTTTGAAGGACCGAACTCAAAATGCATTGGAAACACTAAGTTGGTCATTGATAATTTTGATTTTTTAAGATCTTCAGGAAACTCTTCTAAAACTGTTTGGTTGCCTTGTTGTGCAAAATAGGCATTTTTATCGGGCTTTAACCCATTTATTTGAATGGAATAACCATATTTAAAGCGTAAAAAATTAGCATTATTAAAAACGCGTGTTTTCCATGCCCAACCTATTTCAAGAAACCGTGAACCGCCAAACTTATATGGTGAATCGTCAAGTTTTTTTCCTTCAACGATGGCATTGTTTAATCCAAAGGCTAAAACGAAATCGCTTGAAGTACGCCTATCATACTTTCTGTTTTTTGGTTTATCATCCTCTTGTTTTCCAAAATAAACAAAGCTAGTATCACCATCTTCACTTCCACCTATTCTAAACATCATTTTATCCTCATCGGATGAAGACCTATCCGGATTTCTGTTTAATAAAGATATTTTATTTTCTAAAATGATAATACGATTCTCAATATTTAAGGCATGTTTTTTAGCAGCCTCTTTTTTAAGTTTTTGAGCTTCTTCAGTAGTAACTTCACCATTATATAACTGTTTATTAATAGCTTCAACTTTTTCTTTCAAAAAATTTCGTTCATCATTTCTAATATCTTCTTTTTTAGCTTTTAATTCTTCGATTTTATCTTTGTTATTCACATTTTGAATCGTGTATTGTGCATTGATTAATTGCACGCTCAAAGCTAGTATTAGTAGCACTAAATACTTAATAATTGTTTGCATAACTGTTCGTTTTTGCCCATAATGGGCATTTATTAAAGATTGATTTGATGATTTTTTATAAATTCAAATGTGAGTTTTCAATGATGAGATTCCTGCTTTTACAGGTGTATAAAAATTAATCGTTACGTTGCGCTACAGCAGTTTTTACCGAATTGTAACTTGATCTTAAGGCTTCAAAAACCTTACTTCTGAATGACTTATCTAACTCTGCTTCAACGTCTTGAAGCAAATAATCAGCGTCAACCACACCGGTAGTTTCATTAATTAGTTTATTTAATCGTATTTCTTTTTGCGCTTCAATTAACAATGCATCAATGTCTTCATCTGTAACATTTTTATTATCAGCTTTCAATGCTTGTACTTGGGCAACAATATTTTGTATTCTTTGATCTTCAAACGTTAGATTTTCTTTTGGCAACTCAATTAAGCCCATTTGAATATCTTTTTCCTTTGAATTCGTTTTTCCCTCAACAACTTTTGTTACGGTGCCTTTTATCCTGTTTTTGTTTACTAATTTTTCAGGTTTTGATTTCTCAATGGTTTCAGCTTTATCAATATTATTTACCTTTTCAATCGTGTTCAAGCCTTTTTCTCCAATATGTTCTGAAATAATTTTAATGGTTTCTTCTTGCTGAACAACCTCTGGAGTCACGACTATTTTTGGTATTTCCTCAAAAACTACATCATTATTTAAAAATTGAGAAACCACTAACAAAACCCCAATAATACTTGCTGCTATACCAATCCACCAATAGGTTTTGTTATTTTTATCTTGATTATCTAATCGCTTTGACAATATATTCCAAGCATCTGCTGATGGCTTTAAAGACCTTTTATCAAGCTTTTCCTTTATATGTTCTTCAAATTTAATTGGTGCCATAGTCTGAAGTTTTATTTAATTTTTTAATTTTTTCTTGAAGCATTTTACGTGCTTTAAATAACTGCGATTTTGATGTGCCCGCTGTAATGTCTAGCAAATCTGCAATTTCATGATGCTTATACCCTTCAATAGCGTACATTATAAACACCATTTTATACCCCTCTGGCAAGGTATCTATTAGTCGTTGTATATCTGCAACTTCAATATTGGTATTTATGTTATTGGTATAATTATGTTTAATCGTTATATCTTCAATAGAGAACTCAATTTTTTTTTGCTGTCGTAAAAACGAAATAGACTCCCTTACCATAATGCGCCTTATCCAACCTTCAAAACTGCCTTTGTTTTTAAAACTCTTTAAATTAGAAAACACTTTAAAGAACCCGTTAAGCATAGCTTCTTCGGCCTGCTGAATATCTTTTGTATAATACCTGCAAATACTTAACATTTTTGGCGCATGCATTTCAAACAATACATGTTGCGCTTCACGATTATTTTTAATCGCTTTTTTAATCAATGCTGATTCGTTTTTATGGAGTTGAATAACTTTCAAAAAATGATTTTAATTGGTACTCTATTTATAAAGACGCAAATTTTATGCAAAAGGTTGCCTAATGATTTATTTTTTATTGAAACTATAAAAATCACAATTTAAAACATAAAAAATAATTAAATTTAAAATTATTATCAATAAAAATTATAAATCATTGATTAATTTACAGCAATTATCATAATTCGTTGAAAATTACTTAAAATATTACTACATTTATGAAAAGTGATACTATGAACAATAAACACTTATTTTCTTCTTATGATTTACTTCCAAATACTTGGGACGAAATGTATAGCATTGATTCAGACATACGTTCTCAATATGATATTATCAATGAATATCTACGAAGTACATCACCGGAGATTCTCTTTAAAAAAGAAGAACTTTCCAAACAATTATTTATGAATCAAGGAGTTACATTTACAGTATATAATAACAATGAAGGTATTGAAAAAATATTTCCTTTTGATATTGTTCCCAGAATATTAACAGCATTTGAATGGGAGAAAATTGATAAAGGTATTAAACAGCGTATAAAGGCACTCAACCTTTTTATTAAAGATATTTATCATGATCAATTCATTATTAACGATGGCATTATTCCTGCCGAATTAATTTATTCTTGTCCTAATTTTTTAAGACAAATGAAAGGGGTAAAAGTACCTCATGATATCTATGTTCATATTGCAGGAGTTGATTTGATTAGAAATAATGACGGAGAGTTTTATGTACTTGAAGACAATTTAAGAACACCTTCAGGAGTGAGTTATATGCTTGAAAATAGAGAAATTTCTAAACGTATATTCCCAGGAGTTTTATCCAAGAACCAAATAAGACCTGTAGCAAATTACCCTAATTTATTGTATAATAAACTTAAAGAGCTTTCTGACCAAAACGACCCTAACATAGTATTACTAACTCCTGGCATTTACAATTCGGCTTATTATGAACACACAACTTTAGCACGGCTTATGGGTATTGAATTAGTAGAAGGAAGTGATTTGGTGGTAAAAGACCATTTTGTTTTTATGAAAACTACCAATGGTCTAAAACGGGTTGATGTTATTTATAGACGCGTTGATGACGAATTTTTAGACCCCTTAGAATTTAACGCGTCGAGTACATTAGGCGTTGCCGGTATTATGGCTGCCTATAGAAAAGGTAATGTAAACATTGTAAATGCACCAGGCACCGGTATTGCTGATGATAAAGCCATCTATATTTATGTGCCTGATATGATTAAATATTATTTAGAAGAAGACCCCATTTTAAAGAATATTGAAACCTATCAATTAGGAAAACCTGATGAGTATGACCATGTGGCTAAACATATTAAAGACATGGTTATTAAAAAAACTGATGGTAGTGGTGGTTATGGCATGTTAATGGGGCATGAAGCCTCGGATGAAGAAATTAAAGACTACCTTGAAAACGTTAGAAAAAATCCAGATAATTTTATAGCACAGCCCATTTTAAGGTTATCAACAGCCCCATGTTGTATTGATGGCAAACTATCTCCACGCTGTATAGACCTAAGGCCTTTTGCGCTTTCTGGAAAAGACGGTATTGATATTACACCTGGGGGACTTACCAGAGTGGCATTAAAAAAGGGATCCTTAGTAGTTAACAGTTCGCAAGGTGGCGGTAGTAAAGATACTTGGGTGATTCAATAAAACTAAAAAACATAAAAAATGTTAAGTAGAGTTGCAAATAATCTAATTTGGTTAGATAGATATATGGAGAGAGGAAATGGAATTTTAAGTTTACTTAAAGTGAATTTTTATGCGAATCAAGACTCTCCAGAATTATTTTCATGGTCGCCTATTATTAAAAATTATACAAGAGCTGATAATACGTTTTACACTGAAGACGCCATTGAATGTATTGATTTCATGGTGTTTAACATTAATAATCCCAACTCTATTTTAAATATAGTTACTAAGGCTAGAGAAAATGCTAGAAGTGTGCAAGAGCACATCTCTAAAGAATTATGGTTATGCATTAATAGCTATTATCTATTTCTTACAAAAAAAGACCTACGTGAAAAACTTAAAGAAGAAGATCCACTTGTTTTTTTAGATAATCTTTTAGACTTTCATTTAAAATTTTATGGCAATATA
This sequence comes from Algibacter agarivorans, assembly GCF_039543245.1. Lineage (NCBI taxonomy): Bacteria > Pseudomonadati > Bacteroidota > Flavobacteriia > Flavobacteriales > Flavobacteriaceae > Algibacter > Algibacter agarivorans. The sequence goes on from NZ_BAABJJ010000009.1 coordinate 97,882, forward strand.
GAAATTACTCTAGAACGTGGTCCAGCATATTTCTTTATGACTATTGGTAAATATTTAGAACGAGTTCTTCAAATTTCAGATTTTACTGCCATGAAACTTATTGAAATTGCAAAAACATCAGATAGTTTAGAGCAAAGTTTCTATTGGAAAAATTTATTACTTTCTATTGGTGGCTATCAGTTATATCTAAAAAAGCATAAATCATCTTTTAAGGAAGACCATATTATAACCATGATATTTCAAGACACCTTGTTTCCACGATCCGTTTATTATTGTATTAATAAATTAAATAGACATGTGAATTTATTAATAGAAACTGGCGAACTTGAAAAAAATAATATTGAATTTTTACTTGGAAAACTTGAAAGCACAATAAAATACACTACTATTGATAGTATCAATGACCAAGGCCTTGATAATTTTATTAAAGGCATAAAAGAAGATATTAAAAATATTTCTTTTAGTATTAATACCGTTTACTTTTCTAATGTTAATTAACTAAACTAATGCCAACATTTTTCATTAAACATCTTACTAAGTATAGTTATAGTAATTTGATAATAGATGGTGCCAATCAAATCATGTTACACCCTATACAGGATGAGTTTCAAATTGTGGCTTCCCATACTTTAAGCATTAATAAAAACCCTATAATAGAAACCTATACCGATTTTTTTGATAATACAGTGGGTACTTTTATGATTTTAGAACCACATAATTTTCTTTCCATCATTTCTGAGATTGAAGTTACAACCAAAGAAAAAATATATCCTAATGATTTAAAACCTGTTCACGAACAATGGGAAGAATTAAAACGAATAAAACACAAACCAGAATTTATTGATTATTTAAAATACAAAAACAATAGCGTCCTAAACGATTAAAAAAGAGAAAGGGAAATTTGTTCCGCAAAGTTACCTTTGTGGTGCA
>NZ_BAABJJ010000010.1:0-151647 GCF_039543245.1 Algibacter agarivorans
TAGAAATGTATAATCAAAATGTAGCAGCTTAAATCTCGCAATTAATTGTCCACTTTTTTATTGCAAGTCCACTATATATAAATCTTTTTTCCAGCCGGCCAAAGTGAGGACATTTTCTAACAAAGTAAGAAATCCTTTTTCGTTCCCTGGGATTAATTGGCCATAGTAAGAATGTTTCAAATAATCTTCTGACAGTTTCTCTACATCGGCTACTAAAATTTGTTTGTGAACATTTTTTACATTTTTAATACTTGGTTTAGCAACAGATTTAACTAGAAAACGATTTAGCCCTTTTGTTCCTAATAACCTTAAAACAAGAGGAATCCATAAATTCACTCCTGCTGGTGCACCGATCAACAAAAGTTTTTCTACTCTTTCGGGATATTGCATAGCAAAACAAATGCTAAAATAACCTCCCATAGAATGTCCCGTGAATAAGGCTTTGTCCAGTCCTAAAGCATTCATAAACGAGTCAACAAATTCAACAGCACTTTTTCTAAAGTCCACTCCAGTGTAGTCAAAGCTATCAGTTAGACCACATCCTGGGCGATCCACCACATATAAATGATATTTAGTTGAAAGGGGTTTAATAATATTAAACCATTCACTCGAATGGCTACCTCCACCATGAATTAAAATAAGCGGTTTGCCTGATCCGATTTCGAGGTAATGGACATTTTTTACTGGGCCGTTGGTGGTCACTATCTTTGATTGGGGTTGGATTCCTTCCTTGTCAAATAGTATTTTTCTTGTTCTTTTAAATTCCTCGGTCGTATTCATTTTGTATCCATTTTTATTATAATTTCTGCTAACTCGTTTATAGTTACTTTTATCACTCATATCCCATAAGTAAGCAGGATATGATAAGTTTTTATCACTTTTATCCTGTAAATATAATTAATTTTTCTTACGAATAATCAAAAAATCCTGACAGAAATTATCAGGATTTTTAATGAAAATCATCATTACGATAGAAAATAAAAATTACTTCTAAAGTGATTTTATTTTTGGTATATCTTACAATTTACAAGTTAACCTCTCATAATCAACAATCTCAGGTATAATATCCAAAGCAAACAACTCTTTTTGAACATTCATTATGGTGCCTTTATCAATCAATTCTTGAGACCATTCTGTAATGCCCAACCATTCTTGCACATCGTCCAGTTGTTGTTTGTAACGGTTTGCAATGGTTTTATCAATACTCGGAATGTCTTTAAACTCTTGGGTGGTGTTATTTATAATTTCTAAAATAGTTTGTAAATGGTCTTTATTAGATGCAATAAAATCTTCTCTAACAGCAATAACGAAACATGGCCATGGGGAAGGGCAATCATCAATACGCCTGAAAACACCACTGTCTACCAAAGGTTTTGTAGTGAATTTTTCCCATAAAAAATAGTCAGCATCGCCTTCTGTTAAACCTTTAACAGCGCCATCTAAATCTTTTATAACTTCAAAATCTAAATCTTTTTCTAAATCCCAATTATTATTTTCCGCATGGATGTATGCCATTAAATGCGACCCAGAACCGTATCTGCTAATAGCGGCTTTGGTTCCTTTTAAATCTTCTATGGTTTTATAAGGTGAATCATGCCCCACATGAACGCCCCATATTAATGGCGTTTGCACAAAAGTTTGTACAATTTTACTAGGGTTTCCAGCTATGATGTCTTTAATAATACCTTCGGTTAAAATAACAGCAACATCGATATCTCCATTCCTGAGCCCTTTACACATAGCGCCAGTGCCTCCTGGGTAATCATGCCATCGTAAATTGATGCCTTTCTCTTTGTATTCGCCATCTTTTAATGTTAAATACCATGCTAAATTAAAATGTTCTGGCACACCGCCAATGTTAACTTTCTTCATTAGATCAATCGTTTATTCTATAATTTTGTTTAGTGTATAGGTAATTAGATTCTCTATAACGTTTTGAGGGTTTTTACTAAACGTTCCGGAAGCTCTATTGGCAATAATAGCGTTTAAAGATAGGGCATGATGTCCGAGTAATTTGGATAAGCCATAAATAGCCGAAGTTTCCATTTCAAAATTTGCAATGCGATGGCCGTTAAAGTTAAAATCATCCATTTTAGAATTTAAATTTACGTCTTGAATGGCTAACCGTAGAACGCGTCCTTGTGGGCCATAAAAACCTCCAGCAGTAGCGGTTATTCCTTTATGTGTTTTATTGCTTGTAAATTTTTGTTCTAGTTTTTTACTGCCCTTAATAAGTATTGGTCTTGCCTTATTAGAGTGCCAATTTGTTTGTTCTATAAAGGCGTTTTCAATATCTGAATGGCTGATATCTCCAACTTTATAAGCGTGAAGCATTCCATTAATATCGAGTCCGTAAGTGCTTAAAGCAAAAGCATCCACAGGTATGTCTTTTTGTAACGACCCCGACGTTCCTATCCTAATAATATCAAGACTGGTGAGTTTTTCTTTAACTTGTCTAGTGGTAAAATCAATATTAAAAAGTGCGTCTAATTCGTTTAAAACAATATCAATATTATCAGGGCCAATACCTGTTGAAATGACAGAAATTCGTTTTCCTTTATAGGTTCCTGTATGTGTTTTAAATTCCCGTTTTTGAGTCTTGAATTCAATACTGTCAAAACGTTTTGATACGGTATCAACACGGTCTTGGTCGCCAACAAAAATGATGGTTTTTGAAACGTTTTCGGGCTTTAAGTTTAAATGATAAATGCTGCCATCGGGGTTTAATATAAGTTCGGATTCCTTAATGGGCATTTAAAGCAGTTTTTATGAGTTTGTTTTCTGATTTACTGAATTGGAAATCGAATTTTTTAACGCCACCGTACATCATACCATTATCGATTTCTGATAAAAAATTATGTTGCCCTAATAGCGCCTCGTGACCTTTTCTGTTTAGCACTAAACGATCTTTTTCTACCGTATAAAACATGTCTAGTTGATCAATGATTCTAGAAAACTGTAAATCGCCATAGCCATAAAATCCTTGGTAATTAAGGGCATAACCAAGTAAGTGGTGCTTTGAGGTGATGGTGTATTTGTTTATTATTTCAAGTATATTTCTTTCGAGTGTGTTTAAGCCATCGACTGAATCCGGAAAACGTTTTAAATGCGCTTTTAAACAGTTGCTTAAATATTCAAAGGCTGATGGTTTTACAATAAATGGTTTTAACAAATTGTGATCGATACCACAATAGATTCCCCAAATTGTAGTGGCTAAATCGATACCTTCTTCGTCAAGCAAAACCTTGTTTTTATAATGATTCATTAATTGTTCTGGTGATATTTCAGATAAACCTTTTAGATTTTTGCTGCCTTCAATTCTACCGCTACAAACCAAATATATAGGAAGGTCTATTTTTTTTTGTTGAATTAAACTAATAACAGCAACCATGTTTATATGGCAAAACAAATCATATTCAAACCAAAGTACAATTTCAGAGTAATTTTCCGTATGGTTTAATTTGTTTAATTCTTCTTTAATAAAATCTGTGTCTAATTCAACATCATAAAACGCTTTAAAAAAAGTTTTTCTTAGGTTTAAGAATTCTTCCGAATAAACCATTTCAGAAGTGGGGCCTTCACAAAGCATTTCCTGCCATGTTAACTTTTCGCCTTCAATTCCTAATTGATTTAGGGTGTTGGTTAAATGAGTTCCGTTGGTAATATGAAGAGGTTGTTTGTTCATAAATTATCCGCCTACGCGTTTTACGTTAAATCCTTTATCTTTAAGCATCTGCATTATTTTATCGCGATAATCACCTTGAATAATGATTTTATCGTCTTTAAAACTACCGCCTACACTGAGTTTTGTTTTAATTTCTTTTGCTAATATCTTAAAATCTTCTGTTGCACCTGTATAGCCTTCAAGAATGGTTATTGGTTTGCCTTTTCGTTTTTCGTATTTGCAAATTATAGGGTCGTCTTGCATCCAAATTCCTTGAGAATTATTAGTATCAGAAGTTGTTTCTTCTTCAATATGTTCTGGGAATAAATTCTTTAATTGGTCTTGTAAATCCATTTTTCAGTCTTCAGTTTTCAGTCTTCAGTCTACAGTCAATAACCGTAAGAGTAAGCAACTGCCTACTGCTAACAGAGGACTGCTTACTTATTTTTTTAATCCTAATTCTATTAAGCGTTCATTTAAAAATTCGCCTGCTGTAATATCATCAAAGGCTTTCGGGTTGTTTTTATCTATGCAGCCTTCTAAAACATCTAATTTCATATCGCTAATCGGATGCATGAAAAATGGAATAGAATAGCGTGATGTTCCCCAAAGTGCTTTTGGTGGGTTTATAACACGATGAATGGTAGATTTTAATTTGTTGTTGGTATGTCTTGAAAGCATATCTCCAACATTAATCATAAGTTCATCGGGTTCTGCAATAGCATCAAGCCATTCGCCTTTATGGTTTTGAACTTGTAACCCACGACCTTGAGCGCCCATTAATAGTGTAATTAAATTAATATCGCCATGTGCAGCAGCTCTAACCGCTTCTTTGGGTTCTTCAGTAATAGGTGGGTAGTGTATGGGGCGCAAAATTGAGTTTCCGTTATGGATGTATGCGTCAAAATATGTTTCTTCTAAACCTAAATGCAACGCCAATGCACGTAAAACATACTTGGCTGTTTTTTCAAGCATTCTATAGGTTTGTTTACCTATTTTGTTGAATTCTGGAAGTTCTTCAACAGTCACATTATCTGGATATTCTGCTTTTAGTTTTTCATCATTCTCAACGTATTGTCCAAAATGCCAAAATTCTTTTAAATCACCTTCTTTTTTGCCTTTAGCACTTTCTTTTCCAAAGGACACATAGCCACGTTGCCCACCAATTCCAGGGATTTCATATTTACGTTTGGTTTCTGTCGGTAAGCTGAAAAAATTTTTAACCTCACTATATAAATTATCGACCAAATTATCATCCAAAAAATGACCTTTAAGGGCCACAAAACCAATGTCTTCATAAGCTTTTCCTATAGCATCTACAAAGTTTTGCTTTCTAATGGGGTCATTTGAAATGAAGTCAGTCAAATTAACACTTGGTATGGTGTTCATCTTATTTTTTATTTAAATATGTGTCTATTACAAATGTACAAAAACATTGCAAAGTTTTACTAGTTGAGTTTTGTGGAAATATATAAGTGATATTTACTTTTTATGGTATATTTGATAATGAAATGACGCTATTTTTATGAAAACCACAAAAGCTTCAATTTACATGACATACACTATTAAAAATCTTGATACCGAGACCTTATTCGCATTGTACAAGAACATGTTAAAACCAAGATTAATAGAGGAGAAGATGTTTATTTTATTGCGTCAGGGAAAAATAAGTAAGTGGTTTTCCGGCATTGGGCAAGAAGCCATTGCTGTTGGTGTTACGATGGCTTTGCAAGATGATGAGTATATCTTGCCAATGCATAGAAACCTTGGCGTTTTTACCACAAGAAAAATTCCGCTTTATAGATTGTTTGCACAATGGCAAGGAAAGGCTTCAGGCTTTACAAAAGGGCGTGATCGGTCGTTTCATTTTGGAACACAGCAATATAGGATTGTAGGCATGATTTCGCATTTAGGGCCACAACTAGGAGTTGCCGATGGTATAGCATTAGCTTCTAAATTGAAAAACAAAAACCAAGTCACTGCTGTTTTTACAGGTGAAGGCGGTACTAGTGAAGGCGATTTTCATGAAGCTTTAAATGTAGCGTCAGTATGGCAATTGCCTGTTTTGTTTTGTATTGAAAATAATGGTTACGGATTGTCTACACCAACTCGCGAACAATACAATTGTAAAGATATAGCCGATAAAGGCTTGGGTTACGGCATGGAATCTCATATTATTGATGGTAATAATATTGTTGAAGTATTTACAAAAGTTAGTAAAATAGCTGAAAGTGTTCGGAGTAAACCCAGACCTGTTTTATTAGAATTCAAAACCTTTAGAATGCGTGGTCACGAGGAAGCTAGTGGAATAAAATATGTTCCGCAAGGTCTATTGGACGCATGGGCAATGAAAGACCCTGTGATGAACTTTCAAGCTTTTTTAAAGGACGAAAACCTTTTAAATGAGAACCAAGAAGTTTTAATAAAGGAAGCTATTGTTCATGAAATTAATGAACATTTAGAAGTAGCTTTTAATGAAGAAGATATTATTCCTGATGAAACTATTGAATTAAATAATGTGTTTAAAGAGTTTGAATATCAAGAATTTAATAACAATTTAGAACTGAAAGAGATGCGTTTTATCGATGCTATTTCCGAAGGTTTAAAACAAAGTATGGAGCAGCATGACGACTTGGTTATTATGGGGCAAGATATAGCAGAATATGGCGGGGCTTTTAAAATAACAGATGGTTTCTTAGAGCAATTTGGTAAAGATCGCATACGAAATACACCTATTTGTGAATCGGCTATTGTTGAAACTGCCATGGGATTATCTATTGCCGGTATTAAGAGTGTTGTAGAAATGCAATTTGCAGATTTTGTAAGCTCTGGATTTAATCCTGTAGTTAATTATTTGGCAAAGTCTCATTATAGATGGAGTCAAAATGCCGATGTGGTTATTAGGATGCCTTGCGGTGGTGGGGTTGCTGCTGGACCGTTTCACTCACAAACAAACGAAGCTTGGTTTACTAAAACCCCAGGTTTAAAAGTGGTTTATCCTGCTTTTCCTTATGATGCAAAAGGATTGTTGGCAACTGCCATTAATGACCCGAATCCTGTTTTGTTTTTTGAGCATAAGGGCTTGTACAGAAGTATTCGTCAAGATGTTCCAACAGATTATTACACGTTGCCTTTGGGAAAAGCTTCTCTTTTGAAAGAAGGGCATGAGGTCACTATTATTAGTTTTGGCGCTCCGATACATTGGGCTTTAGAGACTTTAGAGAATAATCCTGACATCTCAGCAGATGTTGTTGATTTAAGAACACTTCAACCTTTAGATACAGAAACGATTTTCAACTCGGTTAAAAAAACCGGGAGGGCCATAATTCTTCAAGAAGATTCTTTGTTTGGCGGTATTTCTAGTGATATTTCTGCATTAATTATGGAGCATTGTTTTGAATACTTAGATGCACCAGTAAAACGGGTTGCCAGTATGGAAACACCCATTCCTTTTGCAAAACAACTAGAAGATCAGTATTTGCCAAAAAACAGATTTGAAGTGGCTTTAAAAGAATTACTGACTTACTAATTTTTAATGTTTATCTTTAAGAAGCATTAAACTTGTTGTTTTGAGAATTCTACTACTATTTGTAATCGTGATTTTTGGCTGTAAAAATGACGAACCTGCTTTTGAGGATGGTTACATTTGGGACTCTATAGATGTTACAGCATCAGCCTATAATTCACTAGCTTATCAAACAGATTCTGATCCAAATATTACAGCTTTTGGGGATAGCTTAAAACCTGGATTTAAATATATAGCAGTCTCAAGAGATTTGCTTAGGCTAGGTTTAAAACATAATATACCTGTCAAGATTGAAGGTCTTGAAGGGATATATTTTGTTAAAGATAAAATGCATTCTCGATGGACAAAACGTATCGATATTTACATGGGTATAGATGTAAAAGCGGCAAAACAGTGGGGTAGAAAAAGAGTTTGCATAGATTACGGGATTCCTATAAAGGAGTAGTTACTTTGTTTCAGCCTCCGATACTATAAACGGGTAAGCCTCTTTTGCTTGTTTTTGTTCTGCTTTTGATAATTTATCCAAAGGCTTTTTAAGCGCATTTATACTGTAATCATGTCGTAATTCAAAATAAGCCTTAGTTAATTCATTTTGCACAGCTATAAACTTTTTGTAGGTGGTCTTTTTTCCGTTTTGTAATGAAACTATCGCTTCATTTGGGTTATCCGAAGATTTCAAGTTCTTTACTCCGTTACAGTAATTACAATAACCATCGCCATTATTGTCTAAAAAGTTTTTAGTGATGTCTTTTATATCTTCAATAGCAATAATGTCATCTTCAATCATGACCTGATCGTTATTATTAATCATGATGCGCAAAATATTGCGCTCATTTATCAGATTTGTACATTTAATTCCGGGTGGACATTCTCTAGGAAGCATCCTTTTAATGCCTTTGTCTGAAGAAATTGTTGCGGTAACCAAAAAGAAAATAAGTAATAAAAAAGCAATGTCTACCATAGACCCTGCATTGACTTCCGGAATTAATTTTGAATGTCTCATGATTATGGATTTTATGTTAATGTGAATTATCGTTCATAAAAACAATACCTTAAACATTTTGTAAAAGGATAAGAGTTGGAAAAAGCATACTTATAATGCTATTTACTGATTTTAGGAATGGTTATTGTTAAACTCATACTAAATATTGAATGGTACCTAGGTCTATTTTCAGATAAAAATAATAGCTTTGATGCCTCTAATGCCAATGAATTTTAAAGTGATTGATGGTAGATTTGAAATATATGTTCTTTAGATAAGGCAGAAAATATAAGTATAGCCTTAGTTGAAGTTATATTTTGTATTGAAGTATAAAGGAAATAGAAGCGGATTTATTCAATTATTTTGAAGTTTTTTTGTATAATTTTAACCTAATTAAAAAAATATATAAGATTGATGAAACCTTATATTTTATGTATTGTACTATTTCTTTTTTCGCTATCAAACTATGCACAGATTGATAGTAAAAAGAAATCTGTTGCTATTCCTGCCGTTGAGAGCAAAAAAAATTCTTCAGATATAACACCATCAAAGCCCATTCCAAATAGCAACAATACTTTTGGAATGAATAGACCTAAAGTGTCTCCCAGTCTTGAAATGCCTAAAAAAGATTTTTCAATGTTTCCTCAGGAAGAATTTGGTAACCCAGGGGAACTTTACACCAAACAAGTTGATAAAAATTTAGAAAATATAAAATTAACTCCAGAAGAAGTTGAACAACGAAATGGCAGTAGTACCGATCAGTATTTTGGAGATTTTAAAAGCAAAGCCAAGTTTGTTAATGTAGTGTATAGAGATCATGGTTATGTTGATGGCGATATTATTCAAGTACGGGTTAATGATGATATTATTCACGCCAGAGTATTTCTATCTGGAGGTTTCAAAGGTTTTAAACTGGATTTAAAAAAAGGGTTTAATAAAATTGATTTTGTTGCTTTAAACCAAGGAGAATCTGGACCTAATACTGCTGAATTTAAAGTTGTTGATGATGCTGGAATTCTAGTATCAGCAAATCGTTGGAATCTTGCTACTGGTGTAAAAGCTACTATTATTGTTGTTAAAGAGTGATATTAAATCAATTCCTAATTAATTAAGGTTTTAGTTAAAGCACACCGACTTACTTAAGAAACAATTTTATCAATCAACTTCAATTCCTCATCACTAAACCCTAAATTATCCAAAGCCTTTGCATTTTCTTTTAATTGATTAGAAGAACTAGCGCCCACTAATACCGAAGCTACTTGTGGTTGTCTTAAAATCCAAGAAATAGCCATTTGTGATAGTTTCTGTCCACGTTCCTGTGCAATAGTATTCAGTTTTTGAATTTTTTCAATATTTGTAGTAACGTTTTCTTTATTTAGGTACGTTAAATCTTTGGATGCTCTAGAACCTTCGGGGATGCCTTTTAAATATTTATCCGTTAGCAAACCTTGAGCTAATGGAGAAAAGGCTATACAACCCACACCATTCTTTTCTAAAGTATCCAAAAGCCCATCTTCAACCCAGCGGTCAAACATAGAATATCTAGCTTGATGCAAAATAAAAGGCACATTTAAGCTTTTTAATATCTCAGCAGCTTTTTGGGTATCCTCAGGACCGTAATTTGAAATGCCAACATATAATGCTTTTCCCTGACGAACAATATCGGCAAGGGCCCCCATAGTTTCCTCAAGAGGTGTATCTGGGTCTGGTCTATGGTGATAAAAGATATCTACATAATCTATCCCCATACGTTTTAAGCTTTGGTCTAAACTAGATATTAAATATTTTCTAGACCCTAAGTTGCCATAAGGCCCAGGCCACATATCATAACCCGCCTTGGTGGCAATAAAAAGTTCATCTCTATAAGGCTTAAAATCTTTATTGAATATAGTGCCAAAGTTTTCTTCAGCAGATCCATAAGGGGGACCGTAATTATTAGCTAAATCGAAATGCGTAATTCCTAAATCGAAGGCTGTTCTTAAAATGTTTCTGCCATTTTGAATAGGATCAACAAACCCAAAGTTATGCCATAATCCAATGGATATAGCAGGTAAAAGGACGCCACTTTTCCCAGTTCTATTATAGGCCATGGAATCGTATCGTTTTGTATCTGCTAAGTAGTTTTGAACTCCTGACTTGTCGTTAATCTGCATGATATTGAAATTTATGAAACGTAAATGTATAAATTAGTTTTTTCAAAACTTGATTAAATATTGGGTAAAAACCAAAAAAATTATCTAATTTCTTATTTCTAGTAATTTGGCAGTTAATTCATCTTTGATTAAAGCGTTTTCAGAACTTAAAGGCAATTGATTGGCATTCAATAAATTTGGGTTTTCTAAAGGGTTATCACTTAGATTGTATAATGCTTCAGAACCATCGTTGAAATAAATATATTTATGAGTTGTATTCCTTATGGTATAATCATCATTTTCAGTATATGCGTAATCCCGTTTACCACCATCAGAATCACTTAATAAACCTTTAAAACTCTTACTGTCATTTATTTCTGTAGTTTCTGTGCCAGCAATATCAGCAATGGTAGCAAATAAATCAGTGGCATTTATTAGGGCATATTCACTAGCATTGACTCTTGTAACATGCTTTCCTGAAATTACCATAGGTACGTTTACACCGCCTTGATAAATGCTGCCTTTAGCACGTCTAGAGTTATATCCTTGTGCCACTTTCCCAGGCGTACCATTATCTCCAATAAAAATGATTATGGTGTTTTCTCTTTCGGCGTCAGATAATGAATTTATTAATCTACCCATTTCTGTATCTAAAGCTTCAATCGCTGCCATATAATAGGGTAGTGGGTTTGTGTTTATACTTGCATTATCAGATGGCAATGCGCCTTGGGCATGTAAATTGTTTGGGGGTAAATGAAACGGTGTGTGTGGCGCATTAAAAGCTAACCACAAAAACCAAGGTTTTGATTGTTGGTCTACCCAATTAATAGCCAAATCTGTAAATTTTGTGGTTGTATAATCCGTTGAAGTGCTTGTTGAACCATTAACGTTTAAAGTCCAATTTGTATAAGAAGGGACGCCGCCTCCTGTAAAACCTGCAAAATAGTCAACGCCCATGTCATTAGGATGATTAGTATTTCTTGATAAATGCCATTTTCCAATTACAGCATTAGCATATTCATTATTTGTATTTAAATCCAAATATTTTTGTAATGAAGTTTCAGAAGTAGAAAGTGGATCGTCAACAGCTAAAACCGAGGTTCTAAGTCCGTATTTACCTGTAATTATGCCTGCTCTAGTAGGCGTACATGTTGGATTAGACCATAAGTTGTTAAACTTAATTCCAGAGTTCATTAAGCTTTGAAGATTCGGCATATTTGGTTTAACAGAACCTATGTCGTATCCTGGACATGCATCTAAGCCCATGTCGTCAGCAATTACTAATAGAATATTAGGATGTTCACTCGTTTCTTTAGGAGTTTCCATGTCAATGTCTGTGTCATCTATATTTTCAGAATTACTGCTACATGCCATGATAGAAATCGATAATAAAAGTAAGAAAAAATAGTATTTCATAAATTTAAGTGTTTTGCTCTTCAATAGTTTAGATGCCCAATCTAGTTTAAACTTGTGAACAAATTTTTAATTATTTATAAAGTTGTTAATATTCCTTGAAAATTTTCATAGCAATCATGATAAATAAACCCTTTAAAGGTGTTATTTTTGCACGTTACCAAATTTAAAGTATGTCCAGTACAAAAGCAGAATTAGAATTAGAAGAAAGAAAAGAAGGTAAGGATTTATACAGCTACCAAAAAGGAGCTATAGATAAAATTTTTACAGCTTTTGAAGAATCTCCAGAAGACTATCATTTATTGTATCAGTTACCAACAGGTGGTGGTAAAACCGTTATTTTTTCTGAAATAGTAAGGCAGTACTTAAAGCACCATCAAAAGAAAGTGTTGGTGATGACACACCGTATTGAGTTGTGTAAGCAAACCTCAAATATGCTTACAGAATTTGGAGTGCACAACAAAGTAGTAGATAGTAAAGCAGATTTAAGCGATCAAGCAGAATATAGCTGTTTTGTGGCGATGGTTGAAACCCTTAACAATAGGCTTAATGATGATAAACTAGACATTTCTGATATTGGTTTGGTTATTATTGATGAAGCACACTATAATTCGTTTACAAAATTATTTAAGTTTTTTAGTCAGTCGTTTATTCTAGGGGTTACCGCAACACCTTTAAGTTCAAGTATTGAATTACCTATGACTGATAATTATGACGAATTAATTGTTGGTGAAAGTATAGAATCGCTTATTGAGAACGGATTTTTGGCTCGTGCTGAAATGTTTACTTATAATGTTGGGTTAACCTCGTTAGTAGTTGGTGCAAATGGTGATTATACAGTTAAGTCATCAGAAGATCTTTATACTGATAACGATATGTTATCTAAGTTATTACAAGCTTATGAAGAGCGATGTAAAAATAAAAAAACATTAATTTTCAATAATGGTATCAATACGTCTTTACATGTTTATGATACGTTTAGAAGAGCAGGGTACCCTGTAGCGCATTTGGATAATACCAATACCAAAAAGGAGCGTGCCATGATATTAAAATGGTTTAAGAAAACGCCTGACGCTATTTTAAGTTCGGTTAGTATTTTAACCACGGGTTTTGATGAGCCTACAGTAGATAGTATTATTTTAAATAGAGCAACAAAATCATTGACCTTGTATTACCAAATGATTGGTCGTGGTTCGCGTATTTTAAAAGATAAAAAAACATTTTCTGTTATAGATTTAGGTAATAATTTCCATCGATTTGGTCCTTGGGGCGATGGTTTAGATTGGCAGCGGATTTTTAAATCGCCTACTTATTATTTGGATTCTATTTTAACTGATGATGAACTAGAAAGCAACTTTAGATATGAAATGCCCGATGAATTGCGTGCAGAATTTTCAAAATCTGAAGACGTGCATTTCGATATTCAAAAAACGTATGTAGATTCTATTAGAAATGGAGAATCTTCAAAAGTGGTTTTAGAACGTTCCATAGAGCAACATGCTAAAATTTGTATTGAAAATAGCGAAGATGTCTATGATGCACTGGCATTAGCAAAAATGTTGGGTGATGATGTTGATTTTAGAATACAGCGTTACACGAAATGTATTAGCAAAAGCACATTTAATTTTGTGGACTGGCTTAAAGGAGACTACAGAAAGAAACTAAATTCTTATTTACGCTCTAATTTTGATGAGGTGTTTGAACAAGTTCATGGGTATCCTCCAGAAGATTAGTTTGTTTATAAACTATGCTTAATAATAATCTTGTGGGTAATTTATACGGAAATAGCCATTAATGGATTGATTATTATAGCAATCATAAATATTAGACGTATCTTTACAGCATATTAATTTACAAAAAAAGTAGGATATTTTAAACTATGGCAAAATCACAAGTCACATTTAACAAAATTGAAAAAGAAAAAAAACGCTTAAAGAAGAGAGAAGAAAAGCAAAAAAAGAAAGATGCTCGTAGAGCTGAAGCTAAAGAGAACCCACAAGGTATTCAGTTTGCTTATGTAGATTTTAACGGTAATTTAACCAACACACCACCAGACCCAGCTATGCGTGAAAAAGTAGAAGCTGAAAGCATTGAGTTGGGCATTCCTAAAAAAGAAGATAGAGAAGAAGAGGAGCCAACAAACAAAGAAGGCAAAGTGTCGTTCTTTGACCACTCTAAAGGTTTTGGTTTTATTTTAGACAGCATTAATCAAGAAAAATATTTTGTTCATGTTAGCGGAACTCTTGAACCTATTGAGGAAAACGACAAAGTAACTTACGAGTTAGAGCGTGGTCAAAAAGGCATGAATGCCGTTAGAGTAAAGAAGATTTAGTGTTCTTTTAGAAAAATATCTTCAAATTCTAATTTTATATAACGAAAAAGGCTAATTATGAGCGTATCGCGTAAAACGGTTCTAATCATTTTAGCCTTTTTTGCTATTTATATTATTTGGGGTTCTACATACATGTTAAATAAAATCGCGGTTTCGCAATTACCTCCCTTTTTTCTGGCATCTGTTAGGTTCATTATCGCTAGTATTATCATTTTTATAATAGCTAAATCTTTAAAAGTCAGCCTTTCTGTAACTAAAAAACAATTAACAAACTGTACAATTGCTGGGTTCTTGTTTTTAACTTTGGGCAATGGGCTAGCCGTTTTAGCTTTAAAATATATAGATAGTGGTTTTGCTGCATTAGAAATTTCGGCACAACCACTTGTAGTACTTATTATGATGCGATTACTTCATGGTAAACGTATTGCGCTTATGTCTTATATAGGGGTCGTTTTAGGCTTTATTGGAATCTTTCTTCTTGTAAGTCAAAAACAGATTATTACTCAAGAAGGACAAATATTAGGAATGATTTTAATTTTTGTCTGCATGTTAAGTTGGGCATATGCAAGTATTTTTGCCGGAAGGGCAGATTTGCCGAAAAATCATTTTGTAAATACAGGTTACCAAATGCTTACTGGTGGTATTATGCTTGGTATAATTAGTTTGTTATTAAATGAATCTTGGTCCTTGCCTAATTCATGGCAAACCGATGTAAAGTGGTCCATGTTAGGTCTTATAATTTTTGGAAGTATTATTGCGTTTACTGCATTTAATTATCTCTTAAAAGAAGTATCTCCAGAAAAAGTAGCGACTTCCACTTATGTTAACCCTATTATTGCTTTAATTTTAGGTTGGTGGGTACTAAATGAGCACATCTCTCTTCAGTCTATAATAGCCGCAGTTGTATTGCTTACAGGTGTTTATTTTATAAATACTAAACGCGTTTTAAAACCAAGACCTATTGGACGTTAAACTGGCTATTAAATTTATGATTATAAGTACCATGGCATTTGCTTGTATGAATGGTATTGTTAAGCACTTAGTACATATTAACGCCTACCAAATTGTTTTTTTTAGATCGGTAAGCTCCCTTTTTTTTACTTTCGGCTTTCTTCTAAAAAACAATATTCCGCTTTTAGGAAATAATAGAAAACTGCTTGTTTTACGAGGTGTGGTTGGTGTTACTTCCATGACACTGTTTTTCATGTCTACTAAATATTTGCCTATTGGCACTGCAGTTTCACTACGTTATATGGCACCGATTTTCGCAGCAATATTTGCTGTGTTTTTATTGAAAGAAAATATAAAACTACCGCAATGGTTCTTTTTTTTTATGGCTTTTGCAGGTGTATTGGTTTTAAAAGGTTTAGATACACAATTAAATAGTTACGGGTTATTATTAATATTTCTCTCTGCAGTTTTTAGTGGTCTGGTTTATATTGTTATTAGTAAAATAGGGAGGAAGGACCACCCTGTCGTTATAGTTAATTATTTTATGGTCATTTCTACAATAGTTGGAGGTGTATTATCGATTAACCATTGGATAAATCCCGTAGGTATAGAATGGTTCATGTTACTCGGATTGGGTGTGTTTGGCTATTTTGGCCAAGTATACATGACTAAAGCCTTTCAAATAGCAGCAACAAATCAAGTGGCACCACTTAAATATTTAGAAGTTATATTCACTGTGCTATTTGGAGTTTTCATTTTTAGTGAAGTTTATACCTTATGGAGCCTATTAGGCATTGCTTTAATTATTGGAGGTTTGATTTTAAATGCATTATATAAAAAATGAGGTAATATCATATTAATGTAGGGTATAATTACGTTTAAATATTAAAACATTAATTATTATAGATTGTTGAAGTATTTTGGCATATTCCTAATATTTTTATTGTCTTTTCAACGAATTTAATTGAATGCTACACTATTCGTAAAAGTAATTGCAACAGCTACTTTCCTGACGCGCTTTTGGATATATTTGTTCCCTTAAAATGATATCAACCACCATGAAAATAGGTATACTTAAGGAAACCCAAAAAGGAGAAAAGAGGGTTTCACTATCACCAAACATCTCGAAACAACTTATTGCAAAAGGATTTGAAATTATTGTTGAAGAAGGTGCAGGTGAAGCCTCATCGTATAAAAATTCAGATTATAAAGATGCTGGTGTATTAGTTGAAAAAAGAGGCGTAGTATTCAAAGATGCTCATGTTCTTTTAAAGGTTAACCCTTTTGATGAAGAGGATTTAAAACTTGTTGACAAAGGACAAGTTTTAATAAGCCAGTTATATCACAAATCAAACCCAAAACTTATTGAAGCTATTGCGTCAAAAGGTGCAACAGCATTTTCACTTGATGCTATGCCTAGGATTTCTAGAGCGCAGGACATGGATGTTTTGAGTTCACAAAATAACTTAGCAGGGTATAAGGCCGTTATTTTGGGCGCTTATGAAATGACAAAAATATTCCCATTAATGATGACTGCAGCTGGTACAATTACACCTTCTAAAGTTCTTATTTATGGTGTTGGTGTTGCTGGTTTACAAGCCATTGCTACAGCCAAACGTTTAGGAGCAGTTGTTGAAGCTACAGATATTCGTACTGAAACCAAAGAACAAGCAGAATCTTTAGGTGCCAAATTTATTTCGGTTGATAATGAAGGTGAAGAATCGGAAGGTGGCTATGCTAAAGAAGCTTCAGATGATTATGCCCTTAAGCAAAAAGAAGCCGTTAATAAATCTTTATTTCAAGCAGATTTAGTAGTTACCACAGCAAATATCCCAGGAAGAAAAGCACCAATTTTAATTACTGAAGAACAAGTTTTACAAATGAAAAATGGCGCAGTAATTATTGATTTGGCAGCTGCTCAAGGCGGAAATTGCGAGGTGAGCAAACTTAATAAAACCGTTGTTAAAAACGGCGTAAAAGTGATTGGAACAACTATAGCTCCTGAAAGTGTTTCTACAAATGCAAGCGAATTATTTGCAAAAAATATTTATAATTTTATTATCCATCTTACCGAAAATGGTGCTTTTAAATGGGATTTAGAAGAAGAAATCACAGATGAAACACTTATTGTTAAAAACGGTAAAATCAGAAAAAATTAAATAATCCATTATGAACCAATTAATAGAATTTATTCGCGATAATATTCAAATCACCTATATTCTTATTCTATCTATTTTTGTAGGCATAGAAGTGATTAAAAGTATTCCTGCAGTATTGCACACGCCTTTAATGTCTGGCGCCAATGCCTTGAGTGGCGTCGTTATTGTAGGTGCCATTTTAGTCATGCTCCATTCAGATCCAAATGATTATTTAGCTCTGACTTTGGGTTTTTTAGCTGTGGTTTTAGGAATTTTAAATGTGGTTGGTGGTTTTGCAGTAACTCACAGAATGTTACAAATGTTTAAAAAGAAAAAATAATGAGTGTTTTATTAAGTGTTATATATCTAATAGCAACCGTAACGTTTGTGGTAGGCTTAAATAAACTTGGTCATCCAGAAACAGCAAAAAAAGGAAATTTAATAGCTGCTGCTGGTATGGGACTAGCCATTATAGGAACTATTTTTATTCATGATTTACAAGTACCTATAATCATTTATATATTGATAGGTGCTGCCATACTTATAGGTTCAATTATTGGTTGGTTGATTGCAGTAAAAGTAGAAATGACAAAAATGCCTGAGTTGGTATCGTTATTTAACGGTTTTGGTGGTGCCAGTGCTACACTAATTGGCGTAGTAGAATTTAGTAAAAATGTAGATAGCACTATGCAGGCAACTACCATTGTTTCTGGTATAGTGATAGGTGCAATTACGTTTTCTGGTAGTTTAATTGCTTGGGGTAAACTTAACGGTTCATTAAAAAGTGTCATTAAAATTCCACAATATAATATTGTTAACAATCTGGTTTTTATTAGCATCATTGCACTTGCTGCTTATATGGTTGCTATAGGAGGATATAACCCATTATTCCTTTACGGATTATTAGCTGGTGGTTTGGTTTATGGGATTCTTTTTGTTTTACCTATTGGCGGTGCGGATATGCCTGTGGTAATCTCATTATTAAACTCATTAACAGGTATAGCTGCTGCTATTACTGGTATATTATATGATAATATGGTAATGCTTGTTGGTGGTATACTGGTAGGATCCGCTGGTATTATACTCACTATTGCTATGTGTAAAGCTATGAATAGAACTTTAAGCTCTGTTATTTTTGGGTCTTTTACAGCTACAAATGATATTTCTGGAGCTAATAAAAGTTTAGGAACTATTAAAAAAACAAATGCTAGTGATGCTGCCATTATGATGAATTACGCATCAAACGTTATTATTGTTCCAGGCTATGGTTTAGCTGTTGCTCAAGCGCAACACGTTATCCACGAATTAGAAGAAATACTTACTACAAAAGGTGTGAACGTTAAATATGCAATTCATCCTGTTGCTGGTAGAATGCCTGGACATATGAATGTGCTATTAGCAGAATCAAATGTCGATTATGGTTTGTTAGTAGAAATGGATGATATTAATCCGCAATTCAACAATACTGATGTTGTTTTAGTAGTTGGCGCTAACGATGTTGTAAATCCAGCAGCACATAACGACCCAGCAAGCCCTATTTATGGCATGCCTATTTTAGATGTTGAAAATGCTAAACATATTGTAGTAAACAAACGTAGCATGAATGCTGGTTATGCAGGCATTGAAAATGAGTTATTTTATAATTCTAAAACGGCCATGCTTTTCGGTGATGCAAAAGCGGCATTAACAGACTTAGTAAGTGAGTTGAAAAATATGTAAAAGGTTTTTGTTATTAAACCATGGACAAAAGTTACATGGTTTTTTTACAGACTGAAAGTCTGTTTCATTTGTGAAATCTTAACAATACTGATAGTCCATATTTTCAAATTATGAAAAGATTCGTGATAATTAGTGAAATTCGTGGCTGAAATTTTTAGAAACTAAAGCGAACTGCATTTAAATGCACAGTTTAACTAAATTTGAGATCAATAAATTCTTTAAAATTATCTATCTATTTAAATTAAAATTGTTCTTATAATTTGTAATTTACACGCTTTTTATAAGCTTGAATGAAAGTACCAAAAAGTATAAATAGTATTAGAAGAAGAGTAATGCATAGCATTACAAAAAACATTGGAAACTCTTACACTGATCCAACAGTTGACACTTCTAAAAAACTGGATATTAAAAAAGTCTTAATCATAAGACCTAACCACCGCTTAGGTAACCAGCTATTATTAACACCATTAATACTAGAGGTAATTAATACATTTCCAGATTGTAAAATTGATTTGTTTGTAAAAGGAGGCGTTGCTAATCCCGTTTTTCAAAATTATGCGGCAATAAATAAAATAATTCAGCTTCCTAAAAAACCATTTAATCATTTGTTTAAATACGCAAAGGATTGGGTTTCCATTAAGCGAACACATTATGATTTAGTCATTAATGGCGATAAGAATTCGTCGTCAGGACGATTACTTACACAAATTAGTAGATCTACTTTTAAGGTTTTTGGTGATGTTCATGAAGATATCCAGCTAGCTTACCCAGATTATCAACATATTTCAAAATATCCAGTATATAATTTAAGACGCTATTTAGAGAAATTAGGATTCAGTAAAAATAACAATCCTGTGCCAGTATTGGATATTAAGTTGAATGCTCAAGAAATTTCTGAAGGCAAAAAAATATTAGACGGTATTATTAAAAATAAAAAAGAAACCATCTGTATTTATACCAATGCCACCGGTGCCAAATGCTATTCTGAAACGTGGTGGTTAAGCTTTTATAATCGTTTATTAAAGGAATATCCAGATTATAACATTGTTGAAATGTTGCCAATTGAAAACATTTCAAAGATTAATTTTAAATCGCCTAATTTCTATAGTAAAGATATTCGCGAAATGGGAGCTATTATTAAAAACACATCTGTTTTTATTGCTGCTGATAATGGTGTTATGCATTTAGCAAGTGCTACTTTAACACCAACTGTTGGATTCTTTTCGGTTACAGATCCTAATATTTATGGCCCTTATGGAAATGGCAGTGTTGCGCTTCATACGGATAAAACTAATATTGAAGATTGGATTAAAGCCATTGATCGAATTCTTAAATAGATTCTAATTAACGTCGTCTTCGTCCTGAAAATTTCAAAGCGTCTCCATTTCCAAAACCATATTAAATATTAAAAAAGCAAATAAAAACTTGAACAAAATATAACACAATACCGTAAATTAAAAGTTACTTTTGGCTTTTTAAATTTAGCATGTCCAATCCAAATAGATTTTCAATAATAAACCCTAATAAATCACCTTTTTTTTATGGTTATGTTGTGCTTTTTATTGGAAGCATTGGTGTTTTAGCTAGTATTCCAGGACAAACTGTTGGCGTTTCTGTTTTTACGGATCCAGTAAAAGATGCCTTAGGACTCAGTAGAAATCAGTTTAGCAATGCATATATGATCGGTACGTTGTTGAGTGCCTTTTTTGTATCGAGAGCTGGTGTGTTGTTTGATAGGTATGGCGCAAGATATGTAGCTTTTTTTGCTGCTGCTTTTTTGGGCATTTCATTGCTTTTGTTTTCTATATCTGTTGATATAAGTGAAGGTGTAAAATCCCTAACTGATGTTGATTCTTGGGTGATTCCCTTTATGCTAATCACTATATTATTCTTTTTCATAAGGTTTTGCGGTCAAGGTGTATTAACCATGGCTTCTCGCAATATGGTAATGATTTGGTTTGACAAAAACAGAGGAAAGGTTAATTCTATAAGTAGCATTGCGGTATCATTAGGTTTCTCTAGTTCCCCAATTTTAATAGATAAACTTATAGATAATCATGGATGGGAGGTGAGTTGGCAGATACTAGCAGTTTGTTTGTTTATTTTTAGTCTTTGCATTTTACAGTTTTATCGCAACAGACCGGAAGATTTTAATTTAATACCAGATGGGTATGTAAAAAAAACTAAAGCTATTGAAATAGAAAAAGTTGAAACCAATATCACATTAAAAGAAGCAAAGAAAACTAGAGCTTTTTGGATGTTTGGATTAACATTAGCATTCAATAGTTTTTTTATAACAGGTTTTACCTTTCATGTTGTATCCATTTTTGGAAGTCAAGGTTATACGAAATTACAAGCTATTGCTATTTTTCTCCCTATATCAATTATTGCTATTTCTGTATCTACACTTTGTAATATCCTTAGTGATTATATTCAACACAAAATTTACTTGTACATCATGTTAACAAGTGGTGTTATAGCGTCTTTAGGGTTATTGTTTTTATCGCATCCAATCGGAGTATATTATTTAATAATAGGATTAGGAGTTTTTGGGGGATTATTTGCTGTGGTCAATGCTGTAACATGGCCAAGGTTTTATGGTAGAAAATATTTAGGAGCCATAACAGGAAAAGTAATGAGTTTTCTTGTTATAGCAAGCGCAATAGCACCAAGTTTGTTTAGTTATTGTTTTACAACTTTTGGCACTTACAGTTATATAAGTTACATAACATTGGCGTTTCTTGTGTTTTTAGTTATTGCATCTATAAAGATAAAAAGGCCTCAATAAAAATCGCCAATTGGTTTATCTGTTTATTTGAAATGAGGATATTTTAATGTTTAGTTACTTATACCAATTACAACTTAAAAACAAGCTCAATAAAAACGCCCTTTTTTCCTTTAATCTCATTTTAAATTATAATTGGTATTATCTGGGGTTTTACCAGCGTTTATAGATATGCGGTAGCTTCCTTATGAGTAAAATAAATCATATCTATTGTGATTGGAATTACAACTAGTTAATATAGTGGTTTACCCATATTTAATAGAATATATAATGAGACTTATTTTACATGTTTTATTTATATAATATATGGCATTATTCAATATCAACCTCATTTCATCGATGAATTTATACGTTCATATAATCTTTAATCCTTTCATCGTCAAATTTATTCGTTCATAAGATTTCTTGCTGTAAATAGATTTAATCATTTAATTTTGAAGTAATTACAAATAATTACCCCGTGAAAAATTTAATATACCTATTGTGCTTTGCCTCTTTTATAAACGCTAATGGCATGCTAAATGCTCAAGAAGTTGGGGCCGTTTTAAAAGAAGTTCCTTCTGATTATATTGGACGCAACCCTATTTATGATTATTCTGAAAATAGGTTAAACAATACGGATACTATTCCTGATTTTGAAACCCAGTCTGCTAAACTGAAAATTACAGGAACCATTTTTCTAAATGACGGCGTTACACCTGCTAAGGACGTCATTCTATTCATTTATCAATCCGATGATAATGGAGATTATGAAATGAAAATTAGCAACCAAAAACGTTATGTCCATAATAGAGGTTGGATAAAAACTGATGCCGACGGAAAGTATACGTTCTACACCTTTGTACCTGGTAAATATTATGGTAAAGGCGAATTTAAAACGATTCATCCTGTTATTAAAGAACCTGGAAAGCCAGAATATAAAATGTACTCTTTTCTTTTCGATGATGACCCATCATTAACAAAGTCTTGTCGTAAAAAACTAGAAAAAAAAGGCATTGATAACATTCTTAAATTAGATAAAAAAGAAGGTATGTTTGTTGCTACAAGAGATATTGTACTTGGCCAAAAAGATGGCGGATTATAAATAATATATTATGTCATCCTACTAAATTCATTTACTTTAACGCATCAAACAATATTCTTATTTTAAGCCACGTCTCGATAGCTATTGGGACGTGGCTTAATATTTTTAAAGTGTTATCCTGTTTAAACTTTTCTATTGCCGAATTTAGGCATAAGTTATTCTTATCTTAGTCACTTGAAATTTTTTCTTTAAATGAATAAAAAATCATATTACAAAATATTAGTTATTTTTTTGTTTAGCTCATGCGCTACATTTAAGCCTCAATATAAAAATGCTAATACAAATGTGGATATACCTAATGCCGAGGTTGAACATTCATTTTATCTCATTGGAGATGCAGGAAATTCACCATTAGGAGAGTCGTCCAAAGCATTACAAGCTTTTAAAGCAGCATTAAGTAAAGCATCAAAAAACAGTACAGCTATTTTTCTTGGTGATAATATTTATCCAAAAGGCATACCTAAAGCAAAAGATGTAGGAAGAGCTTTTGCAGAGCATCAAATGAACATACAAACTGATGCGGTTTCCGGTTTTAAAGGAAAAACGATTTTTATCCCAGGCAATCACGATTGGTATAGTAATGGCATAGCAGGCTTAAAACGTCAAGAAAAATTTGTTGAAACTATTTTAGGGAAAAATACGTTCTTACCGGAAAATGGGTGTCCGATTGAGAATATTCACATTTCTGATGATATTGAGTTAATTATTATCGATAGCCAATGGTACATAACTAATTGGGATAAGCATCCAACACTTAATGATGCTTGCGATATTAAAACGAGAGCCGCTTTTTTCGATGAGTATAGCAGTCTTATAAAAAAAGCAAGAGGCAAAACCACAATCGTAGCTGTACATCATCCCATGTATACTAATGGTTCGCATGGCGGTCAGTTTACATTTGGTAGCCACATGAAACCTCTTCCTGTACTGGGGACATTAAAAAACGTGATTAGAAAAACCAGCGGCATAGCCAATGTCGATTTGCAAAACTCACGCTATAACGAATTAAAAAAACGCTTGGTTACCATATCACAAGAAAATAAAAAAGTGGTGTTTGTATCCGGACATGAACATAATTTACAATATTTAACAGCCGATAACCTACGCCAGATTGTAAGTGGTTCTGGTTCTAAAGTTACGGCCACTCGCAATGCAGGAGGGGGACAATTCTCTTACGGAACACCAGGATATGTTAAATTAGACGTTTTTAAAGATGGGTCTTCTTATGCGCGTTTTTATGCTGTTGAAAATGATAAAGCCGTATATGAAACAGAGGTATTTCAACCTAATGTAAAAAAAACATTCACAACCTATCCTTTTAGTTTTCCAAAACAAAAGTCAGCCTCAATTTATTCAGAAGAAGAAACTGACAAATCAGGAGCTTATAAATTTCTTTGGGGTGATCGCTACAGAACATTGTATAGCACAAAAGTAACAGCACCAACGGTAAATTTAGACACCATGTATGGCGGATTAAGTGTTGTTAGAAAAGGCGGAGGAAACCAATCTAAATCACTTCGTCTTAAAGATAATAATGGCGCACAATATGTTATGCGCGCTCTTCGTAAAAACGCTGTACAATATTTACAGGCAGTCATGTTTAAAGATCAATATATCGAAAATCAATTTGATAATACAGGCACTGAAAATTTAATTCTTGATGTCTTTGCAGGTTCACACCCCTACGCGCCTTTTGCTATTGGAACATTATCCGATGCTATTGGCGTTTACCATACCAACCCAACACTTTATTATATACCTAAACAAAATGCTTTAGGTCATTATAATAATGAATTTGGAGATGAATTGTATATGATTGAAGAACACACTTCCGAAGGGCATAGTAATTTAGCGAGTTTTGGCTTTCAAGATGATATTATTAGTACGGACGATGTGATGAAAAAAATTCATAAAGATGAAGATATTGTTATTGATGAAGCATCTTATATTCGTGCGCGTTTGTTCGATATGCTTATTGGCGATTGGGACAGACACCAAGACCAATGGCGTTGGATAGAATTTAAAGAACATGGCAAAAAAGTTTACCGTCCTTTGCCTCGAGACCGCGACCAGGCGTTTTCTATTATGTCCGATGGTGCGTTATTGAGTGCTGCTGTAGCTATAATGCCAACGGCAAGATTACTTAGAAAGTATGATGATGATTTGGTAGATGTAAAAGGTATGAATGTGGAGCCTTATCCTTTAGATATGGAACTCATTCAAGAATCTGACAAAACCGTTTGGGATGCTCAAGTAAAAACGATTCAAAATGGCATTACAGACGCTGTTATTGAAGTAGCCTTTTTAAATTTTCCTGAAGAAGTTCGTGATAAAAACCTTGAAGACATTAAAAGAAAATTAAAAGCTAGGCGTGGTAACCTTCAAGCCATAGCCGATAGGTATTATAATTTGGTCAACAAATTTGCGGTTATAAAGGGGACCAATAAAGATGACTATTTTAAAATAGAATGTCTTAACAATGGAAACGTAAAAATCATAGCCCAACGTATTAAGAAAGGCGCAAAAGGGGAGGTGTTTCATGAACGCACCTACAATAAAGAACATACGAAGGAAATATGGATTTACGGTTTAGACGATGATGATGTATTTGAAGCAACAGGGAAGAATAATAAGATTAAAATTCGATTAATTGGAGGCCAAAATAATGATACTTATATGATTCCAGAAGGCGGTAAAATAGTTGTGTACGATTACAAAAGCAAGCCCAATGATGTGTCACAAGCAAAAAAGGCAAAGTTGAAACTCACAGATAAATATGACATCAATGTTTATGATTATAAAAAATTAAAAAACAATACCAATCAGCTTGTTCCAACTATTGGTTCCAATCCAGACGATGGCTTTAAAATAGGTATCACTAATACATATACAGCTTATGGTTTTGAGCGAAATCCGTTCACATCTCAGCATACACTTTCAGCAGCTTATTATTTTGCCACTCAAGGTTTTGATTTAGATTATAAAGGCGAGTTTACCAATTTTATTGGTAATTTAAACCTTGGTTTAGACGCACATTTTAATAGCCCTAATTATGCCGTAAATTTCTTTGGTTTTGGTAATAGCACACCTAATCCTGAAGCTGACGAGAATGATGGCTTGGATGCAAATCTAGATTATAACAGAGTAAAAATTAGAACCTTTAAGGCCATACCATCCTTAATCTGGCGCAGCGATCAAGGCGCTAGTTTTAAAGTGGGTGTTTTTTTCGAATCCAATGAAGTTGAAGACACTACAGGACGCTATATAAATAATTTTATCCCGGATAATACTGAAATTAATGACGAGTTCTATGGTATAGACGCACAATATTATTTTGAAAATAAAGACAATGACGCCTTTCCAACGCTAGGCATGCAATTCGGTTTACAAATAGGGTATAAAAATAATGTAGATACCAGTAAAGGCTTTGCATATATTATTCCAGAATTAGGATTTGATTACAAATTAATTCCAAGTGGTCAGTTAGTTTTAGCAACCAATTTGCGAGCACATGTAAATTCAGGTGATGATTTTGAGTTTTATCAAGGGGCAACTTTGGGCGCCAATACCGGATTACGTGGCTACAGAAACGAACGTTTCACAGGAAAAAGTGCCTTTGTACAATCTACCGATCTGCGGTGGAATTTTATGAGTTTAAAAACAGGGTTGCTTCCAATAAGTATAGGCGTTTATGGAGGGGCAGATTACGGACGTGTATGGATTGATAACAATCTAGTAATGGATGCTGCATTTAACAAAAATGATTGGAACACGTCTTTTGGTGGTGGGTTTTTTGTAAATATGGCAGGTATGATGACCGCAAACGTATCGGCTTTTAAAAGCGATGACGGATTGCGAATCGCTTTTAAAATAGGCTTTGGGTTTTAGCCTAAAATTGAAATAGATTCATGATTTAATATATATCATGATAATTAGAAAAGCACCAAAAAACGATATTCAGCCCGTCTTACTCTTTATTTTTACTCCCATACTTTGTTAGATAATTTTTCTCTATGAGCAGATACTGTTAATGATACTGCAAATTTAAATGGATTAATTAATATGGTTTGAACTTAGGTAGGGTTTTGCATTTTAAATAATTAAAATATATTAAGTTGTATTTTAATGCAAACATCATTAAAACTTCTCTTATTTTTTGCGCTAAAACAAAAAAAACCGTATTTAAACTGACAATTCTCATGTTTGAAAGTTAATTATGCAGTAATTTTGGACTCTCAATTTAGTAAGCCATTGATTTAAGTTAGAATATGAAAGATGATTACGAGAACACTTATAAGGAAAAGCGAAAAAAATCTCATGAATTTGAAAAAAGAGAAGATTATTTAGAGCACGAATTATTAATTATGAAATTCCGTAGATGGAGAATTCATCTGCCTTTCAGAGATTTTAATATAGAACTCGAAGATTTAGTACCCGCTTTAGCTGCTACAATAGGTAAGGTGGTTATGGTAACTGCCATGGTAGCTGCCTTTGCTGTACAGTTTGGACTTTCACCAGAATTTGTTGCAGAAAATGTTCGTTACGAATTACTTATTGCAGGAGGTATTTTTGTGATATTATTTTCGGCTATCTTAAACCCTCGAGCAAATTTGGCTGGAACACACGGACCTATGATACCATTAATTCCAATAATTGCTGCAGCAGGAGGACATCCGCTAGCATTGGGGATTTTAATAGGTGTTTTTGGCCTGATATTAAGTATTACCAAAGGAGGCTCTAAATTAATGTCTTTAACTGGCGTTGGGGTACGTGGAGGATTGCTTATTTACCTTGGTGCAGTAGGTCTTATTTCACAAATCTCAAAATTTGAATCTTGGTCTGCAAATTCAAACGCAAGTACAGTTTCTTTTGTTGTAATCGGCATTACAATTCTTATTTATGCATATTTAGCTCGAATTAAAAAAAGGTGGTTGGCGATTCCGTTATGTTCGGCACTTGCAGGTGTAATAGCTTATTCAATGGGTGTTAATTTTGAGTTTACTACCGAGCCTGGACTTCCGCACATGAATCCTTTTTGGTGGTGGGGAGAAACAACAGGTTGGCAATTAGGTTGGCCTGATTTTGGACATTTTATTGCGGTTATTCCTTTCGCCATTTTAGCAGTAGCCATGTGGTCTCCAGATTATTTAGGACACCGTGTTTTTCAAGAACTTAATTACCCAAAGAAAGCAAAAGATGTTCTAATGGATGTTGATGATACCATGACCGTAGCATCTATTCGTCAAATCGTTGGAGCAGGTTTAGGGGGTGGAAATATAGCATCTTCATGGGGCACATATATGATTCCAGCAGCTATTGCAAAAAGACCTATTCCAGGTGGTGCTGTTCTTACAGCATTGTTATGTGTATTGGCTTCTGTTTTTGGATATCCTATGGATCTTGCTATGTGGGAACCTGTATTGAGAGTAGCCTTAATAGTTGGCGTGTTTTTACCCTTACTTGAAGCCGGTATGCAAATGGTGAAGAAGGAAAATGATTCTTTAAGTGCGGGTACTTGTATTTTTGCTTGTGCATTTGTAAACCCAGTTTTTGGTTGGGCTTTAACTATGCTACTTGATAATTTAGGTCTGATTGGAGATCGTGAAAGAGCAAAAGAATTGACTTTAAAAGAGCGATTAATTATTCCTGGGGCTATGTTCTTAGTTTGTGTTGTTTCTCTTGCACTAGCGGGACAACTTCCTGGTATACCCGGGATATTTTAAAAATATTTGGCACTTAAAAATAAAAGTATGAAAAGACAATGAAAATTAGAACTATTAAAGATCAAGTGAAATAAAACTGGAAAGGTTGCTAGATATCTTTCATGCAATTTTTAATATAACAGACCAGTTTTTGCCAATGTTAGATGTTAAAAAAGCAACCTAAAAATTATATTTCAATACTTAGAATTTATCCTTTTTCAACAGCATTAACATCAGTAGAATAATCGACTAGATTATAATAAATTGAAAATAAGCCAACTAATTTATTGTATGTTGAAAAATTGGCACCATCTTTGCGATTCAATAAGTATTATAAATTAAATTACATTACAATGAGTAAAGGAACAGTAAAATTTTTCAATGACGCTAAAGGATTTGGATTTATCACAGAAGAAGGCGTTGAAAAAGACCACTTTGTACACATTTCAGGATTAGTAGACGAAATTCGCGAAGGCGACCAAGTTGAATTTGATCTTCAAGAAGGAAACAAAGGATTAAATGCAGTGAACGTAAAAGTTATCTAATACATATACTTTCAAGTTTTACAAAAGCCCATCAATATTGATGGGCTTTTTTTATGCAGTATCTCATTTATTTATTGTTTAGTGGATTTTTCACTAACTCTTTTATTTATACTACTTTTGTAATGTTTATCAATTGAAATAACATATTACTGTTTAAATAGTATAAAAAAAACAAGAACTAATGATTATAAAATTCATAAAAAAATTATTTAATTCAAACACCAAAACTGGTACAAATGAAGGTACTGTCAAGTTTTTTAATAATAAAAAGGGTTTTGGGTTTATAACAGTAAAAGATTCTGATGAAGAAATCTTTGTACATACAACAAACCTCATAGACAAGATAAGGGATAAAAATCATGTCACATTTGACATAGAAAAAAGTGATAAAGGACCAATTGCTATTAATGTACGTGTGGTAAAAAAATAAAAGAACAATTAAAAAAACATCATCCCTGTCATGTACTATACAATTTCTACAAAAATAAAAAACGCTGTATTTAGACTAAGTACTTCAGAATAAAGATGTAGTTTCGCGGCTTGTAAAAAACAGGTCTATGAAACGTATAAGTCAATATAAAAAGTTATTTGAAATAGAAAATGAGATTGATCTTAAAACACTTAAAAAGCGTTACCGCAATTTAGCAAAAGAATGGCATCCAGATAAGTTTCAAGAAGGCGATGCTAAACTTGAAGAAGCTGAAGTAAATAGTCGCAACATCATTGATGGTTATCATTTTTTGGTGAGTATAGCTCCTGAAACTCTAGCAGCTAACTTAGATGTTTATACCGAAACAATAACAAATTCAGGAATAGCAGATTACATTCACAAAGGTTTAGTATTAGAAATCACTTTTTTAGATGGCACCACTTACGAGTATTTTGGAGTTACGAAGCCTTTATATATAAAGATGATTAATTCTAATAAACTGAATCGTTTCGCTAAACGTAGCATCTACCCTAACTACATATACAGAAAATCAAAGCGTACCCTTCAAGAAGCTTAATATATAGATATTGGCTTATTAGTTATTGAGAATTTTTTATATCACGCTTTTAAAAGGAATTAGCGCACTAATTTACACGATTCTCGGATTTTGTATAGTTATCTTTGCCTAAAATTATGTTATGTCAAAACCGTTTTCTGATTTAGGAATTAATGAACAGCTACAACAAAGCTTAGCTGATTTACAAATTTCTGTTCCAACAGATATCCAAGAAAAAACAATTCCCGTTGTACTTAATCAAAAAGAAGATGTTGTGGCTTTGGCAAAAACAGGAACAGGTAAAACTGCTGCTTTTGGATTACCTTTATTACAGTTAATCAATACTGAGGATACTAGCGTACAAGTGGTAATTTTAGCACCCACGCGAGAATTAGGGCATCAAATTCATGCCAATTTATTGTCTTTTACTTCCCATAGTCCTGCTATTTCTATAGCGGCTGTATGCGGAGGGATTCCTATAAAACCTCAAATTGAACGTTTAAAAACAGCTACTCATATTGTAGTGGCAACACCCGGACGTTTAGTCGATTTGATAAAACGAGGCGCTATTAACATTAAAAATTTAAAGTATTTAGTGTTGGATGAAGCCGATGAAATGGTGAGTGCTTTAAAAACCGACTTGGATCTTATTATCAAAGACATTCCAAAATCTCGACGGACTTTACTCTTTACAGCAACCATGCCTGGAGCCATAAAACAATTGGTACAAAATTACATGTCAAAGCATGTTGTGCATATAGAGGCAGACATGTCGACGGTTGGGCATCAGGGAATCGATCATCAATATGTGGTTGTAGAACCTATTGAAAAACTAGAGGTTTTGCTTCATTTCTTAAATACTAAAGAAGGAGAAAGAGGCATTATATTTTGTAAGACCAAAGCAGCGGTCAATAAATTAGCAAAAAAATTAGCCATTAATAAATTCTCATCAGGGGCTATTCATGGTAGTTTGTCTCAAGGTATTCGTGACCGTATTATGGGACAATTTAGAGAAGGCTTTATCGATATTTTGGTAGCTACCGATTTAGCAGCACGTGGTATTGATGTTAAAGACATATCGTATGTGGTTAATTACCATTTACCAGACACTTATGAGGCTTATGTACATAGAAGCGGCCGTACGGCTAGAGCAGGAGCAAAGGGACTTTCGTTAAGTGTTATACAAAATGAGGAACTTGAAGATATTCCTGAATTTGAAAATGAGCTAGGCATCACTTTTAATGAATTCAAAAAAGCAGACGCCCAAAGTATCGAAGAAAACAATGGTTTGCTATGGGCGAGAAAAATATTTAAAACCAAGCCTAATCGAGAGGTGTCAGAAGATTTTAAAGCGAAGGTAAAAACGATATTTCATCATTTAACAAAAGAGGAATTAGTCGATAAAATATTAGCAAACTACTTAGCGCAATCGGCTACAGTACATCCAAAACCAGAGGTGTCTAAAAAGCACAAAAAGAAATAGTCATTATGGCAAATAGTATTAAAAATCAGCAGGATATTTTAGCTAAATTAAATATTCATGCTTTGAATCCCATGCAAGAGGAAGCTGTTTCTGTTATTGAAACAACAACAAATACCATCATATTATCACCTACGGGAACAGGGAAAACATTGGCATTTTCATTGCCCCTATTAAAAACCTTAAAACCAGAATCTAAAGACATTCAAGCATTAATATTAGTACCATCAAGAGAATTAGCCATTCAAATAGAGCAAGTCATTCGATCTATGGGTTCAGGTTATAAAGTAAATGCGGTTTATGGAGGTAGGCCCATGTCTAAAGATAAAATTGAAATTAAACACAACCCAGCAATTTTAATAGGAACACCAGGTAGAATATTAGATCATTTTGTTAGCGACAGGTTTTCTAAAGCAAGTATAAAAACGCTTATTTTAGATGAATTCGACAAGTCTTTAGAAGATGGTTTTGAGGAAGAAATGAAAGGAATTATCACTCAATTGCCTAGTGTAAATAAGCGTATATTAACATCTGCTACTCAAGCCGTTAAGGTTCCTGGTTTTGTAAGATTAGACAAGCCAACGATCATCAACTATTTAAGAGAAAAAAAAGGGTCGAAATTAGCCATTAAAACAGTAGTTTCTCCAGACAAAAACAAATTGAAAACTTTACTGCAATTGGTACAGCATATAGGCAATGAACCTGGAATTATTTTCTGTAATTTAAGAGATAGCATTAATGAAGTCAGTCGTTTTTTAAAGCGAAATAAAATTAGTCATGCTTGTTTTTCTGGTGGCATGGAACAAAAAGATAGAGAACGGGCTCTTATTAAATTTAGAAACGGCACTTGCCAAGTATTAATTGCAACCGATTTAGCTGCTAGAGGCATCGATATTCCAGAAATGAATTATATTATTCATTATGAATTACCTCGACATGAAGAAGAATTTATTCATAGAAATGGTAGAACAGCTAGAGTCAATGCAAAAGGAACGGCTTATGTATTGAAATGGGAAAACCAATTACTGCCAGAATTTATTCAAAATGTAAAAGGCATCAATATTTCGAAGAAAGCACTTCATAAGCCACAATACTGGGAAACCTTATTTATTTCTGGCGGGCGAAAAGATAAAATTTCCAAAGGCGATATTGCTGGGTTATTTTTTAAACAAGGTGGTATTAATAAGGATCAATTAGGAACTATAGAACTAAAACCTGATTGTGCATTTGTGGCCATTCCGCTTACTATGGCAGATGAATTAGTAGAAAAACTTAACAATACCCGATTAAAAAAGAAAAAAGTACGAGTAACCATTTTATAACACTTTATTTTCTTAGGGCTATGCAGAACAAACCCTCTGGATATTTGAAGAAACAACTATAAGCACTAATCTAAGAATACAAAATCAAAAATACTCCGCACATAATACCTACTAACGGCACCAATTTTTTACGTTTGTTTTGTTCCTTAAAAATTAACCCTCCAATAACAACAGCAATAATGATTTGACTGCGTTTTATGGCAGAAAGAAGCATAATTAAAGCTTCAGGATCTTGTAAAGCTTTAAAGTAAAAATAGTCTGCTACTATTAATAAAACGCCAACTACAGGTATAGACCAACGCCATTTAAAAACGTTTCGTTTTTCTGCTTTAAGAAACCAAGTTACCGTTAAAATAACGAGTAATATAAGCACGGTATAAAAGCAAAACCAAAATTGTAACGTTTGTGGGTTTAGTATTAAATTCTGAATTAAAAATTTATCATATAAACCGCTGGATGCACCTAAAAAAGTAGCACCAATAATGGCAAATATCCATTTGTTTCTTTTGAAATAAATCCCCTCCTTTTTTCCTATTCTGGAATATAATAATACCGAAAAAATAATTAGAAAAAATCCAATCCATTGCCAAAAGTTAGGCTTTTCTTGGTAAATAGTAATAGCGCCAATAAACGTAAAAAAAGGCCCCGCAGATCGTATAGGTGCAACAATAGTAATAGGCAAATGCTTTAAAGCTTCATATGCCAATATCCAAGAAGCAGCCATCATAGCTGATTTTATAAAAATAAAACCATGTGTTTCCCATGGTATAACGGTAATGTATAATTGTATTTCAGACATATATTCTGGATACAATAGGGAACCAATATAAAGAGGAAGAATTAATAAAAAACCTGATGAAATAGTGCCTAAAAGCACAGGAAAAACTTCATTTCCTTGTACAGCATGTTTTTTACATAAATTGTGTAAGCCTAAAAACAAGGCTGATAAAAGTCCTAAATACATCCACATAATGCGCGCGAAGATACTTTTATTTATATATGGATAAAAAAACTTTTAATACGTATTAAAAGTTTTTTGAATTTGGACTTATTAATCTTTGATTCTAATTGGCTTCAACTTAATAACTCCAAAAGCATTCAGTACTTTTATAATCAAATAGGTAATATCAATCTCATACCATTTCACCCCAAAATTTGGGCTACTAGCATACTTATGATGATTATTATGATAGCCTTCACCCATCATTAAGAAATCAAAACGGAATAGGTTTTTACTTGTGTTTTTCATCTTGAAATTCACATAGCCATAAATATGACCAAACCAGTTTATAATCACACCATGAATAGGCGCCATCATAAATGTTATTGGTAATAATAACCATTGCCACCAAGCCGTTGCAAAGAGAGCAAAGATCAGAATGTAACCCGCAATCCAAAGTAATCTAGAAAAGCGAGAACTCGCAAATTTATCAAAGCTTTTCCATTGCGGAACGTTTTTGGTAAATCGCTGATCAACTTCAATACGTTGTTTATTAATATCCTGATAAATTGTTTTTGTTTTCCACATCATGGCAAACATATTAGCATCATAAGATGGAGAATGTGGGTCCTTTTCAGTATCCGTATAGGCATGGTGCATGCGGTGCATAATCCCATAACCATAAGCGCTTAAATAACTTGAGCCTTGAAAAATCCATGTTAAAATAAAAGTAATACGTTCTACGGTTTTCGACATGGTAAATACCTGATGTGCGGCATAGCGATGTAAAAAGAACGACTGAAAAAACAAGCCTCCATACCAAAGCACTAAAACGAAAAGAATGATAACCATAATTATTTTTTTGCAAAGATAATTTGTTATTTCAAGTAAAACAATGAACCTAGATTAATAAAAATTGGGCTTATAAACATGAATTCGGTTACAATAGCATTAAAAAACACCCCTAAAGTCCCACAAGGGGACAACCCAGACCAAAAACAGGTTGAATTAGGGCTATATTGTTCGTTACTGCCAAAATGCGGTGAATTATAATAATATTAATTGAACTCAGATTACATGCGTTTTCTAATCCTGCTTAACGCTTGTGCGGTTACACCAATATAAGAACTGATGTATTTCAAAGGAATCTCTTTTAAGAGTTCTGGACGCTCCTTAAATAATTTCATATAGCGTTCCTCGGCCGTCAAATTCAATAAGTTTTGTTCACGTTTAGATTTCAATAAAAAGAGACGTTCTGCCGTTAATCTGCCAATAAGATTTCCTATTTGGGTATGGTTATAAACCGCTTGCAAATCATTATAAGTCATACTTAAAAGCACAGTTTCTGTAAGGGCTTGTAACTGATATGCTGAAGGTTTCTGTGTTAAAAAGGAATCATAAGCACTAATAAACTGGTTCTCAAAACTAAAGCCAAAAGTAATTTCTTTTTCTGGATCTTCTTTAGGAATAAATAAACGAACAGCCCCAGATTCTATAAAAGAGATATGATTTTCTATTTCATTGAGCTTTAAAAAAATCGTTTTCTTTGGAATAACACGACGTTGTAATTTCGACGTAAAAAACGCCCAATCTTCATTAGATATGGTTGCTATTTGTTCTAAGTAAGCTTTTATCTGTTCCAAATGATGTAACCCGTTATTATTGAGTTCACAAAGATAGGAATTCATATGTGCTTATAAAGTGATTGGTTGCCCCTTATTTAACAAGTTTGGATTTCTTTTTTTTAACAGGCAATACTTCTTCTGGGAACGGGAAGAGTATGGTTGAATTTTTTTCTGCTGCAATATTCGACAAGGTTTGGTATAACCTTAGTTTTATGGCAGAAGGCGATTGATCTATTAGTTTCCCTGCCGCAAGTAACTTGTCTGCCGCCTGTTCTTCGGCCAAGGCCAAAATAATTCGAGCCCTGCGTGAACGTTCTGCCTCTGCTTGGTTTGCCATCATACGCCGCATGTTCTCGGGCAACTGAATGTCTTTTATCTTAACATCGCTAATTTCAATACCCCAATCTTTGGTTTCTTGCTCAACAATTTCTTTAATGTTTTTACCCATTTCTTCACGTTTAGAAAGGATGGTGTCTAATTCCACCTTCCCACAAACATCCCTAAGTGCAGCCTGTGCCAATTGGGTAATAGCGAACTTATATTCTTCAACTTCCAAAACTGCTTTTTCAGGATCGTTAATCTTAAAAAACACAACACCATCTATACTACAAGGTACGTTATCTTCTGTCATAACTTCCTGAGAATCAATGTTAAATGTAATAACTCTAATGTCTACAATTTGGATGGTTTCAATAAAAGGAATAATCCATCGAAACCCTGGTTTTAAGGTTTTTATATATTTTCCAAATCTAAATTTAATAGCTCTTTTGTATTCAAAAATGATTCGAATACCTAAAGCAAGAAATACCCCGATAATTATAATGAGAATGCCAAACCGGTTCATGATACAATGTGTTAAAGTTATTTGTCTGTTTGTATATTTAAAGTCAATGAACCCACGAAACAGAGTTATTTATGGGTGCTTTGCCTTATTAAAACTAAATCGCTAATCGAGTTTTAAGGTTCAATTAAACGATGATAATGGCTCATCCTAAAGTTACGGAATTTTTAGGTAAAAATTGCGTTTTTCATGCTGAATGTTGCTTATTGTGAATGTCTTATGATTGAAGTCTGTAAAAATCCAGGTGTTTACGAAATGAGCAAATATGGCATTTGTGTTACAAAGGATAAAAGAATGAAGGTTGAATTAATTCCTAGTTTTTGTTAGTTCATTGTCTGTGGTGATATTCCTTTTGTTGTCCTTACAGCAAAACAATATTGATGCGCTAAAAACTAGGGCTAATAATTTAATTTGATTCTTCAATTTATACTTTAATTTTAACGTAAATGTAGCAAGCTTTATATGATTTTTTTATGGTAATTGTTATCAGCTATAGTTTTCCCATTGTGCAAATGATGTTAGTACAGGAACCTTCTTTTTAAAACATAACAAAAAAGTAAATATTTTATGACTCACTGATTGATATCATTTCACATTTTTAATAATTATCTCATCTTCATTACTCAAAAGGGTGTTTAATTAAAACCTATGTATTATGAAACGAATAACTACTTTACTCATAGCTATTCTTATTTCGTCATTTGCCACAGCGCAGATTACTAAAAAGATTAACCAAGAATTTGAAATAACAAAGGCAGATAAAATATCTAGAATTCATAAAAAAGGTATAAAAGATGTGAAAAATAGAAGTTATAAGGCATCCTCATTAAATAAAACAATCACTGCAGATAGCAAGACTTTGGATAGTATATTAATTCAAGAATGGGATAATGATTTTAATATATGGAGGTATTCTGCTAAACAGGAATTTACCTATAATGGAAATAATATAGAAATGACTATTAGTTTTATTTGGAATGGTGTAACATCTACCTTGGATCCTTATATAAAGGATGAATACTCATTCGATTCTAATGGAAATTTATCATCACAAATGCGATCATTTCAAAACACACCAAATATTTGGGAATTTGTCAGTAAAACTGAATTCACTTATGATAGTAGTGGAAACTTAATTCTTGAAGAAAATTATGAATGGAATTCGAATCAATGGGCTAAAACCTTTAAAAATGAAATAGCGTATAATTTGGATCAAAAGGTAACATTAGATAAAGGTTACACATGGGATTCAGGAATAAATCAATGGGTAAATTTATATAGGGATGAATATTTTTATACAGACCCTCTTATGCCTTATGAAATTAATTCATACTGGAATAATGGTATTAGTGATTGGGTTCTTAATTCTAAATGGGAATACATTATTGACCCATCTACTTCACTCTTAAATCTAGAAATTTATACAGAAGGGATATAAATAATACAGACTGGGTTTATGAATCAAAATATGAATATCAATATGATCGACCTAATTTTTTATTGGTTTTAACAAACGAAACAGAATATACTTGGGATGAAAGTATGAACCAATGGGGATATCAATATAAAGATGACTATCAATATGATAACAATGATAATAGGTCTTTAGGAACCTATTATGAATGGATTGAGACTCCTGGAGAATGGGCTCCATATTACAAAGATGAATTTATTTTCGACCTAGCATTTGATTTTAGTAATCTCATAGGACCATTCAATTACGATGATGAACTTGATGATACGGTCTTTATGTTTAATAATATGGTAATTGGTTACCGAGGATATGAATTTACAAGTCAAATCTGGGAAGATGTTAGTAAAACACTTTTTTATTATTCAGATTATAATAACCCTTTAAATATAGATAGTAAAAAACTAGTGAGTTCTATAAAAGTCTACCCGAATCCAGTAACTGATATTTTAGTAATCGATTCTAAAATGCGCGTAGATAAAGTAGGAATATATTCCATATTAGGAAAAAAAGTAAAAGAATTCAATTCAAATTTTAATGCCATACCTGTTTATGATATATCTGCTGGCTTATATATTATTAAAATACAATCTGAAAACAATACTATTACAACAAAGATAATTAAACAGTAAACCGGTTTATACTGTATTATAAAGTCCATCATAGTAATGGTGGGCTTTTTTATGCGCAATAATTTGGAATTTTTAGAGTTTCACTTGGCTAAATAGCAGATCATATTTAGTGTATTTAAAAGAGGCATGATACTATGCCTTTGTCAAACTAAAAATTACAGGAATATCATTCTCCATACCATTATTCTGTGTAAACACAACCACATTTAAACTATTCACAATGCGTTCTATAATTTCCGTACGTTTCTCAAAAGTACCATTACCTCTGGCTAATCCACAAAACACAATATCGGCGGTTTTGCTCTTTTTTATAAGCACACCAACAATGTCATCACTATCTTTTATTAGTACATGAATTTCAGCATCAATGCGTGCTTCACTTATTGAATATCGAATAAGGCGTTCTAGTTCCAGTTTTTCTTTTTCAGAATCAGCCACCGAAAAAATATTGATTACTGCCTTTTTCCACTTTCTATTCAATCGAATCAAATAGGAGAGTAGGAGCATCAAATCACCATTTCTATCTTCACCGCGCCACCATATATCAATGCGCTTATCTGGGCGTTCAGCAAATGGACTGTTGAAATGTGCAATTAAAACATTCTTACCAGATGCCGCAATTTTATTCACAATTTGTAGTTCCTGAATCTTGCCTTCTAAGGTACTAGCCCAACCAAATACTACGGTATTGGTTTTTATACCTGCAATGCCATGTGAAGCGGAAACTTGTAAAATACCTTGCTTTAAATCGTTAACTACATTGACTTCGGTTAAAGCCTGCAACCCTTCTTTTGCTAATTCTTTTTGCATTTCAAAGGCAATCGTATTACGTTTTATTAATTCATCTTTATCCTCAAAAGTAATGAGTTTCGAAATGGTTAATAAACCACTATTTTGCCCTAGCATTTCCATTAATTTAATTAATGGCATTTGCCCTTTTAATTCATGAACAAATAGAACAATAATGGGGCGCCAGTTTCTGCTATGTACCCTTATAGAATTCAATCGAAGTAAGGCATATCTACCCAAATGCATCCATATTCCGGTAGAAGCGTCTCCCCATTGTTGTTCGAGTTTTTTGCTTACTAAATAGATAAGAATAACAGCCTCAAGACCCAAAGCAAATATGAATGCCAATGGATTGATTAACCACATAACTACCATGGCAGCTAGTGCACCTAAAAACGATATAAACCAAGGCACATGTATTTTTGGTCGATAAGACGGTTCTTTAATGAGTTGCTCTACGGCAGCACTAACATTAACGGCGACATACAAAGTTAAAAACAGAACAGATACGTATTGTGCAATGGTATTTAATCCGCCTAGAAAAACGGCAGCTATAGCTATAACACCACTTATCCATGTGGCAATAGTGGGCTGACCTGATTTAGAAAGCTTAGCTAAAAATTTTGGCATCAAACCATCCATAGATAATGCTTGAAGAATTCTTGGTCCGCCCAAAATACTTCCAAAAGCAGAAGATAAAACGGCTCCCCAAACAGCAGGATACACAATCCAAGGTCCAAAAACAGCAAGCCGTGTCCAAATAGTAACACCAGCTTCAGGATCTGCCATTTGCTCCAAGGTTAGTGCTCCAGTGATTGCCAAAAGTAGTGGAATGATAAGATAGATTATGGCACCAGAAATTACTGCAGCAAGTGTGCCTTTAGGAATCGATTTTTTTGGGTCTTTCAAATCGCCACTTAAACCAATTCCAGCCGTAAACCCTGTAACGGCAGGAAAAAATACGGCAAATACATACCAAAAGCCTTAAGGTGCCGTTTGATAAGTCGGTTTAGTAATCGGTGCATGAAGGTCTTGACTTAGCACTCCAATAATTAAAGCTAAAATAGAAGCTCCAACAATAATCATAATCGGGATTTGAGATTTTAATACCAGTTTTGCACTTTTTCCAGAAAGTGTCGTTACTAAAACAATAAAAATAATAGTCAGGCTTTGCAAGGCATATGAAGGCAAAATACCTTGACTTTCTGGCCATAATACCAGTATGGCTTCTGACAGCCCATAACAATAGAAGGTAACGCTTAAAGTTCTACATAAATATAAGGGAATGCCAATAGCACCACCAGCTTCTAAACCAAGGCTGCGGGAAATCATATAATACTCACCACCAACACCAACTTTAATATTAGTGGCGATTGCCGAAGCACTTAAACCAGTTATAAATGTTATAGAACTGGCCATTAATACAATAACA
Source organism: Algibacter agarivorans (assembly GCF_039543245.1). Classification (NCBI taxonomy): domain Bacteria; kingdom Pseudomonadati; phylum Bacteroidota; class Flavobacteriia; order Flavobacteriales; family Flavobacteriaceae; genus Algibacter; species Algibacter agarivorans. The sequence goes on from NZ_BAABJJ010000010.1 coordinate 40,492, forward strand.
ATGGTTTTTATTAGGCCTACATTTCCAACTACCCAACCAAATCTCAAGTACATAATCAAGCCAAGTATGGTCAATATACTGGGTGTATAGACGCCTAGAAAAGTACCAAATTTATGTGGTTCTTTGTTCATCTTCTATGTAAGTTGATTAATCGCTTACTGATAAAGATAATGTAAATTTAAATGTGATATTCTAATTAATATAAAATTTACACTGTACTAAATTGGTGACTTTATTAATAAATTAAACCTTGTTTTAAACAATGCATCATGTTATAAGAGGGGAGGGGGAGTGCAATGGGTGTGGACTGGGATAGTTTAAAACGAATCTTGCTTACATTTTATAATTTCTGCTTTTCATCAGCTACAGTTTTTCCCCATTGAGCGTTGGCTGTTAGTACATGTGCTAAACTTTTACCTAAAGATGTTAAAGCAGATTCTAGTATTAAAAGTTGTTTTTTAGTGTATACGCGTCGTCTACTCTTTTGGTAATATTGGAGAAGCGCATCTTCAATTAGAAAATGGCAGAACTGTTGGCAAAACCGTAGTAACATCAAAGTAACTTTAGAGCGAATTTCTAGTTAAATGTTACCAGGAATTCAATCAAAAATTTAAGAGAATTAAAAACCCTTATGTGCTAACTAACTTCCTGTAAGAATGAATACTCAATAACACAAACCAGCTCATGCAGGACAAAAATGTTATTTTTTGAATTACAGGAAGCTTGTCTATTAGTATTTCTGTTTCATAGATATAGTAATTAGTTAAAAAAAAGAACAAACAAATAATACCATGGATTAATAGTTTGTAATAATTGGCATTATAAAGTTCGATAAAAGCAATGAGTAATGCGGTTACTCCAAAAACCCCTGCTGTTCTTACAATTATATCATGCACTTCAGACGCTAAAAACAGGGTAATTACCATAGATAACATGCCAGCAATACTCATAATGGTTTGGGCTTTATTTTTTCTATTGAATAATTTTGGTAAATAATACCAAAGTAATATCAAACTCAAACACAGTATGGCTAATGCTATACGCGCATATATACGTGCAGAATTAAAAGCTCCATTTATGGCATGATTATCCAGCAAATCACATAAATAATTGTTCTTGAAACTAAACCCTGGCCGATTTGGTGCAGCATACGACCCTCCAGGATAATAGATAGCAGCAATGATATAAAAAATTACAAATAGAGCAATTCCTATTAATGGCAACAAAGTAATTACCGGATCGACTCTATTTTTATGAGTGGTCATTAATAACCTTATTTGTTAATATTGAGACCTAAAACATAAATCTATATAACAAAAACCAAAACACCAATGATTTTAATCAGCAGTTAACAAAAGGCTTTAGTCCAAAATATTGATTATCAACAGAAATAAAATAGGTAGATGACCTACATCATTTTGCTCTTGATATGTGATTATTAAATTTAGAGCATTGCTATTCATTTAAAAATCAATGGTATGTCCTATGCTTATAATTTAGTAACTACCATAAAATATTAGAAAACATGTTACAAACAGAAATATTCAACAAAAATGCAGAAGCTTATGAAGCTTGGTATGATACTTACCCAGAAGTTTTTCAATCGGAAGTAGCAGCAATTAAAGAGCAACTTTTAAAACTACCCGAAGCTATTTACGGCATTGAGGTGGGTTTGGGTACAGGACGATTTTCTAAAGCTTTGGGAATTAAAGAAGGCATAGAGCCCTCTGAAGAAATGGCACAAAAGGCCATAAAAAGAGGTGTTGAAATTATGAAAGGCGTTGCGGAAAAACTTCCGTATAGTGATTATCATTTCGATTTTATACTTTTTGTTACCATCTGCCATCTTGATAATTTAAAAGCAGCATTAAACGAAGCGCATAGGGTATTAAAGCCGGGAGGATCTATAATTCTAGCGTTTTTAGACAAAGCGCAAACCATAGCACAGCAATACGAAGCGAAAAGACATCGAAGCACCTTTTTTAAAAATGCAACCTACTATTCAGTAGAAAGCGTGAAAGATTTACTTAAAAAAACAAAATTTAAAAATCTAGAATTCAACCAAACCCTATTTGGAGAATTAAACGAAATAAAAGACCTTCAAACACCAAAAGAAGGCTATGGTGAAGGGTCATTTGTAGTTGTTAAGGCTGTAAAAAAATGAAAATAAAATACCTCCCACATACAGCCGATATAAGAATGTTTATTGAAGGAGAAACTCTTCAAAAATTATTTAAGGCCGGTGTAAAGGGGATGGCAAACATACTCAAAGAAAATATTTGCGACCATACCCATAAATTTAACAGTAAAACAAGAATAAAAACGTGTTCGTTAGACTATACAAATTTGCTCATTGATTTTTTATCAGACGTACTTACACAAACATACACCAATAAAACCATTTACTGTAAAATCAATATTTTAAGTTTAGAAAGACATAAGATTGTAGCAGATGTATTTGGTATTGAAACCCATGATTTTGATGAAGAAATTAAAGCGGTAACCTACCATGAAGCTGAAGTAAAAAAGAACAAAAATAATCTGTGGGAAACGTATATAATTTTTGATATATGAAAAAGGTAAAAAAATCCGATATCAACAAATTAAAAGACTACTTATGGGAAATCCCCATGTCTTTTAGAGACGATATGAAAGTTCCTGCCAGAGCCCTTGCGGTTGAATCCCTTTTAGATGATATTATTGAAGATAGATCGCTAAGCCAACTGGTAAACGTGGCGACACTTCCAGGTATTCAAAAAGCATCATTAGTCATGCCAGATGTACATGAAGGCTACGGATTTCCTATAGGTGGCGTTGCAGCAACCAGATATCCTGATGGTGTTATTTCTCCTGGTGGCATTGGTTACGATATCAATTGCGGTGTTCGGTTATTGACTTCAACTTTAAAAATTGATGATGTAAGAGATAAAATAGAAGCGCTATCCAAAGAAATGTATGCTCAAATACCTTCGGGAATGGGTAAAGGAGGTCATATTATCCTTTCTGAAGAACAAATGAATCACGTGTTAACCACAGGAGCAGAATGGGCCATTGAAAATGGTTATGGCATTCACGAAGACCTAACCTATATAGAAAACAAAGGAAAACTAATGGAGGCAGATTCCTCTATGGTTTCAGAAATGGCTAAAAAAAGAGGAACAGATCAGTTAGGTACCATTGGTTCGGGGAATCATTTTGTAGAAGTTGATTATATAGATAAAATTTACGATGAAGACATTGCAAAAGCTTACGGTTTAGAAAATCGGCAAATGGTGGTTTTAATCCATACAGGCTCAAGAGGCTTAGGACATCAGGTAGCAACCGATCATATTCGTATTATGATGAACGCCATGGCTAAATATGATATCAAACTAAAAGACAGGGAATTGGCATGCGTCCCCTTCAATTCAAAAGAAGGTCAAAACTACTTCAAAGCCATGTGCGCAGCAGCCAATTATGCTTGGTGTAACCGAGAAGTTATTTCTTGGGAAGCAAGAAAAGCTTGGGGAACTATTTTTGGTGAAGCAGAAGCCAATCTAAAACTATTATATGATGTTGCACATAACATTGCTAAGATTGAAACCTATACCATTAGCGGCAAACAACAAAAAGTAATTGTGCATCGCAAAGGTGCTACGCGCGCATTCGGACCTGGTTTTGAAGAACTTCCTCAGGCTTATAAAAATGCAGGTCAACCCGTTATTATACCTGGCAGTATGGGTACCTGTTCCTATGTATTGGCAGGCACAGAAAAGAGCAAGGACATCACTTTTGGCTCCTGCTGCCATGGCGCTGGAAGACGCTTGTCTAGAACGGCTGCAAAAAAAGAAGTAAACGCCCCTGTTTTAAAAGAAAAATTAAAAGAAAGAGGCATTTATATTCAATCAGGTTCTTTTAAAGGCATTGCTGAAGAAGCGCCTATTGCTTACAAAGACGTGAATTTAGTCGTAGAAACGGTTCATGCTTCTGGAGTGGCTAAAAAAGTAGCAAAATTAAAACCTGTTGCTGTTATAAAAGGATGAGCAAACTAGCATATTAACTACATAATAGGGAGGCATAATATAAACGGAGTGGTAATGCCGGTAGGCATCTCACTAAATATTATAGAACCTCTATAAAATATTCATAAACTAGAAAAAAACAAGATAAATGATGAAGATCATTTTGGTAGTCAAGTGTTAATAATAATTTGTAAATGTTATTAATGAATTTGAAATCAAAAATTTAACACTATGAAAAATCATTATACTATTATTCGAAAATCTATTTTAATATTGATTGGTTTACTATTGGCCATTATGTTTTTTAGATGTCAGCAAGAGCCTATGGACTTTAATCAAGACCCTATTGATTTAAAAGTAAACTCGGGTATTGATCTTAAGGCTGAAAAAGATGGCCTGACGAAAGCGGTTTCTTTAAAATCAACACTCCAAGGAGGAGCCTCTTATGAAATAGCTTTACCTAATTTTTGGAATTTTATTCCTGATGGTCAAAGGATTGTGTTGGTTTACGCTCATGGTTATGTTGATCCAGGAGAACTTATAGAATTACCTTCAGACACTATTCTTGATGGGATGGGAGGAACCGTAGCAATCAAAGATATTATTCTTGAAAAAGCAGCTTATGCCGCTACCAGCTATAGCGACAATGGGCTGGTAGTGCTAGATGCAATCAAAGATATCAAAGAGTTAAAAATAGCTATTGATGAATTCTTTGACGATCCTGAAAACCCTGCTGAACCTAAACCATATGATGCTATTTTTCTAGTTGGACCTTCAGAAGGTGGTTTGATTACCGTTCTTACTATTGAGCAGAACCCGGGGATGTTTGATGGTGCAATAGCAACCTGTTGCCCTATAGGTAATTTTTATAAGCAATTACAATATTATGGCGATGCTCATGTTTTATTTAAATATTTCTTTGGGCCAAGTATAAATGGTATAAATCTGGGCAGCCCAAAAGGAGTTTCAAAACGAACTATGGAAGCCTGGAGAAAAAACGGCCCCCTATATTCAGCTATTAAACAAGAATTGGAGGATGATTACCAATATAATGGAGGAAATAAAATCAGGCAATTTTTAAATTGCTCCAGAGTGGGTGGCACCAGTATAGGTGATCATGTAGACAAATCAAATCATTCCGCTGTAGTGACTGCCATACTGGAGGTATTAAGATTTCCAATAATGGCAACCAATGATGCCATTGTAAGGTTGGAAGGAAGTCCATTTAACAATAAAAATCCAAAAATAATCTATGAAGGATCTGACAATGACAGAAAGTTGAATTTAACAGTCGAAAGAATTAAAAGATCTGAATGGGAGCAATCTGCTCAAAACGTGGCTAATTTCTACGAAACAGAAGGTGCTTTGTTGACGCCTCTTGTAACCATGCATACCGAATTTGATCATGTTTCTCTGTTTTGGCATCAAACTTATTATGCAAATAAAGTTGGCGCTATCTGGCCGGACTCTTTTTTATACCCAATAAAAATTACCGGACGATATGGCCATTGCAATTTTACTAAAGATGAAATTTTGGGGGCAATCAATGGGCTAATATCCTTAATACAACAATCTCAAATCTAAATTTGAGACAGAACTGGTTTAAACTTTTTTTATTGAAGCAAAGCCCATCCAGATGCTTTTCATGGAATGTTTGGAGTGTTTGATGATTCCCTGCCAGATGGTTGGGGTATGCTCTTATTGAATCGTGTTCTTGAGAAGCAAGGATTATTATTGAACGATATTAATATTCTTGATTAACTTGCCTATATAGGTGACTCTGGAAAAGGTACAGTTATATATAATCCAGCAATTAGGAATGACGAAAACTTTAGTGATAAAATTGATTTAGATCGATTGAAGGCAATACAAAATTTTCATATTCAATATTTTAGCAGCAATAATTATATGCCAAATTAAGGTTAATTTTTTTATCTTCTGTTAATTATTTCTTATTTTTGTTTAACAAAAATTAAATATAATTAAACAATAATATGAAAGTTTTAATCATCTTATTATCTCTAAGTTTTATGTTTCAAGACAATACATCTACTATTTTCGATTTTAAAAATGAAAAAAACACGTCTAATTGGTACGTTGTAAACGATGGCGTTATGGGTGGTCTATCTCAGGGAACACTTTCAATTAACAATGCAGGAAACGGACTTTTCAAAGGCTACGTGACTACAGAGAACAATGGAGGCTTTTCATCAATTCGTCATGAATTCAACAAAAAAGATGTTTCAAAATTCGAGCATATCGTTATAAAAGTAAAAGGTGATGGGAAAGACTATCAATTCAGGATAAAAGAAAAGTCATCACAGCGCTATTCTTACATATCCACTTTTAGGACTACTGGCGAATGGCAAACTATCAAAATACCATTAAGCTCATTTTACCCTAGTTTTAGAGGTAATACTTTAGACAAACCTAATTATTTAGGAGGAGTAATGGAAGAAATTGCGATTTTAATTGGCAATAAGAAGAAAGAAAAATTTTCACTTGAAATCGAAAACATAGGATTAGATTAACCTATTTAAAGACTATCAATAAAAAAATAAGACATGAATTATATTACAATTGCATTACAATGCATCGTCGCCTTTAGCATACTTAATGTATGGCTTGTACAAAAGAACAAAAGTACTCAATGGCGTGGAGGTAATGCCAAGACCATCATCGAGGAATTTAAAGTTTATGGGCTTCCGGTTTGGATGTGCTATGTTGTTGGTATCTTAAAAGTATTATTAGCTGTTGGTCTTTTAGCAGCTATTTGGTATCCTGAACTTAAAGAACCTTCAGCATTAGGTCTTGCCTTACTATTGCTTGGCTCCATTGCAATGCATTTAAAAATTAAAGATCCATTAAAGAAGTCCCTTCCTGCTTTTTTATTCTTAGTGATGAGTTTGTATATAGCCTTCCCGCTTTAAACAAGCCGTAACTCTAATAATTTTTCAGTTATATGAAATTTATGAACCTACTCACTTTTTTGACATTTATTTCTGGAATTTCATTTCTATTTTTTGGTGTAGCTAGTTTAACGACGTCCCAAATGAAATCTGAATTTAAACGATATGGTCTCAAGAATTCAAGAAAGCTAGTTGGTGCCCTGCAGTTATTGGGAGCTCTGGGTTTGCTCGTTGGTTCATTATATGCTCCGTTGCTGCAAGCTATATCTGCATTAGGTCTTTCTATTTTAATGATATTAGGTTTTTTAGTCCGAATAAGGATTCAAGATTCCTTAATTCAATCTGCGCCTTCTTTAAGTTATGCTTTACTTAATGCAATTATATTAATAATGTTGTGTTAACGGTTTTAAACAATAATAAAATTCACTTTTTAAAAGTTAAAGCAATTTTAAATCGGCTAATTGTTGTGAAATGTACTATAATGTTTTGCGCTATGTTACTTTGCTTTGGCAAAAACGAAGTTTAAACTACTACTTTTTCATTATTTTTTTCTTCTAAAATGTTTCTTTAAAAATGTAATGGAATACGCTTTGCCCGAAGCGACGATAGGAGCGAAGTGGGAATGTGTATGAAATGGGATTATTTAGAATAGAGTATGTTTTCATTACGGAAATCCACAAGGATACAATTTACAGTCAGGTTATATTTACACAAATAATTCAATAAATGTTAATAACAAGTTTATAACTAGTGGTTTAGAAATATATTTTAAGTGTATGCAAAGTGTATATTTGTGTATGTTTTATAATTTATCTGATAAAGAATTAGAAGCTCTAAAGATTATTCGAAATTCAATTGTTCATCAAGGAAGAATACCAAGCGTACGTGAATTAATGATTGGATTGGGATATAAATCCCCTCGTTCATCAGCCGTTTTATTGAAAAGTCTTGAAGAAAAGGAAATATTAAGGAAGAAAATTGATGGGAGTTATCAGATTGTTGATTTTGAAATACCCGAAGATTTTGGGTCTAGAGCACAAACTGTAAAAATACCCTTAATAGGAAGTGTGGCTTGTGGAATGCCAATTTTTGCAGATGAAAATATTGAAGCAGAAGTTTCCATTTCTGTAGAAATGATTAAAAGTGGATATAAATACTTTTTATTAAAAGCAGAAGGAGATTCAATGAACAAAGCTGGTATCAATAATGGAGATTTATTGCTAATCAGACAGCAACCAGATGCTAATAATGGAGATCGAGTATTGGCTTTAATTGATGATGAAGCAACAGTTAAAGAATATAATAAAAATGGTGGTATGGTTATTTTGAAACCAAAATCCACTAATAAAATACATCAACCGATAATACTAACAAGCAATTTCAGAATTCAAGGAGTTGTCGAGGAAGTAATATCACTTTAAAAAGGATTATGGCAAGACAAAGTAAAAGAGGTAGAGATGCTGGTACTGGTAAATTTATTTCCATAGAAGAGGCTAAAAGAAGACCGAAAACTACAACTATTGAAACAGTTAAAGTTGGTCCAACCAAAAAAAGAAAGAAATGAGAATAGAACATAAAGATTTATTAAATAGAATATTAGAGTTTTTAGGAGGAGAACTGGATATTACTAAAACTCAATTTGAATCAGCAGTTAAAAGCTACCAAGCTTTAGCGGAACAGCTTACTAAAGATAATTCAGCTTTATTACCTTATAAGCCAGAAATTTTACCTCAAGGCTCATTTATGCTAGGAACAATGGTCAAACCGGTAGTAGAAGGTAGCAAATTAGACGTTGATTTAGTTTGCCAATTAATAAACAAAAATGCGAGTTGGACACAATATGATTTAAAGCAAAAAGTTGGAAATCAAATAAAAGACAACAAGACATATGAGAAAATGATTAAAAAACCAGAAGGAAGAAGATGTTGGACTTTAATTTATGCTGAAGACTCTAATTATCATATGGACATTTTACCTTGTATTGTAGACTCAAATTATAACATTGTATTTGAAAAATCATTTAGTAATGCTGAATTAAAAGATGCTGATGAATTAGCTATAAGAATTACAGATAGAGAAGATATTGGTTATAATTATACAACAAATCATCTTGTCTGGTTAAAAAGTAATCCTTTTGGTTATGCAAAATGGTTTTTTAGAAGAGCAATAATTAATTCCACTAGATTCATTTCTTTAAAAGAGGCAATTGAGCCAATAAGAGATTTTGATAAAGAAAAGTTGCCATTACAGAGAGTCGTCCAGATTTTGAAAAGACATAGAGATATAATGTTTTCAGAGAATAGTGATTATGATTTAGACCATAAGCCAATATCCATCATTATTACAACATTAGCTGCTAAATCTTATGACAAAGAAGATAATATTTTAGATGCTCTAGTTAATGCAGTTGGCAATATGAGAGGTGAAATCAAAGAAAAATATAATCCTGAAACAGGTAAAATCGAAAAAATCATCGAAAACCCTGTAAATAGTGAAGAGAACTTTGCTGATAAATGGGTTAAAGAGGATAAAAAAAGAGAATATTTCTATGAATGGCTTAACAAATTAGAAGAAGATATTGCATCTATTATTAGTAGTGATGGTATTGGTCTAAATAATCTTCAAAAGTCTATGTCAAGTCAGTTTGGAAATTCTATAACAGAAAAAGCATTTATAAATTATGGTAATCAAAATAGAATTTTAACTGAAACAGGAAAACGTAAAATGGAGGCAGGAACAGGACTTTTGGGAGCTACTGTTTCAGGACCTATAATCAAAAAACATGATTTTGAAGGATTAAATGGGTAGTAGTTATATTAAAAGTTCAAAACAGGCTAGAAAAAAAGGCTTTTCCGCTAATAAGCAACTCGAGAAAATAAAAGAGTTGTTTCCAAACATGAAAGTGATTAAAATCAAAGGGAATTTATTTGAAGTTGAAATTAAATTAAAGCCAACACCTGTAAGTAAAGCTTATGATGTAAAAATATGCTTTGATAAGTATTCTGGAGTAGATATATATGTCATTAATGAAAAATTAGAAGTAGCTGCAAACAGGAAAACATTGCCACATGTTTATTCACATTTAGAGCAAAAACTTTGTTTGTATTCTTGGAAAAAGCGACAATGGACAAAGGAGAAACTAATATCATCTACAATAATTCCTTGGGCAAGTGAATGGTTAGAATTTTATGAACTTTGGTTGATTTCTGGAAAATGGTTAGGTGGAGGTCATGATGAATATGGCGAGTATGTAGAGAAAAAATCAATTGAAGACTAATAACTATGAAAGAAGTAACACGCTACATAAAAAATACAGTAGAAAGAGAACTTTGGGCTAGAGCAGGAGGTAGGTGTCAATTTAGTAGTTGTAACATTCTTCTTTATAAATCTGCTGTCACTAATGAAACCGTAAATTTAGCTCAAAAAGCACATATTTATTCATTTTCTGAGAAAGGCCCAAGAGGTTGGGGGATTTTTAAATTAAATCTTACAAGTTTAAATGACATCAGTAATCTAATGTTGATGTGCCATGGTTGTCATAAAAAAATAGACCAAGATATTGAAGGTATTAGGTATAGTGCTGATTTATTAATTCATTGGAAGAATGAACATGAACAGAGAATTGAAATTGTAACTGGAATTAAACCAGAAAAAAAATCTCATGTCCTAATGTATGGAGCGAACATAGGTTCTGAAAAATCTTTGATAAACAATTCAAGTTGTGTAGAAGCCATGTTTCCCGATTCATATCCTGCATCTGAAAGACCACAAATTCTTTCAATGACATCAAATTTAAAGGATAGTAGTAAAGAATATTGGTTAGCAGAATCTGCGAATTTGAAAAATGCCTTTACGAAAAAAATAACTCCAATAATTGAACAAGATGAATGCCAGTCATATTCATTATTCTGTCTAGCTCCACAACCATTATTAATACAATTAGGTGCGTTATTGACCGATAAAATAAGGGTTGAAACTTTTCAGTTACATAGAGAACCCGTTAATTGGAAATGGCGAGAAAGTCCCAAAAACTTTAATTACAAATTAAATCGCCCAAATGATAATCACAATAAATCTGCATTAATTATATCATTAAGCGACCACGTTTCTAGAGATAGGATATTTGAGATACTTGGAGAAGATATTAATATTTGGGAAATAACAATTGATAATCCCAATAATGACTTTATGAAATCAAAGATTCAGCTTTCAAAATTCAGAGAATTAGTTCGTAATTTGATGGTTGAGATAAAAGAAAAACAAGGGAATAAAACACCCTTACATATATTTCCAGTAATGCCAATTTCTTGTGCAATAGAATTTGGTCGAGTAAGAATGCCAAAAGCTGATATGCCGTGGTTAATTTATGACCAAAATTATAAAACCAAAAAATTCGTAAAGTCTATTGAATTAGATGGAGATATTCATGTTACTATTATGTAAAATAGAATCTCGATGTTAAACTTGGCCTCATAAAATTTTGGTTAAAACAATAGGTGAAATGAGCGTGCATATTTTAGGCTATACAAATACAAATTATCCAGTGGATGATTTGATTTGGATACAGTATTAAAGCAATTTAAAGGTTCAAATTGTATTTGGCTAATAATGTACACTGTACATTTTCTTAACGCCAAATAGTCTAAATTATAGCGAATGAGCCGTTAATTGTTTCCAAAATTACATGCAGTCATGATTTTTTTGTTTCTTTTTTTATCCAAGAAAAAAAGATAAAATCAAAACTTAAGAAGTTCAAATCTTCAAATTCTATTATACATAATAATAATAGTTACAATTAAAAAAGATTAAATAGTAACGAGAATAGAATAAGTGCTTAGAATTTTATCCTTCATAAAATTTAAGCTCTTATGGAATGCTCAATTACGAGAATTTTGATAACAATCTAAAAGCTAGCTTTTTTTGGCGCTGGCAAAGCGGTTGGATATTGTGTTAAAAAATAAATGCCATATAAGGCATTTAAATATTTAAAAAGCAATCGAGCGATATAGCTACACATCTAAATTATTCTAACGAAGCCACAATTAGCTTGACATAATTACTGTCGATATAAGTCAAAAGACATTATATCTGCAATTATGTCAAATATCGCACAAAAGCGCTATTTCGCTAATTGTTATAAAATGTACTATAATGTACTGCGTTATGTAACTTGAGCTTTGGCAAAAGCGAAGTTGAATTTCTACATTTTCTTATTTTTTTCTTTCTAAAAACTTTCTCTACAATGTTAATGGAACACTCTTTTTACGAAGCGACGATAGGAGCGTAGTGGAATGTGTGTGGAATGATTTATGATAACGTTAATTTCCAGATAATTCATTTACAAAATCATCTTGAGTTAATTTTGGATTATTTTTAATCAATTCCTAATTAAATAGGTTAGAAATATTACTTTTTTTCACTACACAAAGGCTAAGGGAATAGGTTTTGAATGCATTTTCACCAAATGTTGTGAGTATACCCAATTCTCCACAATTATTAGCAAAAAATGTTGTTCTTTTGTAGTACAAAACTCATGTCTATGCCACACATTCAACATTTCAAAATAATGAAAAACAAAACGTTATATTTCCTTTTCATTATAGTTTTTTTCCATAGTTGTTCAAAAGATGATGATAGTTCTGAAAATATTAATAATTTTTTTAATGGTGCAGATAGTTCTGCTTCAATAGAGGACCTTGTTGGGGTTTGGTCAATTTTTAGCGCAGAGTTTGAGGGAGAAAAGGCAGAAGTTCCAATAAATTATGCTGAATGTGGCAGGGACTTCTTTGTTTATTCAAGGAATGGTACTTACACCGAATATATATATCAAAGCAGTTCCTGTGACCCTCAAATTAGTAAACTTGAATGGGAATTAAACAATGGCATTCTTACATTCACTAATTCATTAGGTCAAACAGATGACTTTGTAATCACCAAATTAAATAGTGAGGAACTAGTTTTTAAAGTCAGATTTGATGTAGATGAAGATGGTGAATTAGATGTATTTATTTTGACTGCAAACAGATACATTCCAGAAGAACTAGATTTAGTTACAAATACTTTTAATCAAAATTCAGATGAGACTTTTGAAAATTTGTTGAGCTTTACGTGGGGGGCTTATGATGGATTCAATAGTTTTAACCGATACGAAATATATAGAAGTGCTGGTGAGAATTGCACTAAAGCCAATTCAGAGCTTATTGCGACTATTACCAATGTCAATACAACCGAGTATACCGATTTAACTCCACCTGCTGCTGAATCATTATGCTACTATCTAAAAGTGTATACGGATAAAGGATTGCTAGGAGAAAGTAATTATTATGGTGTCCATCCAAGTTTTTTTATACACATTGATCCAATTTCTTTAAATGAACCGGTTGTTGGCGATAATAACATATCACTTTCGTGGGAGCCATCTGAGTCCCCTTACTTTTCACATTATGAAATAACGGTTTCAAATTTTGGTGAGGGCAGTGGTAGTGGGTTCCAAGAATATCCTATAGCAGAGATTGATGATATTGATGTTAATGCCTATATTGATGACAACCCTCCTTATTTAGAGAACCCATTTTATAAGGTTTATGCTCATAATATTTTTGGGAATAAAAGCACCTTGAGGGATAGTCAAAGTATTGGTTTTTGGGAGGTACCTTTCAAAAGAAAAGAAGTTATTGATTATAAAAAAATTCTTTCTTTGGATGTGGATTCAGAAGAGCCTATTGTATACTTCTATGGGGAACTCAGCGGAAATGGTATCACAGGCGTAAATATTCGTCGTTACAATTACAATACCCAAGAGACAGAATCCATTTCAGATATCCCGCCGCAGACTCAAACTTTTTCTGGAATCAAAGTTTTCAATTCACCTGAAAATGGTAAAGAATTATTGATTCAACAAGGATTAGAACTACATTTCTACGATGCAACTACTATGGAATTCAAATATGCCATAGACCCTGAAGATGTATTTAATTTTTTAGATTTCACGTATTCTCCAGAATCAGACCTTTGGATACTTGCTAGCGGAAGTGAAATATTTACCTTGAAACGAGATAATACTAACCTATCATTAATTGATAGTGCGCCACATTTTACGAAACATCAAGGAGATATATGGCATAGACTTTTCGTGCTAAGTAATAACCGGGTATTAATTGGGCATCCAAATGAACCAAATAGTATTGTGAAAAGTTTAGATGATAATGGGTTAATCGTTAGTACAGAAACTGTAGATTTTAGTATTAGAGTTTTAAATAATGAGAAAACTTTGAACAATACCTTTGCGGAGTATATGTTAGATGCAGTTGAAAACAGGCTATATAATACTGATACATTTCAACAGATTGAATCGTTTGAATTTCCGAATTTTCCAACAGCTACTAGCACAGATGGTGTCAAGATCTTCGGTACTAACAATGACCCGGATTGGCAGGTAAACACAGATAGTCCATACAAGAGAGAGGCGATTATTTATGATAGAAATTCAAAACTGGTACAAGAGATAACAAGCATAGGTTACCCACATTTTATATTCGAAGACTATATTGGTAACATCATCAGCATTTCAACAGGGTTTAAAAAAGAGTCGTTATACGAAAACATTAACGGAAAGGCTGATATTTTTATAGAACAACTAGATTTACCATAACAGTTCAACCATAAAAGCCGTAATTTTAGTTCGTTGCAAATCTTTAACTATTATGTGAAATAGAATATCGATTTTAACTTGGCCTCATAAAATTTTGGTAAAACAATTGGTGAGTTGAACGTACATTTTTTATGCTATACGAATACAATTATTCTGAGGATGATTATATTTACATACAATATAATTCATGAATTTATCGTTACAAAGACATTTTATATAATGACTGATTATAATTTCAAAATGAATTATAATTTATATTATGTAAAATAGAATTTATAGCTCCGATGTCGGGAAATTCATTTATCATTTATTCTCTATTACCTACTTGGTATGTGTGATAGATTTTACGTGAGCATAAACTTGAACACCATTTACAGTCGTTTCAATAATATCATCACCTAGTTTAATACCTTTTACGGCATTCGTTTTACCATCAGGAGAAACAGCAATAACATTATAATAAATCATATTTTGATATATAGCTCTAATATGTATAATATTACCAGATTTACTAACACCTTTAACTGGCAGCGCTGTGCCATCTTCAGTAAATGCCTTAATATCATAAATAGTGCCATCTAGTCCTATTGCTTTCACTGGATAGTACCTGTCATCACTAACCAACATTTTTACGGGAAGTCTTTTACCTTTTATAAAGGCTTTTATATCTAAAATACTAGTTTGTTCAGAATCTTGAATGGCTTTAACATCATATTTTTTCCCTTTCTTATCAATGGCTTTTATATTTAACAATTTAACTTGAGGCTTAAAAGCTTTAATATGCCAAATAATTTCTTCGAACGCTTTTTTATCTTGTGTTTGCCCTTGATTAAATGCAAAACCAATAGCCAATATCAGTAAAAATAATCTATTGGTTTTCATTTGTTTTTGGTTTTAAATGTATTGATAATTGCGTCCTAATATCGTGATATAAGTCAGCTGTAAAATGTTATTTATAAAAAACAGGCTGTCCTAAAAGTTTTTCCATTCGTCAGTTTGAGCGCAGTCGAAAACATTATTATTTTGATTTTCAATGTATTTAGACTGCGCTACCATTGACGCGCTTTGTAACTATATGTTTATCAAGTTGTTAAAAAAAAACACCCCTAATAAGCTACGCTCGGTATCTTCAATGAAAATATATTTTCATTTCGATAATCCTCTAGGGGACAATCCAAACCAAGAAACATAACATTTCGACTGCGCTCAATGTGACAAAAAGTTAATAATACACTTTCAGAAAGCCTATTAAACTCCTATTCTTGAGGAATTAGAGCCATTCTAGAAAATATGTCATCATCTCCTCTTTTAATTCGTAATGCATTTTAATATACGTTCTCATGTCTTCTTTTAATGTATGTTGTTCATTACTTAAACGACCATCAATTTTTTCATTATAATCTGCTGTATGTATAGTATTCAATTTATTTTTACAGCGATGCATTAATTTTGATATGGCTGCTTTTTCAATCATAATTCTATTTTGGAAATTCTCTAAAGGTATGGTTGCCCGCTTTCCAAATTCTCTACCAGCTATTTCCTCTAGTTTTTCTTCAAACGTATCCATTTCGTTAAAATGAAAACGTAATTCCCTTCTCCAAGTTTCTAAATTGAACTTTAAATCGCTTAAATATGATACTTTAGTTTGCATATGGTTTGTTTTATATATTAAACTTCTACTATTTCTAATTGTTTTACCAACTCCATTTGAACATTTGTTGGCACTGGTTGATACGATGAAAATTTGGTATTAAATGTTGCTCGACCTTGTGTTAACGACCGTAAATCTGTTGAATACCCGTATAATTCTGCTGCGGGTGTTATGGTTTTTAATATTTGATAATTATTTTGGCTATCAATGCCTTGTATAATAGAGCGTCTAGATTGTAAATCTGTCATCACACTACCTATCATTTCTTCGGGTATTTTTACTACCAACTCATTTGTTGGTTCTAATAATTTAGGCTTTGCTTTTAAAAACGCTTCTTTAAATGCATGGGCTCCTGCTATTTTAAAAGAAATATCGTTAGAATCTACGGAATGCATTTTGCCATCATATACCATGACACGTATATCTCTAATAAACGACCCTGTTAAAGGCCCATCTTCCATGACTTCTAAAATGCCTTTCTTGATGGATGGTAAATAACGCTGATCGATAACGCCACCAACAATACAATTATAAAATACGAGTTTTCCACCCCATGGTAAATCAACTTCTTCTTTACCTCTTAAACTAAACCCTTCTGGTTCTGGCATGCCTTCATTCCAGGGTTCAATTTTTAGGTGTACTTCTCCAAATTGCCCAGACCCACCAGATTGTTTTTTATGCTTATAGCTGGCTGTGGATGTACGTTGTATAGTTTCTCTATACATTATTTTTGGTTTTTCAAACTTTGCCTCCATACCGTAAACATGTTTTAACGTCCAATCAATTGTCGCTAAATGTAATTCACCTTGGCACCCTAATAATTGCTGTTTTGATTCTTTTGAGTATTCTAAAAAAGCAGTTAAATCTTGACTATGGATTTTTTTAAGTGCATCAATTAATTTTTCTTCATCCTTTTTTTCGATTGCTGTTACGCTTTTTTTAATTCTTGGTTTTGGAAAATTAATAGGTTTAATAGTGGTTTTACTGTTTATATCTCTTAGTGTATCGTTAGTATCTGTAAACTTTAATTTTAGAGTGGCACCAATATCACCTACGGTTAGTTTTGTAACAAATTGCCGCTCTTTACCATCCATTATAAACAATTGGTTAATAATTTCAGTTTCATTATTTCTAGGGTTAACCAATTTATCGTTAACACTAAGCTCTCCTGATTTTACTTTAAAAAAGGTAATCTGACCCAAATTAGGCTGATAAATGGTTTTAAAAACAAATAATGCTGTTGGCGCACTAACCGCTCTATTTAAGGTCTTGCCTTCTACACTTTGTTCTTCATTTAATTCGGAAGCTGCTGGTGCTACATTATCAATAAATCCCATTAATCTGCCTGTTCCCATATCATTTAAAGCAGATACACAGAATACAGGAAATAATTCATGATTTAACATGCCTGCTTTAATACCTTGGCGCATTTCATCTTCATTTAGCGTTCCTTTTTCAAAAAAGAGTTCTAATAATGCATCATCATTTTCGGCTGCTTTTTCTACCAACTCATTATGAAGCGTATTAGCAAGCTCTAGATAGTCTTTTGGGATATTTAATTTTTCCGGCTTACCGCCTTCAGGTTTGAATTTGTAGAGTTTCATTTTCAAAACATCAATAATACCTTGTGAACCATCAATTTTTATGGGGAATTGAATTTTTACAGCATGATTACCGACTAATTCATTTATACTTTTAAAACTTTCTTCAAATTTTAAATTAGGATGGTCAATTTGATTAATCACAAATAAAGAGGCCTTTCTATAGGTGTCAATATAATTCCAAATAATTTCAGTCCCTACCTCTACGCCTTGCCTACCGTTAACCACTGTAACAATAGTGTCTGCGACATTTATGGACGAAATAATTTCACCAATAAAATCATCTAAACCAGGGGTATCTATGATATTTATTTTATAATTACGCCACTCGGTGTGTAAGGGAGTGGCGAATATAGATGCGTTTCGTTCATGCTCAATCTCATGGTAGTCTGAAACCGTATTATGATTTTCAACAGTTCCTCTTCTATTTATTAAGCCAGCTTCAAACAACATGGTTTCAGATAATGTTGTTTTTCCACTATGGTGAGCGCCAACTAGCACAATATTTTTAATATGCTTTTCATCAAATACTTTCATGTTTCATGGATTAAAATGTTGATCTCATAAAACTAGTTCATTTCAGTTTTGAAAAAAATGACTTTTGTCATCAAATAATCATGTGCCAAGGTGAGTTGTTAAATATGTTAATTACTTTTTTCATTGGAATTCTAAGCTTATATTTGCATCCCTTTATCTGTCAAAGAAAATGAAACAAAAGTCTAAAGATAAAACTGCAAAGTCTCGATTGCGGCTTTTACATCAATACTATAATTACACAGGATTCTATACGTTTGTATGGGAAGCTGTAAAAAAAGCATTGCCCTATATTGTAGCCATTGTTATTGCTATTTTTACCGTTAATCATTTCTTTAACATTAATGCTGCATTAGTTAGATTAACAGAAATACTGCCATCTTACGGTGTATTAAGCTTCTTTTTTGTATCAGAAACGCTTTTAGGGCTTGTTCCTCCAGAAATTTTTATTGCTTGGGCTGGTAAAATGTATAGCCCTTGGTTTTATTTAAGTGTTTTAGCTATTTTATCTTATGGTGGCGGACTTTTATCGTATTGGATGGGGCGCTCAATAACAAAAATGCCTTCGGTACATAACTATTTAGAGGTTAAAATGGAAAAGCAACTCAAGAATTCTAAAAAATGGGGCGGATTTTTAATCATGGTCGGTGCCGTATTACCACTACCCTTTTCTATAGCGTGTATAGCTGCTGGTATTATTGAATTTCCATTTAAAAATGTAATTCTTTATGGTTCGTTACGATTTATTCGCTTTGCTATTTACGGGCTTATCATTTTTAATGTGTTATAGGCATTTGCTTTTTTCATTTGAAATTGGGGCGCTTTATTACATCATTCTTTATCTTATAAGTTTAGTTTCGTATTAAATTCTATAAATCAAGGATATATTCTTTTTCTAGCTTATTTTTGCATGAAAATTTAACTATGTTTTCATTTCTTAATATTTTCAGAATTGTTGCTTTTCTTGAAGGTCTATCTTATATTTTATTACTATTTATCGCTACACCTATTAAATATATGACTGGGAATCCAGAATACGTAAAGTTGTTAGGGATGCCGCATGGAATGCTTTTTATCTTATATATTGTTTTAGCATTTTTAATTAAAAGAGACATGAAATGGACCAATAACACATTTTTATTTGTGCTTTTAGCCTCCATAATTCCTTTCGGAACTTTTTATGTGGAACGGAAACTTTTAAAACCAGCTACAAATGGATAGTATAAAACATTGGCTTTATGATTATTTGGTTTCATCTGGATTATCTGAAAATTCTGCAAAATACTTAAATATGCTTGCTTTATTGCTGGCCTTGATAATTATAGTATTTGTCATTGATTTCATTACAAGAAAATTATTAGTTAAAGCCTTTGCGCAATTTGCATCCGTTTCAAAAACCAATTTTGACGATTTATTGGTAAATAATAAAGTCCCGCGAAATATTGCTCACATCATTCCTTTACTTATTGCTTTAGTATTTATTCGTGAGGTGTTTATTGATTTCCCTGCATTTGAAAATATCGTTGAAAGAGGACTTCAAGTATTTGCTATTGTTCTAACTCTTTGGATTGTTAGGAGCTTACTGAATACCCTCAAGGATTATTTAAAAACCTTACCTCGATTAAAAGATAAACCTATTGATAGTTACATTCAAGTATTTATGATTTTTGCTTGGTTAGGTGGTTTTATGTCTGCCATAGCTATTGTAACCGGTATTCCATTCTTGACATTTGCTACAGGCTTAGGTGCTATTTCTGCAGTTATTATTTTAGTTTTTAAAGACACTATTATGGGTTTTGTAGCCAGTATTCAAGTGTCTATAAATGATATGGTACGCATTGGCGATTGGATTACGTTTGAAAAATACGGTGCCGATGGCGATGTTATTGAAATAACTTTAGCGACCGTAAAAGTTCAGAATTTCGATAAAACCATAACCACAATTCCGACTTATGCCTTGATTTCCGATTCGTTTAAAAATTGGCGAGGTATGACAAGTTCTGAAGGCAGACGTATTAAAAGAGCATTATACATCAAACAAGAGGGCGTTAAGTATTTAACAGAACCTGAAGTAGATAAACTCAAAGAGATTCAATTAATTACATCCTATTTAGAAACCAGACAAAAGGATATTAAATTATATAACAGGTCTAACAGCATTGATAAAATATTGCTTTTAAATGGAAGAAACCTGACCAATATTGGAGTTTTTAGAAAGTATATCGATTCTTATTTAAAACATCATTCAGCCATCAATAAAGATATGATGATTATGGCACGTCAATTAGCGCCAACCACACAAGGTATTCCTTTAGAAATTTATGCCTTTAGTAGTGATAAACGTTGGGAGAATTATGAATATATTATGTCCGATATATTTGATCATCTTATGGCAGCCCTGCCCTATTTCGATTTAGAAATTTTTGAATTGCCTAGTAGTTCAAGCTTCAAAGCATCATTGAATGACAAGTTTTGATGTCGTTTTTTCGTTAATTTTCAAAAAATAAATCCCAGAATTAAACTGCTTAAGATTTAATTCTACGGTATGTGTCTTATTATAATCATAGTCTAATACCATTTTTCCAAGTACAGAGTATAGCTTAATATTATTAATTGGTTTTCCTTTAATGATTAAGTTCCTAGATGCCCCTAATGGATTAGGGAAAACCATAAAATCACCATCAAAATTTTTATTTTCAACAGACAAAGAGTTTCCTAAATTTTCTGAAAGGGCAATCACTAAAGTTGTGCCTTTATCAAAATTCACAGTTTGTCCACCTGCATCAGTTTGGTTGGCAATATTTGTATCAGCTGGATGCTGAATCGACATAAATAAATACTTATAATCTGGTGTAAATGTAATACCCGTTGGTTCAGAACCAATTGGTGCTATCCCAAATATTTCAACATCAGGAATAGCTTGGGAATGCCCATTTTTAACCACCCAAATATAATTATTCCCACTGTCTTGTAACACCCATAAATTACCATCACCATCAAAAGCCAAATTGTCATTCCCATTTCCCCAAGCAACAGAAGTGATAGTGCTACCATCATTAATATTATAGCTAGCACCTCCACCAACATAAGTTTCCATAGTTACGGTAGATGCCGATGTTTCTAACACATCAGAATCAGAAAAACGATATACTGTTCCTTCGCCTTTAACAGCAAAATAAACCATGCCATCTGGACCTATTTCTACATCTTCAATACCATTAAAAATAGTAGCGTCATGATCGGAAGGGCCACTTTGAGTTAATGTCGAGTTTTGTTCAGTTTGATTAGAATTATCTAGAAGAATCCAACTTCCTATACCATTTTTAAGCCCTTTAAAAACATAAAGTTTCCCGCTACTTAAATCTTGGGCAGCATCGGCTACAAACTTATATAGGTACCCAGGGTTTGAATCTGCACCCTGATACACCGTCCTCGCATTAGTATGGATCGTTACATTTTCATGGGCAAAGTTACCCATAGCATAGTGCTTACCTACTACAGTTTTAGTAGCAGGGTTAATTTCAATATTCCAACCAAGGTCGTTATAGCCATCAATGGGAGGAAATGTATCGGGAACACTTGCTTCTTCACAGGTAATAACTGTTCCCCAAGAAGTTACAGTGCCTGAGCAATTGGCAGCCGTATTACCAACAGCTGTAAAATCAAGGTCTTGTGATTTTGTAGTTTGCCATAATTTTGTTGTGCTATTATAATTAATATCAAAAACCATAACACCGCCACCAATTCCAAACGGCGGTGGAACATCCTCAGAATTAATACTTAAATATCCATTAGCGCTACTACTAGCAATTGGCACATAACCGGTAAAATCTGGTTTAGGTTTAAATAAACCGCCTTCTGTTAAAACATCACCTACTTCAGCAAGTTTTTGAAAAGCATGACTCAATGGAATCACAAATTGCGCTGATGGTGCAACTGGAGTTACCGAAGTAAAATCGTCAATACTTTGTGCGTATAAGCCATTTACTCCAAGGAAAAAGATTAGGGTTTTTAAGGGTAATTTTGTTTTCATATTTGGTAAGTTAAAGGTTGTTAGAAAGTTACGAAATGTTTTTAAATTCACCAATCTTAATACAAAGCCTTTAAACAAAAAAAAGACCTGCCAAGTTGTAAACTTTGACAGGTCTCTGATAAAATATTTTATACTTATTAGATATTAGCAGCTAACCAATCCCCTACTTCTTTGGTTCCGTAAGCTTTTCCGCCATCGGCTAAATCTTCAGTAACAATACCTTCAGCTAATGCTTTATTTACTGCATTTCTAATAGCCTTACCTTCTTCTGGTAAATTAAAGGCAGTTTCAAACATCATAGCAGCCGATAAAACCGTTGCCATTGGATTAGCAATGTTTAGTCCAGTTGCTTGTGGATAAGACCCGTGGATAGGCTCAAATAAAGCTGCATCAGTTCCCATAGATGCCGATGGCATTAATCCCATAGATCCTGAAATTACAGAGGCCTCATCAGTTAAAATATCACCGAATAAGTTTTCAGTAATTAACACATCATAGCTATTTGGCCATTGTACCAAACGCATTGCCACAGCATCAACAAACTCGTAACTTACTTCTACTTCTGGATAGTCTTTTTCCATAGCTTGCACGGTTTCTCTCCATAAACGAGACGTTTCTAATACATTGGCTTTATCAACACAACACAGTTTTTTAGAACGTGTCATAGCTAATTCAAAACCTTTTTTTGCTAAACGCTGTACTTCTGCTCTCGTGTAAACACAATTGTCAAAAGCCGTTTCTCCATTGTCTCTTCTACCTTTTTCACCAAAGTAAATACCACCAGTTAATTCTCTTAAGAATACTAAATCGGTACCTTCAATACGCTCCTGTTTTAAAGGCGATTTGTCTAATAACGAAGGAAACGTAAACGTTGGACGCACATTAGCGAACAGACCTAATTTTTTACGCATTTTTAATAAACCTTGCTCAGGGCGTACCTTTGCAGAAGGATCATTGTCATATCTTGGGTGCCCAATAGCGCCAAATAATACGGCATCAGCAGCCACACAAACATCGTGAGTACTGTCTGGGTATGGTTCTCCAACTGCATCAATAGCTGCAGCTCCTGTTAAAGCTGGTTTCCAAGTAATGTCATGTCCAAATTTCTTTGCTACAGCATCACTTACTTTTACAGCTTGATCTATAACTTCTGGTCCTATACCGTCTCCGGCTAAAAGCGCAATGTTAAATTTCATTGTTTTATAATTTAATTTTCAAATATTTTTTAATTCTCTTTGGCGCCGGCAGGCAGCCCTAACGCACGTTCGTCCTCAATTGTCAATCTTAGTCCCACTGTAAAGCCTTATCTGCAAACCAAAAAACTTCAAGCTCTTAATTTACAACCCACCCCTAACCCCCTCCAAGGAGGGGAAAGCTTACTCTTGTGTATTTATTTTCGTTAACATTATAACCTAATCCTTAATCTATAAGTCAAATATTATCCAGGAATAAGCTAACTTCATTACTGAAACTTCCAACTTCTCCTAACTCACAATAATATTCAACATTTTCTCGGTAGCTTTTATGGCCGAAACTGTTTGATCACAATCCAAACCACGCGTTTTAAATTCTCGCTCAGGATTTTTCCAAGTAATAATCGTTTCACATAAAGCATCCGATCGACTTCCTGGAGGAATCCTAACAGCATAATCTACCAAATCTGGTAAAATAATAGCCGCTTTTTTCTTTTTGAATACACTTCTAATAGCATTTATAAAAGCATCAAATTGACCATCACCTTGTGCGTGCTCTTCAAAAGTTTCATCTTCAATGCTTATAGAAACCGTTGTTGAAGGTTTTAGACCTTTAGAATGTGTCAATACATAAGAATTGACCTTTACCTTTTCTTCGTATGTTCTATCTAAAACATCTGAAATTATATAAGGTAAGTCTTCTTTAGAAACCACTTGTTTTTTATCACCCAACTCAATAATACGCTGGGTTACTTTTTTTAAGTCTTCATCATTCAATTGAAGCCCTAATTCCTGTAAGTTCTTTTGGATATTTGCTTTTCCTGAAGCTTTACCTAACGCATATTTTCGTTTTCTTCCAAAGCGTTCAGGTAATAAATCACTGAAATACAAATTCTTCTTATTATCACCATCAGCATGAATTCCAGCTGTTTGTGTAAATACATTAGCGCCAACAACAGGTTTGTTTGAAGGAATCATAACACCCGAAAAAGTTTCAACCAATTTACTTATGGTATATAAAAAGGTTTCGTTTACACCAATCTTAATATCCGGCATAAAATCATTTATAACAGCAATAGTACTCGCCATAGGTGCATTTCCTGCACGTTCACCCATGCCATTAATTGTTAAATGCAAACCGTCAGCTCCTGCTTTTATTGCTTCCATAACATTAGAAACGCCTAAATCATAATCATTATGTGCATGAAAATCGAAATGCAAGCTTGGATATTTATCTTTAATTTCTTTTACAAAATCGAAAGATTCTTGAGGTGTTAATACTCCCAAAGTATCTGGAAGCATAATGCGTTTTACTGGCTGAGTGGACAAAAATTCTAAAAATTCAAAAACATAAGCTTTAGAATTTCGCATGCCATTACTCCAATCTTCTAGATAGATATTGGTTACAATATCATTTACATTCGCAAAATCTATATTTTCTTTTATTTCTTTAAAATGCTGATTTGGAGTCTTTTTAAGCTGGTGAGTTAAATGGTTTAACGAACCTTTAGTTAGTAAATTCTGAACTTTTGCTCCCGCTTCCAACATCCATTTTATGGATACACCCTTATCAACAAAAGTTAAAACTTCAACTGCATTTAAATAATTGTTTTCGGAAGCCCATTCAGTAACATCTTTAACCGCTTGAAGTTCACCTTCAGATACACGGGCCGATGCAATTTCAATACGATCAACTTTTAATTCTTCTAATAAAAGCTTTGCAATAGTAAGTTTCTCAGATGCAGAAAACGACACACTCGAGGTTTGTTCACCATCGCGTAATGTCGTATCCATTATTTCTATGCGTTTCACTGCCATTTTTTAGAAAGGACGAGATTCTGTAAACGTTTCTATCTCACTTTTCATGCTTTGTAAATAGTCGATATCATCAAAACCATTTAACATATTTCCTTTTTTGTAACCATTAATATCAAAAGATTCTTGAGTTCCTGATGACAACAAGGTAATGGTTTGCGCCTCTAAATTAATTTCCAATTCAGTTTTTGGATCAGCATAAATAGCTTCAAAAATTTCATCAGCAAATTCTGGACTGATCTGTACTGGTAAAACACCAATATTCAAACAGTTATTTTTAAAAATATCAGCAAAGAAACTTGACACCACACAACGGAAACCATAATCGTAAACCGCCCAAGCAGCATGCTCTCTAGAAGATCCAGAACCAAAGTTCTTTCCTCCTACTAGTATTTTCCCTGTGTAGATTGGATTGTTTAAAATAAAATCTTCTTTAGGTGTATTGTCGCCGTTATATCTCCAATCACGGAATAAATTATCGCCAAAACCATCACGTGTTGTAGCTTTTAAGAAACGTGCTGGTATAATTTGATCTGTATCTACATTCTCAATTGGTAATGGAACTGCAGTACTCGTTAATGTTGTAAATTTATCGTAAGCCATTTTTTTTAGTTTTCAGTCGCGGTTTTCAGTCGCAGTTTGTTTATAGTTATTCATTATCAATTATAACTCCAATCAAGCTTCCCCTTTGGGGACTGAGGGGATTATAGTAATTCTCTTGGATCTGTAACGACTCCTGTTACCGCTGCTGCTGCTGCAACTAACGGACTAGCCAATAACGTTCTTGATCCAGGTCCTTGACGTCCTTCAAAGTTTCTATTTGATGTACTTACAGCATATTTACCTGCAGGTACTTTATCATCATTCATTGCTAAACAAGCTGAACAACCCGGTTCTCTTAAAACAAAACCAGCAGTTTCAAAAATATCTAACAACCCTTCTTCTTTAATCTTAGCTTCAACAATATGTGATCCTGGAACTAGCCAAGCGGTTACGTTATCTGCTTTTTGTCGTCCTTTTACAATAGATGCAAAGGCTCTAAAATCTTCAATACGTCCATTAGTACAACTACCAATAAACACATAATCGATTTTTTTACCAATCATTTGCTCATCTTCTGCATACCCCATATAAGCTAAAGACTTATCGTAAGTGGCTTTACCACCTTCAACAGATTCAGCTGATGGAATATTTTTTGAAATCCCCATCCCCATACCTGGATTTGTACCATAGGTAATCATAGGCTCAATATCTGCGGCATTGAATACTAATTCTTTATCAAAAGACGCACCTTCATCCGTTTTCAAGGTTTTCCAGTAAGTCATGGCTGTGTCCCAATCTGCTCCTTTAGGTGTCATGGCACGACCTTTAATGTACTCGAATGTTTTTTCATCTGGAGCAATCATTCCACCACGAGCACCCATCTCTATAGATAAGTTACAAACGGTCATACGGCCTTCCATAGTCATGTTTTCAAAAACATCACCTGCATATTCAACAAAATATCCTGTTGCACCAGAAGTTGTTAATTGTGAAATAATATATAAACCAACATCTTTTGGAGTAACGCCTTTACTTAATGGCCCATTAATGCTAATGCGCATTTTTTTAGGCTTAGGTTGCATGATACACTGCGTTGTTAATACCATTTCTACTTCCGAAGTACCAATACCAAAAGCAATAGCACCAAAAGCACCATGTGTAGATGTATGTGAATCTCCACAAACAATAGTTGCTCCGGGAAGTGTAATACCATTTTCTGGGCCTACAACGTGAACAATTCCATTATTTTGGTGTCCTAATCCCCAGTGGCTAATACCATATTCATTTGCATTATCTTCTAATGTTTTTAATTGATTAGCAGATAGTGGATCTTGAACTGGTAAATGTTGATTGATTGTTGGCGTGTTATGATCGGCAACAGCAAACGTCTTTTTTGGATACAAAACACTTAAACCTCTACTCTTTAAACCTACAAAAGCCACAGGGCTTGTAACTTCGTGAATTAGGTGACGGTCTATATAAAACACATCTGGTCCATCTGCAATGTTTCTCACAACATGCGAATCCCACACTTTGTCAAATAATGTACTACTCATAAAAATTTTAAATTTTGTATTAAAATAGCTTTTAGAAGCTATAAAGCTTAACAAATTTAGATTTTATTACAGTATTTCAAAACTTTAAGACGCCTTGTTATTGAATTTTTATAAAATTGCCAATGGAAACTTTATAAATTGAATTATCTTCAACAGATTAACAAAAATGGTTACAATATTTAATCAATAATATCACAGCCTGTCTTTTACATATTCCACCTGTATTTTACCATGTGGCAAGGGTTTTCCGTTTGGTCCAATATTCACCATAACAATATTTGAAATAGTAATAATGGTTTCTCTGGTCATCATATTTCTTACCTCTGCACTTAATGTAAGAGAGGCTTTACCAAAAGCTACAACTTCAACACCAATTTCTATGATATCGCCTTGTTTGGCAGAAGCTTGAAAATCAATCTCACTCATATATTTAGTAACCACTTTGCTATTTTCCAATTGTACGATAGAATATAGTGCAGCTTCCTCATCAATCCATTCTAACAACCTGCCTCCAAAAAGCGTTTCATTCGCATTTAAATCTTCGGGTTTAATCCATTTTCTTGTATGAAATCTCATAATATTATTAATGTTTTTTATTTATGATGCACTAAAATAGCTTCTTTATGTTTCCAATACATTGAACTTTTGACGAAATACACCGAAAAATTAGAGTGATTATTTTCATGAAAAAATTCATTTTATAAGAAGCGTCAACAGCTATAAATCTGAATTTAAATTAAAAATTAAAGATAGAAAAAACTTTAATGTTAATAACCTCGTTAATAATTATGAAGTTAATCAGCAAAATCTAGTATTAATAATCGATATTTTTAATGAAAATCTACAAAATGGACTCTAGACAATTTAATCTTAAAAGTATTCGACCAGATATTTTAAGTACTACTATTAATGACAACATGAGTGCTGATGAGCGTTTTCAGAATTTAGTATTACGCCCCATTATCAAATTTCAGAATGATTTACTTATTGAAGTATTTAGAAATTACATTGAAAAGCATAAATCTGTTTTTTATGATTTGTCTTTGGAAAAACGTCTGGATTATATAGAAAATGCCATTCAAAAAGACATGAAACTTCGCAACTCTATGAAAGGCATGATTATAGGTCATTTTACAGTTGCAGAATATGGTATTTATATTGAAAATTCATCAGCATTAAATAAGCGTATGATGAATCTTGTTAAAGACCGTTTACTAAGTCATATTCAATTGTTTGAAAAGCCTGAATTATTGGCTGCGGTTTAGTTATTCAATCAAAGAAACCCCATTCAAATCAGTAGTTAACACATCACTCATATAATCAAAAAATGGGCGGATGACTTTAAAAGCGTTATCAATTTCGCTTAAAAAGTTGGCATCTAAAACTTCTTTATCTGTATATTTCTTGGTAAAAATGTATTGTTTCTTTTTTATTAAATCAATCGCTTTATGGTCTTTATCAAAGCCTCTAGGAGCCGTTTTAACTTCGTCTCCCACAAAAGCATCTCCCCAAATGCTACTAAATTTTTCATTAGATAAGATGTCTCTTATCTCAGAATCATCCATTTCAAATTCTTTACGAATTCTCAATAAATCAGCTGGTGCAGGTTCCCAAAAACCAGTTGCTATAAAGCTTTCATTATCGGGCTGAATATGTAGATAATACCCACCTCTTAGTCGTGGTTTTGTTCTATGAAACGAACCTCCAAAATGGGTTTTATAAGGTAATTTGTTCTTTGAAAAACGTACATCTCTATAAATCCTAAAAATCTTGAGTTTATCAATCTCATCATGAGCATTCAGGTTTTCTAAAATCCTATTATAAACTTCTTTTACTTCTTTTTCAATCGCCTTGAATTCTGGTTTGTTTTCATTAAACCAATCCCGGTTATTATTCTTTTCTAATTTTTTAAAAAATGTGAAGACTGATTTTGGTATTGATTTACTCATATTGATTTTGTTTATGAAAAATGAAATTATTATCACAAATTAATAGTCTAGAGAATGTCAGGTAAATTACAAAAATCAGCTAACTATTCAAACTCGATGGTGTTAAGAATTAGCCCAGAAGCAGGAGCAATATAATTCATTTTACAAGTGCTATTTGGCAGTAAACTAACTCTAATATCTTCTAACGTCAATTTGCCTTTTCCTAAATCTATAAGTGTCCCCATCATCAATCGAATTTGATTTCGCATAAAACCCTTTCCTTTTACTCGAAGTATATATGATTTTTCAGGAAAATAATTAGCGGTATATATGGTGTTCTCAACTAATTCGCATAGTAAAACCTCACGATTATAAATGCCGTTATCGGTTGGTTTATAGCAATAGGTTTTAAAATAATGTTCGCCTTGAAACAACTTAGCCCCTTCTTTCATAATTTCAATATCCAAATCATCAAGAATCGTAGTCATTATGGGAGCGCAAAATGGATGATTTTTTTGTCCGTAGGAAAACAAATAAAGATATTCCTTAATTTTTGAATGATTGATAATGTTGAATGTTTCATCAACTTCACGAATACTTAAGGCACGGATATCTTGAGGTAAGTTATGATTGAATAAGTCTAAAAAAGCTGTTTGGTCCTCAATGGGTTCTTTTAAAAATAATTCAAAAGCCGCACTCTCTGCAGAAACCATGGCATCTGTTCTGCCAGAACTTAAACTTTTAAATGTTTTTCCTTCTAATATAAAATTCAGCGTTCTATCTACCATTAAATGCAAGGTCTTAACAGTTGGCTGCTTTTGCCACCCGTGAAAACGATAGCCTAAATACTGAATATTAATAACGTAAAAGTACTTTTTCATTTGGTTTAAATAGGTTCGGAAATTAGGCTATTTAATTAAGTGTGACAAAAAATTTATAACTTGTATTACTTTTTACTAACTAAAAACCGAAAATTATGACCAACACATCAACAAACAAACCTCCTATTTGGTTTTGGATTATTAGTGTAATTGCCCTTATTTGGAACAGTCTTGGGGTAGACGGCTATATAGGCCAAGCCTATAACACTGAGCGCTATAGAAGCTCTTTTACTCCTGAACAACTGGAAATTGCTGCTAACGCGCCGTCATGGACCATGGGTGCTTTTGCAATTGCCGTTTTTACAGGAGTTTTAGCTGCTATATTTCTATTGCTAAGAAAAAAAATAGCAACTACATTTTGGATGATATCTCTAATTGCGGTTGTGCTACAAATGGGTTACGCCTTAATAACAGGAGAAGCTGCAAGTATAGCCATGGTAATCATGATTGTAGTTTTTGCTTTTGCTTTTCTATGGTTTTCAAGACTTTCTACTTCAAAAGGGTGGATTTCTTAAAATGTTTAATTAGCCAATAAACAAGGCGTTAGAAAAATATCTAATGCCTTTTTATTTATGTCTGCCTTTTAATTCATTTTCAATATCCTTTAAGGTAAATCCTTTGGCTTGTAGGAGCATTAAATAATGAAATAGTAAATCTGCTGATTCGTACAGAAATAATTCATCATTATTATCCATAGCTTCAATAACGGTTTCTACAGCCTCCTCGCCTACTTTTTGAGCCACTTTATTAATACCTTTTGAAAACAAACTTGCTACATAAGATTTTTTAGTATCCTTATTTTCTACACGCTCTGCAATTACATCTTCTAAAGTTGAAAAGAAGCCATAACTTGATGTGTTTTCTTCTTTCCAACACGTATCTGTTCCTTTATGGCATGTGGGCCCTACTGGGTTTACTTGTATTAAAAGTGAATCGTTATCACAGTCATTTTTTATACCAACAAGATTTAAAAAATTGCCACTTTCTTCACCTTTTGTCCACAAGCGTTGTTTGCTTCTACTGAAAAAAGTAACTTGTTTTGTTTTAATGGTTTTCTGATAAGCTTCTTCGTTCATATAGCCAAGCATTAAAACATTTTTTGTTATAGCGTCTTGGATTATTGCTGGGACTAGAGCCCCCTCTAACTCACTCCAAGGAGGAGAAACAATATCTGTATTCATTTCGTGTTTCATAATTAAATCTTTATGAGATGCTGAAACAAGTTCAGCATGACGACTAAAGTCGTACTTCTATATTATTCTTTTTTAATTCTTTTTTTAGTTCTGGAATTGGAATTTCTCCAAAGTGAAATACACTTGCGGCCAAAGCTGCATCAGATTTACCATCCTTAAACGTATCAATAAAGTGTTGCACATTTCCTGCACCTCCAGAAGCTATTATAGGAATGTTCAATGATGAAGATAATTTAGCTAAAGCTTCATTTGCAAACCCGTTTTTTGTGCCATCATGATTCATGGATGTGAATAGGATTTCGCCAGCACCTCGTTCTTCAACTTCTTTAGCCCATTCAAATAAATCAATTTCTGTTGGAATACTTCCGCCTGCTAAATGAACTTTCCAGTTACCATCAACTTCTTTAGCGTCTATTGCTACAACAACACATTGGCTACCGAATTTATTTGATAGCTCGTTTACCAATTCAGGTCTTTTAACAGCAGAAGAATTAATAGACACCTTATCTGCTCCACATTTTAACAAAGCATCAACATCTTCAACTGATGAAATCCCGCCACCTACAGTAAAAGGTATATTGACTTGCTCTGCAACATGTAAAACCATATCCAGAGTAGTTGCACGACCTTCTAGAGTAGCCGATATATCTAAAAACACTAATTCGTCCGCGCCAAAATCCGCATATTGTTTTGCTAGCTCAACGGGGTCTCCAGCATCACGCAAATCAACAAAATTGATACCTTTTACGGTACGTCCATTTTTAATATCTAAACAAGGTATTATTCTTTTTGTTAACATAGTTCTTGTTGTTCCTAGACTTTAGAAAAGTCGAGGCAATCATTTTAAATTATTTTCTTTTATCATTGAAACACTTCGACTTTAGTTTATCTTGAGCGCCGTCGAAAGGCTCAGTGTGACATATGAGTTTTAATAGACTTTGTTGTTATTTAAATTAGATTTCCATCTTCATGGGAATAGAAAAATAATTTACTCTAAACAAATTTCTCTAGTTGTTGTAAGCTAATTCTATCTTCATAAATAGCTTTTCCAATAATAACACCTTCGCATCCTATTGCTTCTAAAACCGGTAGTTCATCAATTGATGAAATTCCTCCAGATGCTATTAATTTTACAGATTGCCCGCTACTGCTATTACTACATTCAGAAATGATTTGCTTATACAAATCTACTGATGGGCCTTCAAGCATACCATCTTTTGAGATATCAGTACAAATAACATATTGAATACCTTTCTTTTGATAGGCTTTAATAAACGGAATGACATCCTCTTTGCTTTGTTCCATCCATCCACTAATGGATACTTTTCCATTATCGCTATCAGCACCCAAAATAATTTTTGCAGCACCATATTTTGAAATCCAGCCCTCAAAAGTTTCCGGGTCTTTAACCGCTATACTACCACCTGTTATTTGCCTAGCACCAGAATTAAATGCAATGTGCAAATCTTCATTAGTCTTTAAACCACCTCCAAAATCAATTTTTAAGTTAGTTTTTGAAGCAATTTGTTCCAATACCTTATAATTTACAATATGCTTGGCTTTAGCACCATCCAAATCCACTAAGTGCAAATATTCAATGCCTGAATTCTCAAACATTTTTGCTACTTCGAGCGGATTTTCATTGTAGATTTTTTTGGTGTCGTAATCACCTTTAGTTAAGCGGACACACTTTCCGTCTATGATGTCTATGGCTGGTATTATTCTCATTGATTAACTTGTTAATCAACCCTGAATTTATTTCAGGGTCTTTATATTATATTTCTAATGTTTTCAATTTCGGATTGGTTTCTCTAAGTAAGACTCCATTTCCATTCTTTATGCCAATTTTTTAATTGTTTTTCCCTCTTTCTTGATAAACTACTATTTATAAAATCTTCAAAATAAATTAATTCGGTTACATTATATTTCTTTGTATATACAGCTCCGTTTCCTTTTTTATGTTGTTCTATTCTTCTTTTTAAATCCTCTGTATGGCCAATATACATTACTGTTCTATTTTTATTTGATAATATGTAACAGTAGTAACTCAATTGAAATTATTATTTTAATTTATAGATTCTGAAACAAGTTCAGAATGGAATTAAAGTGCTAAAAAGTTTTTCAAAACTTTTTGCCCTTCAATCCCACTCTTTTCTGGATGAAATTGAACTCCATAAAAATTATCATGTTGCAAAGCCGATGCATAATTGATACCATAATCAGTTTTGGCTATAGTTTGGTCGCAATGTTCTGCATAGTAGCTATGTACCAAATACATATATTCATTTTCTTTGATGCCTTTAAATAAATCAGATTTTAAATCTTTAATGACGTTCCAGCCCATTTGAGGCACTTTTACATCATTAGAAAATCGCTTAACATCTGTATCGAAAATGCCTATACCCTTAGTGTCTCCTTCTTCAGTATATCTGCAAAGTAATTGCATACCTAAACAAATACCCAAAACAGGCTGTTTTAAGGTAGGGATTAAAGTGTCTAAACCACTTTCTCTTAGCATTTGCATAGCGGTACTCGCTTCTCCTACACCTGGAAAAATAATTTTATCGGCTGATCTAATTTCTTCTGGGTCATTTGACAAAACAGCATCGATACCCAAACGTTTAAAAGCAAACTGAATACTTTTTATATTTCCTGCTCCGTAATTTATAATGACTAATTTCAATTGATTTTTGATTTACGATTTTTGATTTACGATTTTAAATTCGTAATTCGTCAATCTGAATTCTTAAATTTATAACATCCCCTTTGTTGATGGTAAATACATTTTATTTGAATCTCTTTTAATAGCCATTTTCATAGCTTTTGCAAAGGCTTTAAAAACACCTTCTATTTTATGGTGTTCATTTGTGCCTTCTGCTTTTATATTTAAATTACATTTTGCACCATCGGTAAACGATTTAAACAAATGAAAAAACATTTCAGTAGGCATATCTCCTATTTTTTCACGCTTAAATTCAGCATCCCATTCTAACCAATTTCTTCCTCCAAAATCAACAGCCACTTGTGCTAAACAATCATCCATTGGTAAACAAAAGCCATAACGCTCGATACCTAATTTATTGCCTAAAGCTTTATTAAATAATTCGCCTAAAGCAATCATAGTATCCTCTATGGTGTGGTGCTCATCAACTTCTAAATCGCCATTCACTTTAACTGTTAAATCCATCGCACCATGACGCCCAATTTGATCTAACATGTGATTGAAAAATGATAAACCTGTATCGATATCATTCTTACCTGAACCATCTAAATTTAATTTGATATAAATCTGAGTTTCATTGGTGTTACGTGTAATTTCCTCAACACGGTCTTCAAGTTTCAAAAACTCATATATTTCAGCCCAATTGGTACTTGTTAAAGCAATACAATTAAAAATTTCTTGTTTAGATGTTCCTATTTCATCTGCTCCTAACTCTGGGTCTTCTGATAAATAAACACCTTTTGCTCCTAGGTTTTTAGCTAATTCCATGTCGGTAATTCTATCACCTAAAACAAAAGAATTTTCTAAATCGTATTCCTTAGAAAAATACTGAGTTAATAACCCAGTTCTTGGTTTACGTGTTTCAGCATTTTCATGCGGAAATGTTTTATCAATATGAATAGCAGAAAACACTATCCCTTCTTTAGCAAAAGCATCAATGATTTTATTTTGAGCTGGCCAAAAGGTGTCTTCTGGAAAGCTATCTGTTCCTAAACCATCTTGATTGGTTACCATGACCAATTCGTAATCCAATTCATTAGCTATTTTAGCCATGTATTGAAACACTTTTGGGTAATATTCTAACTTCTCCAAACTATCTAATTGATAGTCTACTGGTGGTTCTAGTACTAGCGTACCGTCACGGTCTATAAATAAAACTTTCTTCATGATTAACTTGTTAATCACCCTGAATTTATTTCAGGGTCTTTTTAATTTATGCTCAATGTTTCTAAATTTGGATTTGCTTCTTTTACAAGGTTCCATTTCCATTCTTTATGCCAATTTTTTAATTGTTTCTCTCTTGATTTTGCTTCTTTCATAGTTTTGAATTCTTCAAAATATACTAAATATGAAACACTATACTTTTTAGTAAAAACAGCACCTTTCCCTTTTAAATGTTCATTAAGTCTTCTCTCTAAATTATCTGAATATCCAATATATAATACCGTTCTATTTTTATTTGATACTATGTAACAATAATATTTTTCGTCTTGTTTCAAACCATAACTTCAATTTAAAAGTTCCTGAAACAAGTTCAGGATTTCGAAATTAATAAAAGGGTTTTTATTAATTTCTCATTTTCCTCAGACGTCCCAACCGTAAAACGCAAACAATTTTCGCAACCAGGTTGTGTGGTTCTGTTTCTAATTACTATACCCTTTTCAATCAATTGATTATAACGTTTTGTAGCATCATCAACTTTAACCAATACAAAATTAGCATCCGATGGGTATATTTTAGAAATGAAATTTACAGTCCCTAATTTCCCAATTAAAGCATCTCGTTCTTTTAATATATCTGAAACTTGCCGTTGCGTTAATTCAGATTGCTCTAACTGTGAAATTGCTTTTTGCTGTGTTAACTCATTGACGTTGTAAGGCGGCTTAATGCGATTTAAAACTGAAATTATCTCTTCTGACGCATAACAAATACCCAAACGAATTCCTGCCATTCCATAAGCTTTTGAAAGGGTTTGTGTTACAACCAAATTTGGAAACTCATTTAATCTACTTGCCCAACTTTCTTCTTTTGAAAAATCGATATAAGCTTCATCTATAACAATGATACCATTGAATCCATTAATTAATCTTTCGATAGATTTAGCCTTAAAACTATTTCCAGTGGGATTATTTGGCGAACATAAAAACAATAACTTTGAATTTGAATCAGCTATTTTTAGAATCTCATCAACTTTAGGTTCAAAATTTTCATCTAGCTGAACACTTTTTATTTCAATTGCATTAATGTTAGCCAATACACTATACATACCGTAAGTTGGTGGTAACGTAATGATGTTGTCCCGATTAGGCTCACAAAACGCTCTAAAAATCAAATCTAAAACTTCATCACTTCCATTTCCTAAAAGGATTTTTTGCTGTGGAATATCTTTGATTTTTGAGAGTAACGATTTTACAGTACGTTGTTGTGGGTCAGGATAACGATTTACACCATTTTCAAACGGGTTTTCATTCGCATCCAAAAACACCATGTCGCCGCTATTACCTTGAAATTCATCCCTTGCCGATGAATACGGTTTAAGCGCTTTTATTGTTGGTCTTATTAAATCTTGAATATTTATCATTTTCGTTACACTGAATTTATTTCAGTATCTCATAATTTTATTTCTTCTGATGCGATACTGAAACAAGTTCAGCATGACGCACGGCTTTTATTTTAAATCTTTTAATCGAATTGAAACCGCATTTTTATGTGCTTGCAACCCTTCTGCTTCTGCCATTAACTCAATAGTCTCTCCAATATTCAAAAGTCCTTGTTTTGATATTTTCTGAAATGTCATACTCTTTAAAAAGCTATCTAGATTCACGCCAGAATATGCTTTTGAAAACCCATTTGTTGGTAAGGTATGATTAGTTCCCGAAGCATAATCGCCAGCACTTTCTGGTGTGTAATCGCCAATAAATACTGAACCTGCATTATGTATTCCATCAACATATAATTCTTCATTTTTTGCACAAATAATAAAATGTTCTGGACCATATTCGTTTATTAGTTCGAGTGCTGTTTCGTCATTTTCAACATAAATCAATTTAGAGTTAGCAATCGCTTTTTCTGCAATCGCTTTACGCGGAAGTACGCTTAATTGTGTTTCAATTTCCTCTGAAACAGAATTAATTATACTATTAGATGTTGAAACCAAAATCACTTGACTATCTGTACCATGTTCTGCTTGACTCAATAAATCGGAAGCAATATACGATGCGTTTGCATATTTATCTGCAACCACTAATAGTTCACTTGGTCCTGCTGGCATATCAATGGCAACACCATGTTTTGTTGCTAATTGTTTAGCTACGGTTACAAACTGATTTCCTGGCCCGAAAATTTTATAAACCTGCGGAATCGTTTTTGTTCCAAATGTTAAACCTGCAATTGCCTGAATACCACCAACCTTTATGATTTTAGTGACACCACAAAGTTGTGCTGCAAATAAAATCTCTGGAGCGAGATTGCCTTCTTTGTTTGGTGGGGAGCACAAAACTATGTCCTTGCATCCAGCAATTTGAGCTGGAACTGCTAACATTAAAACTGTTGAAAACAAAGGCGCAGTACCACCTGGAATGTATAAGCCCACTTTTTGTATGGGTCTTTTTTCTTGCCAACATTGAACACCGTTTGATGTTTCAATAGCAACTTTAGATGTTTTCTGTGCGTTGTGAAATACTTCTATGTTTTGTTTGGCTAACTTAATAGCGTTTTGAAGTTTTTCTGGTACATCTTTTATGGTATTCTGAATATCTTCAGTCGTCACTACATTTGATTCCAAAGCAATGCCATCAAAATATGACGTATACTTTTTTATGGCGTCATCTCCTTTTTGGGAAACTTCCTCAAAAATTTGATTTACTGTATCTTCAATATCATCAACCGTTTGTGTTGGTCGCTTTAAAATTTCCGACCAGCTTGCTTTATTTGGATTATTTATGATTTGCATAAGTAAAATCTTAAAATCAGTTACAGCACCATTTTCTCAATTGGACAAACTAGAATGCCTTGGGCTCCATTATTTTTTAATTCATCAATAACATCCCAAAATTCGTTTTTACTAATTACCGAATGTACCGAACTCCAACCTTCTTGAGCCAAAGGTAAAACCGTTGGGCTCTTCATTCCTGGTAATACATTTATGATATTTTCAATTTTATCATTAGGAGCATTAAGTAAAATATATTTAGATTGCCTTCCTTTTAAAACCGATTGGATTCTAAATTGAATTTTATCTAATATGGCTTGTTTTTCTTCACTTAAAACTGGTGAAACAGCTAATACCGCTTCAGATTTCAAAATAGTATCAACCTCTTTTAAATTGTTTTTAAAGAGTGTACTTCCGCTTGAAACAATATCGCAAATAGCATCTGCTAGTCCAATATTTGGTGCGATTTCAACGGAACCGTTAATAATATGAAGATTAGCTTTTACGCCGTTTTCATCTAAATACATTTTTACAGTATTTGGATATGATGTTGCAATGCGTTTGCCTTCTAAATCATTAATACTTGAATATTCAGCTGATTTTGGCACAGCAATACAAACTCTACAGGTAGAAAATCCTAGCTTTTCAACTACTGTAATGTCGTTTCCTTTTTCTATTAAAACATTTTCGCCAATAATGGCCGCATCAACTACACCGTCTTTTAAATACTGCGGTATATCCCCATTTCTTAAATAAAAAACTTCTACAGGGAAGTTTCTAGCTGAAGCTTTTAATTGGTCTTTTCCATTGTCTATAGAAATACCGATGTCTTTTAAAATTCTCATCGAGTCTTCATTTAATCGACCCGATTTCTGTACTGCAATTCTTAATTTACTCATTTTGTTGTTTTTATGAGTTTGAAACTATCTAGTTGGCATTAAAAAAAATAAAACCCGCTTGATTGTCTCAAACGGGTTTAAAAATATGTTGATTTTATTCAATACATTTTCACTTCGCTTGAGGGCAAATATGAAAATGATGATGTAATTGAATAAAAGCCATGTCTTGTATTATCTTTTTGCAAATATCTATAATTTATGTCAATAATTCCAAATTAAAATTCCAAATCTTAAAACAAATGAATATTATATATATTTAGTTTCAAATAATTATTTATTATTCAAAATAATCAATATTTACTTGATTATTTTATTTCTAGATTTATTGATTTCCAAGAATAATAGGCAATCCGCTATCACCAGAACCAATAACAATGACTTTGCTGTTTGGCGATTCTGCTAGTTTCATAGTGGCATCTATACCTTTGTCTTGTAAAATTTTATCAGTTAATGACGCGCTTAAAATTCTGTTCGACTCCGCTTTTCCTTGAGCTTCAATAATTACTTTTTCAGCTTCTTTGGCCGCAGTAACCAATCTAAACTCATATTCTAAAGATTCTTGTTCTTGACGTAATTTACGTTCTATGGCTTCTTTAATTGTATTTGGCAATGTAACATCTCTTACTAATACTTCATTTAGTTGTACATATTGTTTTTCTAGTATCTTCTTAGTTTCTTCATAAATTTCGTCTTGAATAGCATCGCGTTTGCTTGAATATAATTGTTCCGGTGTATAGCGACCAACAACACTACGCGCCGCAGAGCGAATAGCTGGTTGAATAACACGTTGTAAATACCCTTGGCCAAGAGATTGATGTAAGTTTCCTAAATCATTATAAACAGGTTCGTACCAAGCCGAAGCATCAATTTGAATTTCTAATCCGTTTGATGATAATACTTTCATTTTTTCAAAAAGTTCTTGCTGACGTACTTCATAAACATAAACCTTATTCCAAGGGGCTACAATATGAAATCCCTCTCCCATTGGAGGCTTGTCAACAACAACTCCTTCGCCAAAAGTTTTAAACAATACGCCTGCTTCACCAGAATCTATAGTTACTGCAGATTTTGTTAATACAATTACTAGTATAATTGCCCCGATTATAAAAGGCAATGCAATTTTTGGTAATTTTTCCATTCTTTATTTTAATTTAAATTAATCCGTTATATTTTCTTAAAAACCACTCTATTCCTAGGCTTAATGCTATAATGGCGAGTAGGTATTTCCAATCTATCAAAGGTATGGTATTTTTGCTGTTTTTTTGAATAGGAACGTATCTATTATCATTTAATAAATCACTTATTAAACCTTCCGTATTATTAATAAAGTAACTTGTACCAGAACTGTTAGTAGCCAATTGTTGTAACTTTGTTACATTGGCATTTAAAAATTGTTGTTCAACATGGTATTCTAAAATTTGGAAACTACCCGATTTTGATAAGTTTTCATTAGAAGTTTTTATTGTAAAGCTATATTCTGATGGTGGCAAACTACTTAAATCAACTTGATAATTATTAACTTTCAGAATTAAAGGAAATATTTTTTGTTCTTCAGAAATGTTATCAACTACGGTAATATCAAGTGTTTCGCGAGTATCAAAAACATAGTTCTTATCAAAGAACTCCGCTTTAATAATAATATTACTACTACCACTATAAAATGATTCATAATCAATATTCAATCTGCTTTTTTGCTTATTAGAAGCTAAATACTGAATAAGCTTTCCTGTAAAATCATCAAACGCATTAAAGGATTTAGTGTTTAGATAACTTTGTGCACGCCACTGCCAAATATTTTCGCCAAACAAAACGGCTTCTCTCCTACCGTTAGTTTCAAAAGTTGCTAATAAAGGAGCTTGCGTTGAAACACCATTTATGGTTTTATTCAAAATGGATTCAAAAGG
Source organism: Algibacter agarivorans (assembly GCF_039543245.1). NCBI lineage: Bacteria > Pseudomonadati > Bacteroidota > Flavobacteriia > Flavobacteriales > Flavobacteriaceae > Algibacter > Algibacter agarivorans. Next base: position 81,437 of record NZ_BAABJJ010000010.1, read on the forward strand.
AATTGAAAACGAGGTAGAACCAAAATTTGAATGCAACGGCGGAAAAGATTCAAAATTTAAATCATCAATAATAAATGGTGCATAATTACTATTCAATTCTGCTTGATAGGTTTCAGTTTGATTTGTTATTTCTTGAGAATAACTTTTAGTAACTCTGTTTAAGAAATTCAAGTCTGTTTTTGTGCCAACAACAACAAATCTGTTTTTGTTTTGCAATTCTAAAAGTGAAAATATTTCATTAAACTTATTATTTGGTTGATATAATACAATTAATTGAAAATCATTTATTTGACTAACTATTTCTTTTGAATCTAAAAACGACACAGAACGTTGCTCATTACTTTCTATGCTTTTCTTAAGTGCACCTAAATCTGGATGTGGAAAATCGCTAATAATGGCTATTTTTGTTTTCTGATTTATAACTTCAACAGCAAAAAGTTTAGAATTATTTATCTTATTTTTTTCACTTTCTAAAGGAATAAGTGTTGCTCTATAATTACTAACGCCAACACTATTGGCAGGTAATGTGAAATTAATAACCTTTGAATTATTACTTTTTGAAAAATTTATAATTTTAGAATAAACGGTTGTATTCCCTTTAGTAACTATAAATCTTGAATTAATATTTTCATTTCCATTATAAACCAAAATAGCTTCAACAGGAAACTTATTCTTTAAATACGCATACTTATTGATATTAAATTGTTGAATCTTTAAATCGGTATAAGTTATGGTATCCCCTAATATTATTGGATAAATGGGCTGATTATACGAATTTGAAATAAATTGATAATCATTCCCAAAGGTTTGATTTCCATCCGTAATTAAAAGTGTAGGCGCGGTGGTTTGTTTATATATTTGAGTTAATTGACTAAAGGCATTATAGATATTTGTTTGCTTTTCTGTAAAAGTGACAGAATCCGAAGCTTTTATAGATGCTCCAAACGTATAATACTCTAAATTGAATTTGTATTTTAAAACTTGATTATTGGATAATTTTTGAATGAAACTATTTGCCTGTTTATCTAGATTAAGGTGTTTTATAGAGCTCGAATTATCAATAGCTATTACTAAATTAGGTTTTTCAACGGATAAGCGAACTTGCTCAAAACTCGGGTTTATAAGTAGTAGCAAAACAGCAAACACAGTAATAAACCTTAAAAAAGAAAAAAGCATGTTCAACTTAGACACGCTTTTCTTTTTAGTAAAATACTGAAAAATAGCTAACAATAGCGCTACAATTCCAGCAAGTATAATGTATAATAGAGTTTCTGAACTCATTAAAAAACTTTAAGTTATCGAGATGAGATGCCCTCATTCGAGGGAATAACAAACAAAAGCTATGTTAGCATACCGCCGTCTACATTTAATGTTTGACCAGTTACATAAGCACTCATGTCACTAGCTAAAAACACACAAACATTGGCTATATCTTCTGGGGTACCACCACGTTTTAATGGAATTCCAGCACGCCATCCTTTTACAACCTCTTCATCAAGTTTAGCAGTCATTTCAGTTTCAATAAAACCTGGAGCAACAACGTTACTTCTAATATTCCTTGAACCTAATTCTAAAGCTACAGATTTTGAAAACCCAATAATACCCGCTTTTGAGGCTGCATAATTGGTTTGTCCTGCATTTCCTTTAACACCAACTACTGAGCTCATATTAATAATTGAACCTTTACGTTGTTTAAGCATCATTCTTTGAACTGCCTTTGTCATATTGAAAACAGACTTTAAATTCACTTCAATAACCGTGTCAAAATCTTCTTCAGAAATACGCATTAATAAATTATCTTTTGTAATACCAGCGTTGTTTACCAAAATATCGATGCTGCCAAATTCAGTAGCCACTTCATTTGCTAAGTCTTGAGCTTCATCAAAACTAGCCGCATTACTTTTATAACCTTTTGCTTTAACACCTAAAGCATTAAGTTCTTTTTCCAATGCGTTTGCAGCGTCAACAGATGAACTATACGTAAATGCTACATTTGCACCCTGTTGGGCAAAAACTTGCGCAATTCCTTTTCCAATACCTCTACTCGCCCCCGTGATTATAGCTGTTTTTCCTTCTAAAAGTTTCATGTTTTTATCTAGTTAGTTTTAATTTATCTTATGCTATCAAATATAATAAATACAAATGGCTTCAAATAAAAAAACCTTACAAGATTTGCAAGGTTTTAAAATTTAAATTTTGCGTTTTAAGCTAATACTTCAGCAATCTTTTTTCCAATTTCAGCAGGAGAATCCACGACATGAATTCCACAGGCTCTCATAATTTTCTTTTTAGCTTGCGCAGTATCATCGCTACCGCCTACAATAGCACCAGCATGCCCCATAGTACGTCCAGCAGGAGCAGTTTCACCAGCAATAAATCCTACTACAGGTTTTTTGCTTCCACTTGCTTTATACCAATTGGCTGCATCTGCCTCTAATTGACCTCCAATTTCACCAATCATAACAACCGCTTCTGTTTCTGGGTCATTAATTAAAAGCTCAACAGCCTCCTTAGTTGTTGTTCCAATAATTGGGTCTCCCCCAATACCAATTGCTGTAGTAATTCCTAAGCCTTGTTTTACAACTTGATCAGCGGCTTCATAAGTTAGCGTTCCAGATTTTGAAACAATACCAACTTTACCTTTCTTGAATACAAAACCTGGCATGATACCAACTTTAGCTTCTTCTGGTGTAATCACGCCTGGGCAGTTAGGACCAATTAATCTACAATCTTTATTTTTTATATAACTTGCTGCGGTAATCATATCAGCAACAGGAATACCTTCTGTAATAGTAATAATCACTTTTATGCCTGCATCAGCAGCTTCCATAATAGCATCAGCGGCAAACGCTGGTGGAACAAAAATAATTGTGGTATCTGCTCCAACTTGCTCAACAGCTTCTAAAACCGTATTGAAAACGGGTTTATCTAAATGCTTTTGACCTCCTTTTCCTGGAGTAACACCGCCAACAACATTAGTTCCGTATTCAATCATTTGACTGGCGTGAAATGTACCTTCACTACCTGTAAACCCTTGAACTATTATTTTTGAATCTTTGTTTACTAAAACACTCATAAGTGGTTATTTTTCGTTATTAATTTTAATCAAACAAATGTAATTTTTTGAATTATCTTTTTAAAGTAAAACCCAAATTACTTTTTGTTAGTTTCTTTTAATTTCTCTAATATTTCAGGGATTTTTCTTATTGATGCTATTTCTTTATATTTCGAGCGAAAATCATCTGCTGGAATTCCAAAATAGCTTTTACCCCCTTCTAAAGTCTTACTAACTCCTGCTTTAGCAGAAATAACCGCTTTTTTACCAATAGTAATCCCGCTTGTTATGCCAACTTGCCCCCAAATAGTAACTTCATCTTCTACGACAACACATCCTGCAATACCGACTTGAGAAGCTATTAAACATTTTTTTCCGATAATCGTATCATGGCCAATTTGAACTTGGTTATCGATTTTAGCACCTTCTTTAATTCTGGTGTCAGCAGTAACACCTCTATCAATAGTACACGCCGCTCCAATATCTACATAATCTTCTATAACCACACGTCCGCCAGACTTTAACCTATCATAGCCTTCTGGTCTATTTTTATAATAGAATGCATTAGCTCCTAAAATGGTGCCAGAATGAATTGTTACATGGTTACCAATAACGGCATCATCATAAATACTTACATTGGAATGAATAATACAATCGTCTCCGATTACCACATTGTTACCTATAAAACAATTAGGCTGAATAATGGTGTTTTTACCAATTTTTGCTGAAGATGCTATTGAAGCATTTGAAGCCTTAAAAGGTTTGAAATAATCTGTTAGTTTATTAAAATCCCGAAATGGATCATCACTAATTAATAATGCTTTTCCTTGCGGGCATTCCACTTCTTTATTGATCAATATAATGGTTGCTGCAGAATTGAGCGCTTTATCATAATATTTTGGATGATCAACAAAAACAATATCTCCTGGCTCGACAACATGGATTTCGTTCATGCCTTCAATTGGAAAATTTTCGTTACCAATGTAACTAGAATCTATAAGTTCTGATATATGTTTTAAAGTTTGTGGTTTAGGAAATTTCAATTTATATTAAAAATTTAGTATTAAAATATTTAACCCTTCCATCTTTCAATTTTATTAAACTGAAATCACCTTCCCGTAAAATAAGGGAAGGACTTGTTCGGATTTAGTCTTTAACTCTTTCTTTATAAGTTCCTTTATCTGTTTCCACTTTAATTTTATCTCCTTCATTAATAAACAAAGGCACGTTAACCGTAGCTCCTGTTTCAACCGTAGCTGGTTTAGTAGCATTTGTAGCTGTATTTCCTTTAACGCCTGGCTCTGTAGCTGTAACTTCTAAAATAACACTTGCTGGCATTTCAACTGAAAGCGGCGAATTATCTTCAGTGTTTATAATTACTGTAACTATCTCTCCTTCTTTCATTAATCCTGGATTATCTAAAGCAGCTTCTAATAAACGAATCTGAGTATAATCAGCTTCATTCATAAAATGGTAAAATTCTCCATCATTATATAAATATTGAAATTTATGCGTTTCAACACGGACATCTTCTAATTTATGCCCTGCTGAAAATGTATTATCCAATACTTTTCCGTTTGTAACACTTTTCATTTTTGTTCTTACAAACGCTGGCCCTTTACCCGGTTTTACGTGTAAAAATTCTATTATTTTGTATATATCATTGTTGTAACGAATACATAATCCATTTCTAATATCACTTGTAGTTGCCATAATGCAGTTTATAGTTTATTAATTTGCTCTTTATTTTTTTATGAAAAAGACAAAATATTTAATTTGATTTGAAATAACCTTTCATTATTCCTCGATGAGAATTCTTAATAAATTGAAGAATTTCATCTCGCTCCGGAGTTGCTTGCATTTCTGCTTCAATTATTTCTGCAGCTTGGGTATTATTATAATTTTTTTGATAAAGTATTCTGTAAATATCCTGAATTTCTCTAATTTTTTCTGTTGAATACCCTCTTCGTCTTAGTCCTACTGAATTAATCCCAACATAAGATAATGGCTCACGAGCTGCTTTTACATAAGGTGGCACATCTTTTCTAACCAAAGACCCTCCCGTTACAAATGCATGATTACCAATCGAAACAAATTGATGAACCGCTGTCATACCCGCTAAAACCACATAATCTCCAATAGTAATATGTCCGGCAAGTGTACTGTTATTTGAAAAAATACAATTTTTCCCAACGATGCAATCATGCGCAACATGGCAATATGCCATAATTAAACAATTGTCTCCAATAACCGTTTTCATTCTATCGGTTGTTCCCCTGTTTATGGTAACGCACTCTCTTATGGTTACATTATCTCCAATTTCAACAGTAGTGTCTTCATCATTATATTTTAAATCCTGAGGAACAGCAGAAATCACAGAGCCTGGAAAAATATTACAATTTTTTCCTATTCGAGCACCTTCCATGATTGTAACGTTACTGCCAATCCATGTGCCCTCACCAATTTTAACATTATTGTTTATAGTTGTGAATGGTTCAATAACGACATTTTTTGCAATTTTTGCACCGGGGTGCACATATGCTAGTGGTTGGTTCATAATTATTTTACTTTAGAAATTTGTGCCATTAGTTCGGCTTCAGCACAAAGTTTGCCATTAGCGTATGCATACCCTTGCATGTGGCATATACCACGACGTATTGGGGTAATTAACGAACATTTGAATATTAACGTATCTCCAGGCATTACTTTTTGTTTAAACTTTACTTTATCCATTTTCATGAAAAAAGTTAAATAATTTTCTGGATCAGGAACCGTATTTAAAACTAAAACACCACCTGTTTGAGCCATAGCTTCTACAATCAGAACACCTGGCATTACTGGAGCTCCAGGAAAATGACCTTTAAAGAACTCTTCATTCATGGTCACGCTTTTTGTAGCTATTACATGGCTATCTGAAAGCTCAAATACTTTGTCGATTAATAAAAAGGGTTGTCTATGTGGCAACATGTCCATAATTTGAACAACATCCATTAAAGGAGGTTGATTCAAATCTATATTTGGCACGTTATTACGACGTTCGTTTTTTATTATTTTAGCTAATTTTTTTGCGAATTGCGTATTTACAAAATGTCCAGGCTTGTTAGCTATAACCTTACCTCGTATTCTTGTGCCTATCAATGCTAAATCTCCTAAAACATCAAGCAATTTATGTCTTGCTGCTTCATTAGGATGATGTAATGTTAAATTATCCAAAATACCATTCGGTTTAACCGAAATAGAATCTTTTTTAAATGCAACTCTAAGCTTCTCCATAGTTTCAGGAGATAGTGCTTTATCAACATAAACGATAGCATTGTTTAGATCGCCTCCTTTTATTAAGCCATTTTCTAATAGCATTTCAATTTCATGTAAAAAACTAAATGTACGTGAATCTGAAATATCTTTCTTAAAATCTGAAATATGATTAAGTGTCGCATTTTGAGTGCCCAATACTTTTGTGCCAAAATCTACCATAGTAGTAATTTGGTACTCTTTTGATGGCATTACTAATATTTCACTGCCAGACTCTTCATCAATATAAGATACAATATCTGTTATTACAAATTCCTCTCTAAAAACATCAAGTTCTATGACATTGGCTTTTTCAATAGCTTCAACAAAAAACTTTGAAGACCCATCCATAATTGGAGGCTCTGAGGCATTTAATTCAATAATAGCATTATCAACATCTAATCCTACTAATGCTGCAAGCACATGCTCCGAAGTCTGAATTGCGACTCCGTTTTTTTCTAAACAAGTACCTCGCTGCGTGTTTGTTACATAATTTGCATCCGCTTCAATAACTGGTGCACCTTCTAAATCTACACGTTTAAAAGACAAACCAGAATTAGCTAAAGCTGGTTTAAAAGTTATGGTTACATTCTTACCAGTATGTAACCCTACCCCTGTTAAAGAAACCTCGTCTTTAATGGTTTTCTGTTTTATTTCAGTATTAACTATTCCCATTTATTTTTTCTAAATCATTTATATTTTTAACAATAGTCGGCAAGTTTTTAAAATGAACGTATGCCTTGTTATAATCGCTCAGTTTTATAGCTGGTGAACCTTGAAGCATCTCGTTATCTTTTACATTTCTACCTATACCGGATTGTGCCTGTATTCTAACATTATTACCAATGGTTATATGTCCTGCAATACCAACTTGACCTCCAATTTGACAGTTTTTACCAATTTTTGAAGAACCCGCTATTCCAGACTGAGCAGCAATTACGGTGTTTTCTCCAATTTCTACATTATGGGCTATTTGAATTTGATTGTCAAGTTTTACACCGCTTCGTATTATTGTAGAGCCCAATGTTGCTCTATCTATGGTCGTAGCTGCACCAATATCAACAAAATCTTCAATGATAACATTCCCAATTTGAGGGATTTTACTATAACCCCCATCTTCATTAGGTGCAAATCCAAAACCATCAGCTCCTATTATGGCACCAGAGTTTATAATACAATTTTTACCAATAATAGTGTCTGAATAAATTTTAGCACCAGAAAAAACAATGGTGTTATCTCCTAATATGACATTATCTCCTATGTATGCACTCGGGAAAATCTTCACATTATCGCCCATAACAACATGGTCTCCAACATAACTGAATGCTCCTATATATATATTACCTCCTAGTTTTGATGAATCTGAAACATACGAAGGTTGTTCAACACCTACTTTGTTCAGTTTTACTGAATTGTAATATTCTAGGATTTTTGAAAACGCTAAATAAGCATCCTCAACTTTGATTAATGTTGTATCTATAGCGTTTTCAGGAACAAAAGTTTTATTTACAATAGTAATAGAAGCCTTTGTAGAATATATATGTGACGTATATTTAGGGTTTGCTAAAAAAGTTAAAGAACCTTCAAATCCTTCTTCTATTTTAGAAAGCTTAGATACTTCAATATCAGGATTTCCAACGACATCGCCTTCTAAAATTCCCGCTATTTGTTGTGCTGTAAATTTCACACTTTAAAAGTTATATGTTTTTTGTTTGATTCACGCAAAAATAGGAAAAATGTGCTAAAGTTTAGCCTTAGGGTAACATATATAATATTTAGTAACTGGTTTCGACAAGGCTTTAAGGTTTAACTGGTCTGATGCTTTTACAATATCTTGGATTTTACCAGACTTGTGCAAAATGTTGATGCCTTTAGTGTTTAAATGATATGCTTGATTGGAAATACTACCTGTAAATACAAAATATTGAGCTTCTTCTTTTGTAATATTATAGTTCTTCATTAAGATACCTGTATGTTTTTCTAAACTATTTTCTTTTATATTTTTATTTTTTAGTTTTATTTTAAGTAAATTTCTGTTAATAATCATCTCACATAATTGACTAAGTACAAAATCATCATGATGCTGCCATTGTTTCATAGCTGAAACAATATCATAATCATCTAACTGTGCAAAAACCTCAAGGGTTTCATTATTGAAGTTATCAATAGATATTTTATTATTAAGAAAATATAAAATAGCATCACTAGCCTGTAACTCACGCCCAGAATCGTGCAACTCTTTAGCGCGTTTTAACACTCTAATTAATAATTGTTCGGCAACCAAACCTGTTTTGTGCAAATACACTTGCCAATACATAAGTCGTCTGGCAATAATAAATTTTTCAACACTATAAATACCTTTTTCTTCAACCACCAAATTATCATCCACAACATGAAGCATGGTAATTAAACGCTCACTATTTATATTGCCTTCTGCAACGCCTGTATAAAAACTATCGCGCTTTAAATAATCGGCTCTATCCATATCAATTTGACCCGATATAAGCTGACACATGAATTTTCTTGGGTATTCTCCTTTAAAAATCTGAATGGCAAGCGTTAAATTTCCGTTAAATTCTTCATTTAATCGTGTCATAAAAAGTAACGAAATCTCCTCATGGGACACATTATTTACTATGCTATGTTCCATGGCATGCGAGAATGGTCCATGGCCAATATCGTGTAGCAAAATAGCAACGTAGAGTCCTGTTTCTTCTTCTTCAGAAATTGTAACCCCTTTAAAACGTAGTACATTAACCGCTTGCTGCATTAAATGCACACAACCAATGGCATGATGAAATCGTGTATGATGCGCACCTGGATATACCAAATAAGACATGCCCATTTGTGTAATTCTTCGCAAGCGCTGAAAATATCTGTGTTGTATTAGATCGAAAATAAGCGAATTCGGAATAGTAATAAATCCGTAAATTGGGTCGTTTAATATTTTAAGTTTGTTCAAACTTTAAATTTTAGCATTAAATATTTGCAAATATAACGATATGAAGTCCATAATGGGCATCTGAAAATAAAAACGCTCAAAATAGCATAGCAACTATTTAAAGCACTTTTAACAAAAAAATTAATAAAAATAATATGATAAACATACTTTGGGTAGATGATGAAATAGATTTACTAAAACCGCATATTTTATTTCTAGAAAAGAAAAACTATAACGTAACAACATGCAAAAGTGGTACTGAGGCTATTGATATTTTAGATGAAGAAAATTTCGATATCGTTTTTTTAGATGAAAATATGCCAGGGCTTACAGGGCTCGAAACGTTGCATGAAATTAAAGAAAAGCAAGATAGCCTTCCAGTGGTTATGATTACCAAAAGTGAAGAAGAATATATTATGGAAGAGGCCATAGGTAACAAAATAGCCGATTATTTAATAAAGCCTGTAAATCCAAATCAAATACTATTAAGCCTTAAAAAGAATTTAGATCATTCTAGATTGGTTTCAGAAAAAACAACATCAAACTACCAACAAGAGTTCAGAAAAATAGCCATGGATTTGGCTATGGTCAATAGTTATGAAGCATGGGTGAGTTTGTATCAAAAACTCATTTATTGGGAAATTCAATTGGAAGATATAGAAGATGCTAGCATGTTTGAAATTTTAGAGTCTCAAAAAAATGAAGCAAACATTCAGTTTGGAAAGTACATAGAGAAGAACTATGCTGATTGGTTTAAACCACATGAGGATTCTCCAATAATGTCACATACACTTTTTAAAGAAAATATAGTTCCAGAAATAAGTAAAGAGCAACCTACCGTTTTAATTGTTATTGATAATTTACGATATGATCAATGGAAAGTTTTTGAACCCATAATTAACAATTATTATAAAAAGGAAAAAGAAGAGGCCTTTTTTAGTATTCTTCCAACTGCCACCCAGTATGCGCGTAATGCCATTTTTTCTGGTTTAATGCCAAGTGATATGGAAAAGTTATTTCCTCAGTATTGGAAAAACGATACCGATGAAGGAGGTAAAAATATGCATGAAGCAGATTTTCTTGAAGCTCAAATGAAACGTTTAAGTTTAACCCATTTAAATTATGAATATTATAAAATAACAAATTTAAAAAATGGCAAAAAATTGGCCGATAGTTTTAAATCATTAAAAAATAACGATCTAACGGTTGTTGTTTATAATTTTGTTGATATGCTTTCGCATTCCAAAACCGAAATGGAGGTTGTAAAAGAGTTGGCTTCAAATGATAAAGCCTACAGGTCACTAGCGTTAAGTTGGTTCAAAAATTCGCCACTTTTAGAAATGATTCAACAAGCACAACAAATGGGTTTTAAATTAATTTTAACCACAGACCATGGAACTATTAATGTTAAAAATCCGTCAAAAGTTATTGGAGATAGGGATACTAGCTTAAATCTTCGTTACAAAACTGGCAGAAGTTTGTCTTATGACAGTAAAGATGTACTCGTAGCAAAAGACCCTAAAGAAATTCACTTACCATCTATAAATATGAGTAGTTCATACATTTTTGCCAAAAGCGATTTGTTTTTTGCGTATCCAAATAACTATAATCATTATGTAAGTTATTTTAGGAATACATACCAACATGGTGGTGTATCTCTCGAAGAAATGATTATTCCCTTTGTCGTGTTTAATCCAAAATAATCCGTGAAAAGCTAAAAACGTCGATGAAATGCATTTTTTTCTAGGTTTTTACATTTATTATTATTAATATTGTCAAGAAATATTATTTGAATTTGGAAATTTGTTATGAATTAAATGATGTTGAGCACGTTGCTGATCAACTCATTGCTAACGTAAAGACTAAAACGTTATTGTTTTATGGGGATATGGGCGTTGGTAAAACCACACTTATAAAAACCGTAGTAAAAGCATTAGGAAGCCATGATGAAGTTAGTAGTCCAACATTTTCTATTGTAAATGAATATGAATTAAATGATGATAAAGTGTATCATTTTGATTTATATAGAATAAACGATGTTGAAGAAGCTTATAATTTCGGAATTGAAGATTATTTAGATTCTGAACATTGGAAGCTAATTGAATGGCCAGAAAAAATTGAACCCATTTTATTTGATTCTTTTGATAAAATAAAATTAGAATTAGATGCTGATAACAACAGGATTCTAAGACTAAATTAATAACCAGAAAACCAATAATACAACCAGTTTATGCACAATAAATAACATAATCACCTCCTTATTTTGAAGTTTTACGGGAAACCCACAACGTAAATTTTAGAAAACACTGTTTTTAACATAATTTTAACATTTACTTATAAACTTCAAGATAGCTTTCATATACTTTTGGATTATTAATTAATTAAAATCCCTTATAATATGAAAACTAAAAAGTATGTAATTGCACTAGCAATTTTCGGAGGTATGTTATTTTTAGCTCAAACTGCTAATCAATATAACGTAGATGCAGAACAAACAGCACAAGTTAGAAAATCAGCAATTAAAGTATCTGACTAAGCCTAAGAACAATAAGAATATAGTTATTGGCAGTATTATTGCCACGTTAATAGCTATTACACCTTATTTATTCTATCTTTATGAAAGTGTTCCAGATTCAAACATCTGGAACACTTTTTTGTTTACTTATAATAGTGGTTATTTTGAGAATGCTAATGTTGCTATGTGGGTTTTAACAAGTAAACTAATTCCACTTTATTTATTGCTATTATGGTTTTTTACTTGTAGACATTGGTGGTATCATACCTTATTAGTACCAATAGCGATGTATTCGTATCAAACCTTCGACACTTTAAATAAAGATGGTGAATTTTTTGATTCAAATCAATTGATTTACCTAATTCCTATAATGGCTGTAATTATACCATCTATATATTTAGTAAGAGCTAGAATTTTTAATAGAATAAATGAAGCAAATAAATCTTTAGAAGAACTAGAAGATGAATTTAAGATATCTCCAAAAAACTTTTGGCAGAGAGTGAAGCAGTATTTTTAATTATCATCTTTTAATTTAGTCGTTCAATTTCTTCTAAATCAATTTCTTTTTTATTACTATTCAATCTAAAGTTTCCAAATTTATAGTTAAATCCAAGAGTGAAAAATCTATTTTCATACCTTCTTTTCTTATAAATATCTTGATTTAGGTATTTAGTAGAAGTTGAGAAGTTTTTTGTGTTAAAAACATCTATAACCCCCATACTTACTGAAGCTTTATTGTTCCATAAAGTTTTACTTAAACTAATGTCTAAACTAGACCGCTTACCAACAATTAATGGTCCTTGCGCATATGGCGATATATATAAATATGATATATCGGCCAATAAACTTTTATCTTTTAAAAAGGTAATGTTATTGCTAAATCGAAATAAGACAGACCATTTATCCGTAGAAAATAATTCATTACTACTTTCTAAAGCGTAAAATTGATTTTCATAATAGAAAATAGAAGACTCAGCATAAAGACTCCATCTGTTTTGAATTTGAGTGTAAGAAGACAAATCTAATCCATAGGATATGCTTCTATCGATATTTGTATTTAAGTATTTTATAAAATTATTTTCATTGTCTTGGAATACAATTTGTATTGAAGGATCATTTTCATACCTATAATAAATTTCAAATGTATAATCTTCATTATAAACATAGCCTAATGTAAATGAATCATCAATTTGAGGTTTTAGATTTGGATCCCCAGATTTATAGGTATTATCATTTAAAAAGTATTTATATGGATTCAAATCAGCATAACGAGGTCTATATATACGTCGGTTATAATTAAAATAAATCTCACTGTTCTCATTTAATTTATTTAAAACATGAAATGAAGGGAAAAATTTAATGTAGTCAGTTTCATTAATTTGATTTGTAGATAACGAATTTCCTTTAATATCAGTGAACTCTACTCTAAGCCCAGATTTAATTCTCCAAGATTCCCAATCTTTTGAAAAACTTACATAAGTAGCATAATTGGTTTCATCATATAAAAAAGTATCAGAAGCATCTAAATCCTCTTGTCTTAAGGCCTTTTCAAAAATATACTGATTTAAAACACTTTCGGAGTTAATCTTAGACAGTTTAGCTCCCGCCTCAAAATGAGCTGATTCATTAATTGGTAACTGGTAATCAACTTGACCTGTATATAATTCTATAGTCTGACTTGAAAATGTTTGAAACTGATTATTTCTAAATGGACTACTAGCACTTGGTAAAAAATAGCCAGTTTTAACATCTTGAAAATTTGAAAAATCATAATTTGTATAGTGTAAATTACTTGAAACCTTCTCCCCCTCCTTTTTAAATTTATGGATATAATCTAAAGTAAAAGCTAGATTAAAGGTTTCTTCAACTGCTTTATTTATAGTATTAAATGTAGAATCTAAAATACTAGTAGCACTATAAATCTCAGTAAAAGAATTAATTCCTGTTTTTGTAACCCTTCTAGGTGATATGATCATGTTAGTCGAAAACCCAAGGCTATTACTCTTATTTATTTCATAATCGATATTGGCGTTAATGTTTTGGTTTTCGGATTTCCTTATCCTTTCATATTCTGTTTCCCAACTTGATATAATTTGATTGTTTTCTATAAAATTGATAAATTCATCATTATTTTGGTAATCTTTCCTAGGACTAATACTATAATTCAAATAAGTATTCAGTTTTTTAGTCTTAAAAAAATGACTCGTACCAAATGAATATTTAGGAAATTCCGAGCCTTGTTTAAAGTTTCCGAAAACACTTCCATTATAACCAGCTATAATGTTTTTTGAAGTAATAATGTTCAACACAGCTCCACCTTCAGCCTCATACTTTGCTGGCGGACTGGTAATAACTTCAACAGATTTTATATTGGTCGCAGAAGTACCTTCTAAAAGTTGTTGAATTTCATTAATTGACAAATGCACGCGTCTGTCGTTAATATAAACTGTTGGTGTAGATTGTTTAATTGTAATGGTTCCATCATGAACCAAAACCCCAGGCGTATGTTTTAATACGTCTAAAACATTATTGTTTGATAGTGTGGAGTTTTCAACATTAAATACCAAACGGTCCACCATACGCTTTACCGTAGGGCGTTTTGCAACTATGGTAACGCCGTCCAGCGCTTCTAAATTTTCTTTTAGTATAATAATGCCTAGCTTCGTATCACTATCAACTTTTATTTCTGAAGTATGTGCTTTAAAACCTAGAAAACTAACTTTAAAAATATATGCCCCTGCTTTTACATTATCAATATTAAAAGCACCAAATTCATTAGTAGTTGTGCCTTTAATTATTGATGAATCTTTAGTGTCAATTAGCACAGCGTTAGCATAAGCTATGGGGTGGCTATTCGTATCATTTACATTGCCTATAACATTAAATTCTTGAGAAGAACATATTAATGAAAATAACAATATACAAGAGGAAATTATTTTTGCAAACATATAGCCAATTATAATGCAAACTTATGATATTTAATTTAAACTATTTTGAGGGAAACCCACAATTAAAATTATTCTTTTTCTTACATAAAAAAGTGTGATAAGAAGCATAATTTATAAAATATAATTAAAGCCAAAATAATTATTATTAAGTTTCTATTATCATTATAAAATTTATTTGTAATTTGATTTTTATTAATTCAGCTAAGCATGTCGAAACCACTTTCTCCTTTTACAAAGCAACAACTTTTACCACTAGAAGAAACTCTTGAAATATTTAAGAAAAAAGGAGAATTATTTATAGGCATACCCAAAGAAACGGCTTACCAAGAAAAACGTGTTTGTTTAACACCTGATGCAGTGTATGCCATAGTGAGTAACGGACACAGAGTATTACTTGAAGCTGGAGCAGGAAGTAGTGCTAATTATAGCGATAAAGATTATAGCGAAGCTGGGGCAGAAATAACAAAAGATACCGCTAAAGTATATTCCTGCCCAATGATTCTTAAAGTTGAGCCACCTACTTTAGAGCAAATAAAGCTTATAAATCCGCAAACTATATTAATATCTGCACTACAATTAAAAACGCAATCAAAAAAATATTTTGAAGCATTGGCTTCAAAACGTATCACCGCTTTGGCTTTTGAATTTATCCGTGATTTTGATGGAACATACCCAGTTGTAAAATCCCTAAGTGAAATAGCCGGTACTGCTTCAGTCTTAATTGCAGCAGAATTATTATCAGATACCAAAGGCGGTAATGGTTTAATGTTTGGAAACATAAGTGGTGTGCCTCCACTTGAGATTGTTATATTAGGCGCCGGTACTGTTGGAGAATTTGCAGCAAGAAGTGCTATAGGTTTAGGTGCTGGAATAAAAATATTTGATAACTCAATTACAAAATTAAGACGTATTCAAACCCATCTTGGTCGCCCGCTTTTTACGTCCACACTTCAACCAAAAAATTTAAATAAAGCATTAAAACGCTGTGATGTGGTTATTGGTGCTGTAAGAGGTACGAACAGATCACCTATTGTTGTTTCAGAAACTATGATAGAATCCATGAAAAATGGTGCGATTATCATTGATGTTAGTATTGATATGGGAGGCTGTTTTGAGTCTAGTGAAGTTACTACACATAAACAACCAACGTTTGTTAAGCACGGTGTGGTACATTATTGCGTTCCAAACATCCCTGCTAGATATCCTCGTACGGCCTCAGTTTCACTCAGCAATATTTTTACACCTTATTTATTAAAAATAGGCGAAGATGGAGGAATAGAAAATTCTTTGAGATTTGATAGAGGTTTAAAAAATGGATTGTATTTTTACCACGGAATTCTAACAAGTAAACCTGTTGGCGAATGGTTCGATTTAAATTACACCGATATTAATTTACTGATATTTTAATCATCGAAAATTCTGATTTTTTCTAAATACAATAAATGAAACTTATACAACGTATTGGCTATTATCTTGGTGGATTTTCTATCGGATTAGTAATTTTGGCATTCTTTTTAAACGGTAAAAAAACGTCTTGCAGTTATGGTCCTGATGCCAGAGTTTTAAAAAACATCAATTCAAAAAAAATTATTTTCAGTGATCATGTTAGCTCACTTTTAATTAATAAAACCATCGACTCTTCAGAAATACATACTATTTTAAAAAAAGGCGATATTAATTTCTCTAAAAGTAACACAAGACAAGAACCTTGTGGTATATATTTAGTTGAAGGTGATTTAAATGAAAAAGAAATTGCTTTAACTGTTGAAAATTGCGATAGCATTGCCACCATTAGAAATTTTGAGGTAAAATAAAAAACAATGGCTAAGCGCAGTTTTGATGTTGTTTTTTCTATAATTGGGCTATTGCTCCTTTCCCCTGTTCTACTTTTAATAGCTATACTAATAAAATTAGACTCCAGAGGCCCTGTTTTTTTTATTCAAGGTCGTGTTGGCAAAAACAATAAAGATTTCAATATTTTTAAGTTTAGAACCATGCGTGTCAAATCTGACACCAAAGGATTGCTTACTTTAGGTAATAATGACTCAAGGATTACAAAAATCGGTTATTTTTTGAGGCGATATAAAATTGATGAGTTCCCGCAACTTATAAATATTTTAAAAGGCGATATGAGTTTTGTTGGTCCTAGACCAGAATTGAGATATTATGTAAACTTCTATAATGAAGATGATATGAGAATATTTCAAGTAAGACCTGGTATTACAGGACTTGCTTCATTAAAGTACAGAAATGAGGTTGAACTTTTAAAAGCCGCAAAAGATCCTGATACGTTTTTCATAAAAACAATTATTCCTGATAAATTGAAATTCAATAAAGCATACATTAAAAGAAGAAACTTCTTTTTTGATTTAAAACTTATATGCATTACTGTTATTAAAGTGATAACCAGTAGTTTACGCTATTTTAAATTCCTGTTTGGTGTCATTCATAATTATTCATACTTTGTAATTGCAATTCGCCCTTTAAAACATGCGTTTTACCGAAGCCCTAAATGAATAAATCAACCTCCAATCATATAGACCAACTATTACTTGATTCTGATATATTTTCGACGAAAAGAAAATTAAAAGATTACTCACATAATTTTGATTATTCCGATGAAACAATTTTAATTACCGGAGCAGCTGGTTCTATTGGAAGCGAACTTTCAAAACAATTGGTACATAGTAACTTTAAAAAAATTATACTAGTTGATGTTGCAGAATCTCCCTTATACCATCTCATAAAAGAATTGGAATTTGAAGACACTAAACATGTAGATTTTAAAATTCTAAATATTACAGATGAAGAATCTATAACATATCTTTTTAAAACTTATAAACCTACATTAATTTTCCATACAGCTGCTTACAAACATGTCCCTTTAATGGAGCAAAACGCATATGAAGCTGTTAAACTAAATATTTTAGGAACTAAATTATTAGCCGATTTATCTATTGAACACGGCGCAAAAAAGTTTATTTTTATTTCAACTGATAAAGCGGTAAACCCTATAAGTGTTATGGGGATGTCCAAAAGAATAGCTGAAAATCACTTAAATTATTTAAACACAAAAAGTGACACCTTATTTTTAACAACACGATTTGGAAATATACTAGGTTCTAATGGTTCTGTAGTCCCACTTTTCAAAAAACAAATAGAATCTGGTCAATCAATAACCATAACAGATAAATCCATTTCTAGATATTTTATTTGCAAGCGTAAAGCTTGCCATTTAATTTTAAAAATCGCGACATTTAGCAACCCCAAGAGTCATGTTTTTACTTTTAATATGGGAGAGCCCATTAAAATAATTCATTTAGCTAAAAGACTTCTTTCGTTTTATCAAAACGATAAAGACCATGTTAAAATCCATTTTATTGGGTTACGATCAGGCGAAAAACTCCATGAAGATATTGTTTCTTCTAATGAAAGTTTAACACCAACTGAACACCAAGATATTTTACTTGTAAAACAAAAGAACTATCCAGAACTAAGAAAAATAGATTTTATTGAATTATTAAACGTTACACCATTTATGTCAAATCCAGAAATTAAATCCATCTTAAAAAATCACTTGTAACCTGTATTCGATAAAAAAACTCCATTTTTAGGATAAAAATCAACAAAATAGATGGTTGTTACCTTGAGCCCTTCGACTGCGCTCAACCTGACATCGAAACATAAGTCAATGATTTACATTAGATTATCTTTTGGCTTACGTTAAACTCAGGTTTGTAGACACCAACTAAATTTTCCTTCGTTTTTTTTCCTTTTTTATTAGTGCTAATTCCCTTCCCGTTTGTCCTGCAACCGATGTGTTTTCTTCTGCTCTTCTTATCAAATAAGGCATCACGTCCTTAACGGGTCCAAAAGGAACATATTTAGCTACATTGTACCCTTTATTAGCCAAATTAAAGCTAATATGATCGCTCATACCATATAATTGACCAAACCAAACACGTGGATCGTTGTTTTTCAAACCTTTTGCTTCCATGAGCTGCATTAACAAATAAGAACTATCCTCATTGTGCGTCCCGGCAAATAACCACATGCCATCTAAATTATCCATCATATATTTTAAACCGTTATTAAAATTTTGGTCGGTAGCAAATTTACTTTCACAAATAGGCGACTCATAGCCTTTTTCCTGTGCTCTTTCATTTTCCTTTTCCAAATAAGCGCCACGAACCAATTTAAAGCCAAGAAAATAATTACCGGCTTTTGCCTTTTGATGCTCTTTTTCTAGAAATGCTAGCCTATCATGCCTATACATTTGTAACGTATTATAAACAATTGGTTTTTCAGTATTATATTTTTCCATTAAATGGGTTATAAGTGCATCGGTCGCATCTTGCATCCAACTCTCTTCTGCATCAATTAAAACCGCTACATCATTAGCTTTAGCCTTTTTACACACGATATCAAATCGATCTAAAACTCTAGCCCATTCTTCTTCTTCATTTTTGCTTAAAGCTTTCCCACTACTTATTTTTTCGTATAAATAAAACCGTCCAAAACCACTTGGCTTAAAAACAGCAATTGGAATAGCATCAATGGTTTTAGCAAAATCAATTATTTTTAGAACTTTATCTCTGGCAGCATCGAATTCTTTTTCATTTTCTTTACCTTCAACTGAGTAATCTAAAACTGAGCTTACCCCTTTACTATACATGTTATCAATTACAGTTAGGCAATCTTCTTCATTAACACCTCCACAAAAATGATCAAAAACCGTAGATCTAATAAGCCCTTCTATTGGTAAATGTGCTTTAATTGCAAAGTTTGTGGCTGCAGTACCAATTCTTACCAATGGCTCAATAGAAATCATTTTAAATAAAAAATAGGCGCGTTCTAGCTCGGAATCACTTTTTAATGAAAAAGCAATTTCTGTATTATCAAATATTAAATCTGTATTCATTTAATAAAAGTTTTATTAAAGATAATTATAGCTAAGTTACCATTTTATATAAAATCTCCTTAATTTCACAGCCTTAAAAAACAACAATTATTTATGGATTCCATTACGGCAAATGATAGTGTCATTCATTTCAATGACAACTGTTATCCTTCTTTAAACAAGCATCTTAAGGAAAATAATTTTTCTAAAATTTTTATTTTAGTTGATGAAAATACACACCAACATTGTTTGCCATTTTTCTTAGAAAAGTTAGAAACGCATGTTGCTATTGAAATCATTGAAATTGAATCGGGCGAAATAAACAAAACCATAGATACTTGTGTTGGGGTTTGGAATACGCTTTCTGAATTGGATGCAGACCGAAAAAGTTTGATGATAAACATTGGCGGTGGCGTTATAACCGATTTAGGCGGTTTTGTGGCCTGTACCTTTAAGCGTGGCATTGCTTACATTAACGTACCTACTACCCTACTTTCAATGGTCGATGCATCTGTAGGTGGAAAAACCGGTGTTGATTTAGGTCATTTAAAAAACCAAATTGGTGTTATTAGCAATCCCAATTTAGTACTTATTGACACACAATTTTTAGATACGCTAGATACAAACCAAATGCGCTCTGGATTAGCAGAAATGCTTAAACATGGCCTGATTACAGGAGAAGGTTATTGGAATAAATTTCAAAATTTATCAAAACTGAATCTTGACGATTTAGATGAGCTAATACATGAATCTGTTATTATAAAAAGAAATGTAGTCGAAGAAGATCCTTTTGAAAATGGGCTACGAAAAACTTTAAATTTTGGGCATACGCTAGGACACGCCATTGAATCTTATTTTTTAAGTAATGAAAATAAAACGACATTGTTACACGGTGAAGCTATTATTGTTGGAATGATTTTGGCTTGCTATATTTCTACTGAATTAACTGGTTTCCCTGAGCAAACTACAAAAGATATAAAGAAACTATTTATGAGTTATTATGGTAAAGTAACTATAGATAAAAGTGAATATGCCACTATAATTAATTTACTTAAATACGATAAGAAAAATAATCATGGAAATATTAATTTTGTGCTTTTGGAATCGATTGGAAACCCGGAAATTGATTGCATTGTTGATGAAAAAATCATTATAGATGCTTTTGATTTTTACAATAATTAATGATTCAACACAACATAATACTAAAAAAAGCTTCTTACGAAGCTTTTTTTAGTATTATGAATTTATTTGGATTATGATTTTATAATTCTGCTAAATAACCCTTTCTTTTTTTGCTTACCATAATAACCATACTTAGCACCATAACCAAAGTTCGATTGTTTAACATCGTTAACAATAAGCATCATATTATTCAGTTTGTTTTCTGCATGTAACTCTTTTGCAAAATTTAGTATTTTCTTTTCTGTACGATCTGCTCTTGTTACAAAAAGCGTATGTCCTGAAAATTGACTAATTAATAATGTATCAGTAACAAGCATCGCAGGTGCCGTATCAACGATAACATAGTCATAATCTTCTGAAACTTTGTCAAATAAATCTTTTACCCTATCACCCATCAACAGTTCTGCAGGATTAGGTGGTACTTTACCTGAAAGCAAAATATCTAGGCTGATATCATTTATTTCATAGTCATTGATAGTTTCTGAAATTTTAACAGATTTATCAGCCAAATATTCAGTAAATCCAATTTTTAAAAGTGCTTTATCATTTTTCTTTTTAAATGCTGAATAAATTTGAGGGTTTCTGATATCTGCACCAACTAACAAAACTTTTTTACCTGTATTGGCTATAGTAAGCGCTACATTTAGACTGACAAAAGATTTACCCTCACCGTTTATGGTTGACGTCACGAAAACGACGTTATTATAGTTTTCAACGTCTCTACTACGTCTAATATAATCAAAGTTTGTTCTAATAATTCTGAAAGATTCTGATAAAATTGATCTATCATTTCGCTCAATTAAATGTTTGTCATTTCCTGACAATCTCGGTACTTCTCCTAAAACAGTAATATTTTTAATTACATTTTCTAAATCTTCTTTATTGTGAATTTTAGTATCCAACAGGTCTTTAAAATAAAAAAAGGCAAAAGGTATGCAACACCCAATAATTATTGAAGTAAAGTAAGTTATAGTTTGATTGGGTGATACTGCTATGTTGGTCGAATTTGCCTCATCTACTATTTTTGCATTTGGAGATGTAGATATTAAAGAAATAGTAGCTTCTTCTCTTTTTTGTAAAAGATATAGATATAATGATTCTTTTATGCCTTGCTCACGCTGAATATCTCTAGACTTTCTCACTTGTCCGGGTACAGCATATATTTTAGAACTAATTTTAGCTGATTGATTTTCTAGACTTCTAATTTGAAGACTAGCAGATTCTGCTGAATTATCCAATCCCTCACGAAGACTGTTTTTTAATGCAAGTAATTGTTGATCTAAATTAACAATTATTGGGTTTTTTTCATTCGAACTTTTTAAAAGTCTATTTCGATTATCTAATAATTCATTGTATTTGTTTGCAATTGAATTAACAGAACCATTTGTTAAACCTATATTAGCAGGTACTCTTCCGAAAGAATCATCATCTAGTTGATTCTTCATAAAATTTATTTTATTATATTCAGTACGTGCAATGGCTAAATCTTGTTCAGTTTGAGCATTTGTTTTTAAATATAAATTGGCTTCTGAAGTAATGTCAGTAAGCTTATTACCCGTTTTAAATTGCTCTATCTCATCATCAACTTTACCTAAATCAGACGCTATCAAATCTATTCTCTTATTAATAAATTCTGCTGTATTATTAGATTTAGCACTCTTTTCTTCTATAGATGTCCTGTTATATTCTTCAACTAGCATATCTAATACGCCTTTTGCTTTAGCAATTACGTTATCATTTAGGGATAAATTTAATACTTTAGAAAATTCACCAGCTTGTTTAATTTTAACAGCATTTCTGTAAATTTCAGCTACTTTATCAACTGGTCTAATTTGAACGTAAATAGTTTGACCAATATAGCTAGATATGTTATTGGTATTTGGAGTTATTAAAATATCACCTATTGGGGTATCAATATTTTTTCCAAAAGACCCCTTCTTTGTAATCTCTTCCTCCTCTTCAGTTAAACGAATAAAATTGAAAGTAGTTTCTGAAATTATATAAAGACTAAAACTTAATTTAGACTCATCAACCAAAGTATCAGATACTAGGAAATTAATTGTAATTGGCGCTTTTTTGAGTGGGAAATACTCAGTATTATGAATTCGTCCTTTAGCAAAAATTTTTTTATTTAAATCTAATTTCTTAACAACGCCTTTCATCAACTTTCGTGATTTCAATACTTCTATTTCGTCTTCAACTTTTTTACTATCGGTGTTAGGGATTTTGCCTAAATCTTTAAGTAATTCTTCAGCTGGGTTAGACACACCTCCATCATCTACTAACATTATTTTCGCATAAGCATTGTACTCAGGCGCTGTATATCTTAATTTGAAAAAAGCTAATCCAATACATAGAATACAACTTAAAACAAACCACTTCCATTGTTTTAAATATCTTATTATAACTTTTTTAAAATCTATATTATTATTATTCATTAATTTAAGCTTTAGGTTAGAACTTATAAATTATTTATAGAAAGAAAATTAATTTCTTGTTACGAATATTAAAGCTGTAGTTATTAAAAAAGATGAGATACTAATAATTGTTCCAATTCTAGTATCGCCAGATGCGCTACTTCTAGCCGAGTTATTCGGTTCAATATAAACAATATCGTTTTGAGTTAAATAATATACTGGAGAATTAAATAACTCTTTATTAGTTAAATCTACTCTTGTATAGGTTTTTGTTCCATTAAAATCTCTAACAACCAGTATGTTTTCTCTTTTCCCTTTAATGTTTAAATCTCCAGCTAATGCTAATGCTTCAAGGATTGTAATTCTTTCACCTGAAACATCATATCTGCCAGGTGAATTGACTTCTCCTATAATAGAAATTCTAAAATTTAGAATTCGTATATTAACTATAGGATCTTTTAAATAATCCGAGAGTTTTTCTTTAAATAATAATTTTGCTTCTTCGACAGTTAAACCAAGTAGCTTAACCTTACCTAAGACAGGGTAGTCTATATTACCATCAATGTCAACTAAATAATCAATAAGTTGTGGGTTTGAATTTTGATTACCACCAATATACAAATTAAAAGGAGCTACCGCTTCTATATCAAAAGTTGAAACGAATATACTAACGATATCATTGACTTTGAATTTAGGAGCAAATGTATCAGTATCAACAATAGTTTCAAAATCTTTTGCATTCTGAAAGTATACAACTTCTTTTTTAGTAACACATGATGACAATGAAAGTAATAAAA
The DNA here is from genome assembly GCF_039543245.1 of Algibacter agarivorans. NCBI lineage: Bacteria > Pseudomonadati > Bacteroidota > Flavobacteriia > Flavobacteriales > Flavobacteriaceae > Algibacter > Algibacter agarivorans. The sequence continues at coordinate 105,483 of NZ_BAABJJ010000010.1, forward strand.
CTATACAAGGTAATGTAAGCTTCGTTTTAATATAATTAAATATCATTATATAAGGATTTGGGGAGTAAATTACGAGATTTTCAGATAAAACCTATTGAACTGATTTAAAAACTTTAGAATTATTTTCTATAATACCTTTTGCTTTTTTGTAAATCTTGACTCTAGTATCGAATTTCTCGTATTCTGAATTATTAGACTTATACTCAGGTATTAAACTCTTCATTTTCATTACAATATTATTGTTTTGAAAACGATTTGTTATACAAAGTTCTTCAATTTCAGCCTTTATTCTGGCATATTCTAATTCTCTGGTTTTACTTATTAATATTTTTTTATGATAAGTAGATAAGGTGTTTTCACCATTAGCTAATAATTCCTCATATAATTTCTCCCCTGGTCTTAATCCAGTAATTTTAATATCAATGTCTTCGGGGTATCTTAAACCTGAAAGCTTAATCATATTCTTAGCTAAATCATAAATTTTTACAGATTCTCCCATATCAAAAATGAATATCTCACCACCTTTCCCCATAGTTCCTGCCTCAAGAACTAACTGAGAAGCCTCAGGAATAGTCATAAAGAATCTAGTAATATCTTTATGTGTCAAAGTCAAATCACTGCCAGCTTCGATTTGTTTTTTAAATAAAGGAATGACTGATCCATTGGAGCCTAGAACATTCCCAAAACGTGTCGTAATAAATTTAGTTTTACTCTCTTTTTGAAGACAACTAATGTAGATTTCTGCCATTCGTTTTGTAGCTCCCATAACGCTAGTTGGATTAACAGCTTTATCTGTGGAAACAAAAACGAATTTTTTAACATTATAACGCGAGGCTGTATCTGCTAATAATTTTGTTCCGTTTACGTTTATTTTTATAGCTTCATAAGGCGATTTTTCCATCAATGGCACATGCTTATATGCTGCAGCATGAAACACTATAGTAGGTTTGTATGTTTGAAAAATAGAGTCAATTCTAAGTCCGTCCCTAATATCAGCAACAATAGCTGCATAATTGTGCTTCCCGTCTCGCTTTAAATCTTGTTGCACGTCATAAAGCGCAGACTCTGCTTGATCTACTAAAATCAAATGTTTAACATCAAAGTTTGAAAGTTGTTTCACCAACTCACTCCCTATAGATCCAGCAGCTCCAGTAACCAATACAACTTCGCCTCTAAATTCATTTAATAAATTAGGATTATCAATTTCAATTGGTGGTCGTCCTAACAAGTCTTCGATTTGTACTTTTTTAATTTGTTTAGCATTTAATTCGCCATTAATCCATTGTTCAATTGGTGGCACTTTTGTGATTTTAACATCTAAATCAATCAAACTGTCTATTAAATTAACCAACCGACTTGGCTTGACTGTCTGGGATGCAACAATTATTTCATCAACATTATTAATTTCAATGTAATTTTTATCAATGTCTTGTGATAATATAATTTTGATTCCGTTTATTAATTTCCCTTGCTTTTTTACATCATCATCAATAAAATTGACAATATTAAACATATTTTTAGAGGAATTTAACAAAGCGTTATAAGTTATAATACCTGAATCACTAGCTCCATAAATTAAAATGTTTTTTGATGGATTAAATTGACTATTCAAATAATTATAGCTCAATTTGAAAAATAATCGACTTCCTGATAATGCAACAAAACTTAACAAAGCATGCATAACTATTATTGAAATCGGTATTGTAAATCCTGGTACTACACCTGTAAGTCCATTTAACAAAATAACAAAAGCACTGGTTACAGACATTAAAACTATAGATTTAAAAACGTTTACAACATCAGTAAACCCAGTATGTCTTATCACGCTTTTAAAAGAGCCAACTACTAAAAAACTTAGTGCGGATACAACCAAAACAAATGGAAGTTCTAAGAAAAATTGACTTAAATCAAAATTAAGGGTAAAGTTAAATCTTATAAAATAAGCTAGAAAGAATGTAGCCAAGATTAAACATAAATCAACAGCAAAAACAACCCATTTAGAGGCATATTTTTGTGAATAATAGGCAAAGTAGTTATTTATCATAATTTGAGGGTGTTTATAATATTATTAAGAATTCTAAATAAGTCATCTTGACTTAAGTTAGATCCACTTGGTAAACAAAGACCTTTATCGAAAAGCTTCTCTGATGTTCCATTAGTAAAATGCAAATACTCTTTAAAAACGGGTTGCATGTGCATGGGTTTCCAAAGTGGTCTTGATTCTATGTCGTCTTTTAATAATTCTAATCTTATTTTTTCTCTAAGTTCGAATGATTCAGTCTCAATACAAGTAATCCATCTATTTGAGAAGAAATTTTCGGGTTCTTCTAAAAAAGTAATTTCTTTATATTGAGATAAATGCTGTTTGTAAAATTCAAAATTTTGTCTTCTAGCTTCCACTCTATCGTCAATCACTTCCATTTGCCCTCTACCAATTCCAGCTAATACATTACTCATTCTGTAGTTAAACCCAATGGATGAATGTTCATAATGTGGTGCATTATCTCTAGCTTGGGTCGATAAAAAAACAGCCTTTTCTTTTAGTTCTTTACTTTTAACAATTAAGGCGCCACCACCAGAAGTTGTAATTATTTTATTGCCATTAAATGAAAGTATTCCCATATCTGAAAGGGCACCACATTCTTTATTGAAATATCTACTTCCTAAGGCCTCAGCACTATCTTCAATAACCGGTATGCCATACTTTTCAGCTATAGCATTAATTTCATTCGCCTTATATGGCATGCCATACAAATGAACCGCAATAATAGCTTTAGGTTTTTTATATTTTTCAATTCTATCTTTTATAGCTATTTCCAATAATTCTGGAGACATATTCCAAGTATCAGATTCACTATCAATGAATATAGGTGTTGCGCCTTGATATATGATTGGATTAGCCGAAGCTGAAAATGTAAAACTTTGGCATAAAACTTCGTCTCCCTTCGACACATCAAGCAACTGCAAAGCCAAATGAATAGCAGCAGTTCCCGAACTTAGTACAGCCACATGTTTTTCACCTCCTAAATAGCTTTTCAAATCATTCTCAAAACCATCAACATTAGGTCCTAAAGGCGCTATCCAATTAGTTGTAAAGGCTTCAACAACAAATTTTTGTTCCGAGCCTCCCATATGTGGCGATGAAAGATATATTTTTGTTTTAGTCAACATTTGGATTAAAAAACTACAATTTAAAATTAACGCATAAGTTTACACCCATAGCTAAAAAACTATGCTTTATTAAAACATAAAATAATTTATTGGATATTCCCTCTTGCATATGTAACAAAATCAATTATTATATTAATAACTTCAATTAATTTGTATTAAACGTTTTAAAAATATTTAAAATATAACCTAACTTTATGAATCGGTTGTATTTGAGAGCTTTGAAATATGTTTAATTTACCTTTTAATACAATTAAATTAATCATGCTATTAATCAATTCAATTCTGTTTAATAATGTAAATTTAGTAATTGTTTTAATGCAAAAAGAGTAGAATTAGGTTATTTCGCTAAAAGAGTTATTAAAATCGGTTAAGTGCATTTATGTTTTTTTAGAACAGAATAAAATAGTAGATTGTCGATATCTAACACTATAAACCATTAATCGTAAAACCAACCAAGTACTTTGAATTTGCATACTTTATTTAATAAGCTTAAATGAAGAATAATTAAAAGGAATAGTTTTAGAATAAACCAACTTCTGCATCATAACTAATCTTTTATTCTTTTTATAGATTTTCTGATTTTAATATTGCTTTTATAAAAAATATATACGTGCTTTACAAAAAAAAGCATGTGCGGTATATACCTAACTAACATTCCATACGAAGAAAGTCTTGTAAAAGAAAAATTAGAATCTATTTCTTTTAGAGGCCCAGATTATACAGGTATAGAAAAAGTAAACAATCTAACGCTTGGACATCTTAGACTCTCTATTTTAGATTTAGATGCCCGGTCTCATCAACCTATGATTCATGAAAATATTCATATCGTGTTTAATGGTGAAATATACAATTATAAAGATATTAGGGCTGAATTATTAGCTAAAGGATATCTATTTAAAACTGAAAGTGACACTGAAGTTCTTTTGATTGGATATAAAGAATGGGGAGAAGATGTATTGCAAAGGATAAATGGCATGTTTGCCTTTTGTATTTATGATACAGCAAGTAATGAAATTTTCTCTGCAAGAGATAGGTTAGGTGTAAAACCATTTTATTATTATTGGGAAAATGGCCAATTCGAAATTTGCAGTCAAATAAGACCTTTACTTAAAGATAAAAAAATTAATGAAGATGCAATTTCTATGTTTTTAGATTGTAAATTTATTCCTAGCCCATATACCATTGCCGAGAATGTTCATAAGCTTCCACCAGGAAATTTCATGAAAATAGATTTAAATTCTAAAGAATATAAAATTAAAGAATTTTGGAATTTAGATTATGTAAAAACCAGAAACATTACTTATGAAGATGCAAAAAAAGAACTTCATGATTTATTAATAGATGCCGTAAAAATTAGACTTCAATCAGATGTTCCTATTGGTTCTTTTTTGTCGGGAGGTATTGATTCTGCATTAGTATCTAGTATCGCTGCAAAGATATCAGATACCCCTATAAATACTTTTTCTATAGGGTTTGACGACCCAGAGTATGATGAAAGTAAGATAGCTGAACAATTTGCGAGAATAATGGGTTCAAAGCACAAAACAACAATTTGTAGCTCTGAAGATATTTTAAAATTAATTCCAAAGCTTGTAGAAGTATATGACGAACCTTTTGCTGACAGTTCTGCTCTCCCCTCTTTGTTATTAAATTCAGTAACAAAAGAACATGTTACAGTAGCACTTTCAGGAGATGGTGGCGATGAAAGTTTTATGGGTTATGATCATTTTGATTCGCTAATTAAAAATAAGTTTATTATAGATATTCCCTACCCCATCAGAAAGGTTTTATCAAGTTCCTTTCTTTTAAGAATGATAGGTCAAAACACATATAGAGTCAAAAATGCCTTAAGAACAAGAACTAGAAATGATTTCATAGAAAATATATTTTCAAGAAAAGGTTTTTTATTGAAAGAGAAGAAACAAGATTATATGAAGCATTATCAAGGCTATAAAAAATGGTCTTCAAATTTTTTGCAAAAAGCAGCCGATTTGAATATTAAACTATGGTTAGAAAATGATAGTAATGCTAAAGTAGACCGTGCGAGTATGGCTTATTCCGTTGAAGTTAGAAGCCCATTTATGGATTACAGAGTTATAGAGTTTGCTAGATCACTACCTATGTCGTTTCGTTATGAAAGTGGGAGACAAAAGAAAATATTAAGAGAGATCCTTAAAGAATATATTCCTGAAGAAATTTTTAATCAACCAAAAATGGGGTTTGCTCCGCCTATTGGTAACTGGATGCGACATGAATTAAAAGAAGAATTTATTTCTTCCCTTAATGATGATTTTTTAAACAAGGTTCCAAACTTAAATATTGTTAAGTTTAAAACTATCTTGAATGAGCACATGACAGAAAAACATGATCATACAGAAAATATTTGGAAAGTTTATGTTTTGAGTAAGTGGTATAAAGAATTCGGGTTTAGATAAAAATACCTAAACCCGAATTCACTATTTAAAAACATTTATTTAATTATCAACAGAATTCAAAAACTCTTCTAAATCATTATATCCATCACCATCAGTATCTCCTTTACCATCTTTTGATAGGTCGCCAAACTTAGCCCTTTCCCAAATATCAGCCATTCCATCAGCATCGGTATCATAACCTTCTGGTCTAGTTACACTAGTGTAAGTTGGGTTTGCACCAAATTTCGAATCTGATTGTAAATATAATGGCCTACTATTATCATTTTGTATTTCGTCTACTGCCTGTATATCAATAGAATCACGCCAAAAATTAAGCGTACCATCAGCATTCAATGTTTGACACGCACCTACAGTTGGTAAAATTTCAGTTTTTAAGCTAGAAGCTGCCAGTATATTTGGAGCTAAACCTTGTAAGGTTTGTTGTATACTTGTAAACCATTCTGATTTTACAGGGTTTGTGTTTGTCGAACCAAAGCTATGCCATGCGGAAATATCATTTGTTTCAGAATATGCTGACATATCATAACTGCCATCAGGATTAGTTGAATATTCATTATTATATAAATCTATTAAATTTCGGTCTATATGATTAAAACGACTATAAATATTTGGAGACATTGTTGTATTTGTTGCAATCATATAAATACCAGTAACTAATTTACCTGTAGAGCTATCATAGTTAAGTGCACTAGCCAAAGTATTGCTGCCACTTTGATAATAATTGCCAATATGATTTAAAGTGAAATCAAAACCATCTAATCGTAGTGTTCTGTAACGCCAATTGTGAATAAGATTATTTATAACATCTAATTCCATATCACCCGCTCCTTTAGGGAATCTGTGACTCGTGTTTGAACTTGCATTCCTAAGAATTGAAACACTTCCATAAGGCGCGGAATCATTTGTACCTACAATCATTGCTGTCTTATTCTCAAAGAACAAACAATTTTGAATTGTTATATTTCCATCATCTCCATTTCCACTTATATCAAGAGCTTCATCTTTTGCCCACGCAAAAGAACAATGGTCAACTATAACATTTGATGCTGCTTCAATAGTTATACAATCTCCATTGTCACTATCTTTACCATTTCTAAACCTGATGTTTCTGACAATAATATTATCTGAACCTCTATTCCACCAAAGTCTACCGCCTGTAATTGTGATACCTCCATCGGGTGCTGTTTGCCCAGCAATCGTTACATCTCCATAACCACTGCCGAGTATAATTCTACTTTGCAAATTAATTTCACCAGAAACATCAAAAACAATAATTCTTGAACCTTTAGTTTCAATGGCTTCTCTTAAACTACCTGGACCATTATCGCTTAAGTTAGTAACATGTATAACTTGACCGCCACGTCCGCCAGTAACATAAGCACCAGCACCAAAAGCAGAAGGAAAAGCTTTTAATTCAGTAGCAATATTTTCTTCAATGGAATCAATCGTTATAGAAACCGTGGCTGTATCACAATTCTCAGAATTAGTGGCATCACATACGGTATAATCAAATGAATCATTTCCAGAAAAACCAGCATTTGGTGTGTATACTACAGTATCGTCTAAAAAATTATCTGGTGTATCATTATTATTAATAGTTAAGACCCCATTAGATGGATTGGTGTTAGATAATATAATGCTTTCAGGTAAATTTATATCATTAAGATAGGCTTCAATATCTACTGGTAGATGTTGCATTGTAATTACAGTATCATCTACTGTATCTATTGGAATAACTTCATCTTCAGTATTCGGAATTTCTTCTTCAGGCTCTTCTGCAATTATGGTAGATTCTTCTATCACGAATAATTCTTCATTATTGCATGATGGTAATAATAGTAAAAAAAATAAAATAAAGGTCAATAGTTTTGTGTTTACAAATAGGTGCTTCATGGTAATTAATTAGATTAGGGGGATTGTCAAATATATATACTTTAAAACGTTTTTATCTGTATTTCATCGAAAAAATGTAATTTATTGTAGGCTAATACTTCAAATATGTATTTCGTCGATATTATAGATATTTACATTTGATTCATATACGGCGATTTTAGTAATACGGACTATATTATTTATAAAAAAAGTTGATTTTATCGCAAAAATAAGTAGTTAATCGGATATTTTATAGTGCTTGTTAATAACTTGTAATAAAGATTTTTAGATATATCAAGCTTTTATATAGCAAAATATTCCCAAAATGAGATATTAGATCATCTTCACTAAAAGCGGATGTTAACTCCAAAAAATACAATGTAAGTTCAATTGAAAAAAACTACAAAAATTTAATTAAGGTTTTAACGAGTATTTTATACTATTCATCTCAAATTACTTTAACATTAATTTCTTTTTCACATATTTGTAATAAACAAAAAAATAACCCCTCAAATCTAAAAACAAAATGAAAATACTTGTAACCGGAGCCGCTGGATTTATTGGTTTTTACACATCAAAAGTTTTAATAAACAAAGGGCACACTGTAGTTGGCTTAGATAATATAAACGATTATTACGACATAAATCTAAAATATGCCAGATTGAACGAATTAGGCATAGATAGAGATAACGCTTCCATCTTTAATAATATATCTAAAAGCAAAAAGGAGGTAACCTTTTCATTTATTAGACTAAATTTAGAAGATCGGGAAGCGCTCCCAAAACTTTTTAAAGGTGAAAATTTCGATGTGGTTTGCAATCTAGCTGCCCAAGCTGGTGTTCGATATAGCCTAGAAAACCCAGAATCTTATGTAGATTCAAATTTAGTAGGTTTTTTAAATATATTAGAATGCTGTAGAAATTTTAGCATCAAACATTTAGTATATGCCAGTAGCTCTAGTGTTTACGGATTAAATAAAAAAATACCATTTTCTACTGATGATAATGTAGATCATCCAATTAGTTTATACGCAGCCACAAAGAAGAGTAACGAATTAATGGCGCATACCTACAGTCATCTATTCAAAATTCCAACTACAGGACTTCGTTTTTTTACTGTTTATGGCCCTTGGGGAAGACCGGATATGGCTATGTTTTTATTTACTGATGCCATAGTTAATAATAAACCTATAAAAGTATTCAATTACGGAAAAATGGAACGTGATTTTACTTACATAGATGATATTGTTGGAGGTGTAGTTAGAATTCTGGAACACCCTAATAAAGAAAGAATAGAACAAAACGATTTATACAAAGTATATAATATAGGTAATAATAACTCTGTGAAATTATTAGATTTTATAAAAGAGATCGAAATAAACCTTGAAACCGAGGCTGAAAAGAATATGCTGCCTATACAACCTGGTGACGTTGAACGCACCTGGGCAAATGTAGACGATTTAATACATGATTATGATTACAAACCAAACACCTCTATAAGTCATGGTGTAAAAGCGTTTGTTGATTGGTATAAAACATATTATAAATAGCTAATTACAAGTTGTATACCTGCTTTTTACCGATTAAACTCATTTAATAATTAACACTATGATTTTAATCGTGGAAAACGTTAACTTAGTATAATAATCGTACATATATAAATAATTTTTCACATATTTGCGGTAGATATTGACAATAAACCCAAATTTAATGCTAAAAAATCTACAAAATAAGACTGTACTAGTTACTGGTGGAGCTGGCTTTATAGGCTCTAACCTATGCGAAACGCTTCTTTCAAATAATATTAAAACAGTTTGCTTAGATAACTTCTCTACTGGTAAACGCGAAAATATTGAACCTTTTTTAAGTAATAAAAATTTTAAGCTCATTGAAGGCGATATAAGAAACCTTGAAGACTGTCACAAGGCCTGTGAAGAGGTTGGTTATATATTACATGAAGCCGCTTTAGGCTCTGTACCAAGATCTATAAACGACCCTATTACAACTAATGCTGTTAATGTGTCTGGCTTTTTAAATATGCTTGTCGCAGCTCGTGATGCTAGAGTAACACGTTTTATTTATGCTGCTAGTTCATCAACTTATGGGGATCATGAAGCTCTACCTAAAGTTGAAGATGTTATAGGCAAACCTTTATCCCCTTACGCCATTACAAAATACGTAAATGAGCTTTATGCAGATATTTTTCAAAAGGCATATGGATTAGATACTATTGGACTTCGCTATTTTAATGTTTTTGGACGACGGCAAGACCCAGATGGTGCTTACGCTGCTGTAATTCCACTTTTTGTAAAGCAATTTATTAATCATGAATCCCCTATGATCAATGGAGATGGAAGTTATTCTAGAGATTTTACATATATAGATAATGTGGTTCAAATGAATCTACTTGCCATAACAACAGATAATAAAGCTGCTTTAAACACCGTTTATAATGTGGCTTATGGAGACAGAACGACGTTATTAGAGCTGACAACATTATTAAAAGAGCATCTTTCTCAATTTGATGATGCTATTAAAAACATCGAAATAAAACATCGCGAAAACAGGGTTGGTGATATCCCTCATTCACTGGCTTCTGTGGACAAAGCAAAAAAATTATTAAACTATAATCCTAAATACAATATTAATGACGGCATAAAAGAAGCTGTTAATTGGTATTGGAAACATTTATAATCAAGAAAAATGAAAGTAACAAAAATTTGTTGTATAGGAGCCGGTTACGTTGGTGGTCCAACCATGGCAGTTATCGCAAAGAAAAACCCAAATATTAAAGTCACTATTGTGGATATAAATCAAGCTAGAATTGATGCTTGGAATGATTCAGATGTATCTAAATTGCCTATTTATGAGCCAGGTTTAGCAGATATAGTAGAAGAAACTAGAGGTAAAAACTTGTTTTTTTCTACTGAAATTGACAAAGCTATTGATGAATCTGAAATGATTTTCATATCTGTTAACACCCCTACCAAAACTTATGGTAAAGGGAAAGGTATGGCTGCAGATTTAAAATATGTTGAGCTTTGTGCTAGAAATATAGCAGAAGTAGCCAAGACAGACAAAATTGTGGTTGAAAAATCAACGTTGCCAGTAAGAACAGCTCAAGCCATTAAAAGCATTTTAGACAATACTGGAAGTGATGTGAATTTTGAAATTTTATCAAACCCTGAATTTTTAGCTGAAGGCACCGCTATTCAAGATTTATTAAATCCTGATCGCGTTTTAATTGGTGGAGAATCAGAAGACGCTATTGAAAGTTTAGCTAGTATATATGGAAGTTGGGTGTCTCAAGCACAAATTTTAAGAACTAATGTTTGGTCTTCAGAATTATCTAAACTAACCGCTAATGCATTTTTAGCGCAACGTATCTCTTCAATAAATGCTATTTCAGAGTTATGCGAAAAAACAGAAGCTAACGTTAACGAAGTTGCAAAAGCCATTGGTATGGATTCGAGAATTGGTTCTAAATTCCTTAAATCATCAGTCGGTTTTGGCGGGTCATGCTTTCAAAAAGACATATTGAATCTGGTTTATATAGCTAGAAGCTATAATTTACAGGCCGTTGCTGATTATTGGGAACAAGTTATCATATTAAATGATCATCAAAAAAGGCGTTTTGCAGATAACTTAATAAGTACACTTTATAATACAGTTTCAGGAAAAAAAATAGGTTTCTTAGGTTGGGCGTTCAAAAAAGACACCAATGATACTAGAGAATCCGCAGCTATATATGTTGCCGATCATTTATTAAACGAACAAGCTAACATTGCTGTTTACGACCCTAAAGTTTCTAATGAAAAAATGCAATCAGATTTAAACTATTTAAACACTAGGGCTGAAGATGAAAACAGTAAGCTAATGCACGCTACTGAATCACCTTATGACGCTTTAAAAGATGCCCATGCGGTAGCTATTATGACAGAATGGGATGAATTTAAAACGTATGATTGGAAAAGGATATATACCGAAATGAAAAAACCTGCATTTATATTTGATGGTAGAAACATACTTAATAAATCTGAAATGGAAAAAATAGGCTTCGAATATTCTTCAATTGGTCAATAACATATTATGAAAAAAGAAAAAATAGCTATAATAGGATTGGGGTATGTGGGTTTGCCCCTAGCCCGCTTATTCGCTACAAAATATTCAGTGGTTGGCTTTGATATTAATGAAAAGCGAATCTCTGAATTACAACAAGGAAAAGATGTTACTTTAGAAATTGAAAATGACGTTTTAAAAGCAGTACTTAAAGATAGTGCTGATTCTAGTAATGGTTTATTTTGTTCCTCTAATAGTGATGATATCAAAGATTGCAACTATTATGTAGTGACGGTTCCTACACCTATCGACAAAAATAATAGACCAGATTTAACACCTTTATATAAATCTAGTGAAACTGTTGGAAAAGTCCTTAAGAAAGGAGATATCGTCATTTATGAATCAACGGTATATCCTGGTGCAACTGAAGATGAGTGTGTCCCTATTTTAGAAAAAATAAGTGGACTTACATTTAATGAAGACTTTTTTGCTGGATATTCACCAGAACGTATTAATCCCGGTGATAAAGAACATACTGTTGATAAAATTTTAAAAGTAACAGCGGGTTCTACACCAGAGATTGGATTAAAAGTAAACGATTTATATGCTAGCGTTATTACTGCCGGCACGCACCTTGCACCTACAATTAAAGTAGCAGAAGCGGCTAAAGTTATTGAGAACTCACAAAGAGACATCAATATTGCGTTTGTTAATGAATTGGCAAAAATATTCAATTTAATGGATATTGACACACATGCTGTATTAGAAGCCGCTGGCACGAAATGGAACTTTTTACCATTTAAACCAGGATTAGTTGGCGGGCACTGTATTGGAGTGGACCCCTATTATTTAGCTCAAAAAGCCCAAGAAGTGGGCTACCATCCTGAAATTATACTGGCTGGTAGACGTGTTAATGATAGCATGGGACAGTATGTAGCCAGTGAAGTGGTTAAAATGATGCTAAAAAATGATATTAAAGTTAATGGGGCAAAAATCTTAATGCTTGGTATTACTTTTAAAGAAAACTGTCCGGATATAAGAAATACTAAAATAGTTGATGTTATACAACATTTAAAAGCATACGGACTTGATATCACTATTTATGATCCATGGGTGAATTCAGAAGAGGTTAAATATGAATATAATTTAGAAGCTACAAATCTTATACCTAAAGATACTTTTGACACTATAATTCTTGGAGTAGCTCATAAAGAATTTCTTGATATGAACTTTAATGATTTACTTGCCGACAATGGTTTATTATACGATGTTAAGGGGATTATTAAAGAAAATGTTTCTGGTAGATTGTAAGATAATCATTTATATAAGAAAAATAAAGTATGCTTTTCAATTCATTTGAGTTTCTAATATTCTTCACTATTATTTATTATAAATCTTATGATAGTTTAAAATTTCAAAACATACTCTTATTAATTTCTAGTTATGTGTTTTATGGATGCTGGGATTGGAGGTTTCTTTCTTTAATTTTCATTAGTTCAATAAGCGACTGTCTTACAGTCTGAGTTTGACTTAAGAAAAGAGGCTTTTCAGCATAAAAAAAGCAGAATGTTTAGTATGTTAAAGTATTGAAATTTAATATTAAAAACATTCTGCTGATGATTTCTAAAGATAAAATTAAACAAATATTTTGTTCTTTTGATGATTTTTGTCCTGTTTTTGAACCTGAATTAGTAAAACGAAAACTCTCTACATTAAAAAAGACAAGAAACCGTAAATTCAAGATGTCCTATAGTGAAATAGTGACCACTACTGTTTTATTCCATCTAAGTGGCATAAGAACCTTTAAATATTTCTATATTCATTATGTCCAAGGCCAACTCAAACAAGAGTTTCTAAATACAGTTTCATACAATCGTTTTGTTTAATTAATACAGTCTAATTTACTGCCATTAACTATATATATGAAGACCTGTTGTTTAGGGTTATGTACTATCATATCTTTTATAGATTCAACACCAATACATGGGTGCAACAAAAAAATGAAAAAAGCAAAACAAAGTGTTTAAGGATATTGCTGCTATTGGTAAATCTACTATAGGTTGGTTCTATAAGATTAAATAAAAACTTGTCAGAGTTCATGACTTTTCTTTCTTCAATTAGTTACTGTATATATTGAAAGAGAACCTCACTACTAGTGTGATAGGTCTGTCAAAGTGAGCAGTGTAAATGAAGTACTAAAATTTGGTTCATTTATGGGTTGAATTTAATGGTTTTTCTTAATTTCTTTCATTAAATGAGTAGTGAATAATTTGGCTCCAATAGTATTTAAATGATCTAAGTCTTGAAAATAATCATCTGCTAAATCAAACTCAGAATAATCAAAAAAATTAAATTGTGATAAGTTTGAACTATAGAAGTTATTTAATAATTGAATTTCTTTTTCCTTACTTTTTTTATATTCAGGGTGTATTGGGGTACTAATAAAAATAAGCTCAATATTGTTTTTAATTGAAAAATCAATTATTTTAAATAAATAGTTAATCTCAATTAGCGAATATTCAAGAGCCCTAATCTTCTTGTTTTTTTTACGTTGTTCAAGGTCTTTTTTTAAACTATTCCTTTCGGAAGGTTGAAAACTCCCTAAATCCCGTTCCGTCAATGATCCTTTGATGAGTAGTTTTATTGAATATTTTGGGGATTCGATAATGCCTTGAATAACAGCTGATGGGTTTGCTTTTAATAAAAATAGAAAATCTGAAAAATTCATCAAATCGGCATAAACCCTTAACTTACTTTTAATATTACTTGTGTTAAAAAGCCATTTATCTTCATATTCAATTAACAAATTATGATTAGATAATGCCAAAAGCAACGTGTCAATTTGTGGGTTTTCTTTTTTTAACTTTCTAATTTTCAAGTAAGAATAAAAATAAGAATCGGCACTATGTGATAAATTTATACTATTATTATAAATATTGTCATCAATCGCATATTCAGTATGTGAATCTCCAAGTATTAAAACGTTTTTATCTTTTACTATTTTATATCCATAATAGTTAATCAATATAGAATTAAAAAGAAGAGAACCCAGACATATTAAGAAAAATATCCCTAAATACTTAAAACAATTACTAATGAAAATTCTCATGACATTTATAAATATTAGAATTGGAAATAAATAAAATCCTGTTGTGAACCTCCATACCAAAATATGGTAAAAAATATAAGGATATAAAAGCTCCAACGAAGGGGGCTTGAAATCTTAATATCGTGTAATTCTAGGGCATGTTCTTTACCTCTTTGCAACCACTCAACAAAAACCAATGTAAAAATAAATGCTAATGTTATAAGCCAATTAATTAAATTATCGGGAACAGTTAAAATTGACTTACTGAAAAGCCCCTTTAAATAAAGTAAAGCGTCAGTAACGGTTGGAGCTCTAAAAAAGACCCAAGCTACCATCGTAAGCAAAAATGTAAAAATGATTTGTCTAAACTCAACAAAAGTTGGAAATAAACGTCCTTCTGCTACATCATTAGTATTTACCCTGTTTTTTTTCATTAACATTATAGGAATAAAGTATAATGCATTTAAAAAGCCCCAAACAATAAAAGTCCAATTTGCACCATGCCAAAACCCGCTAACAAGAAATATTACAAATACGTTTCTAATCTTTTTCACCAATCCGCCTTTGCTTCCACCAAGAGGTATATATAGATAATCTCTAAACCAAGTAGATAATGATATATGCCAACGTCTCCAAAATTCAGCTATATCTCTAGAAAAATAGGGAAAAGCAAAATTTCTCATCAAATTAAACCCAAACAATCGAGACGTACCAATAGCAATATCAGAATAACCAGAAAAATCACCATAAATTTGAAAAGTAAAAAACAAAACTCCAAATACTAAAGTACTAGCAGAATGTTCAGAATAATTATCAAATATTTGATTTGCAAAAGTTGCACAGTTATCTGCTACCACTACTTTTTTAAATAGGCCCCAAAGAATTTGTCGCATGCCATCTACAGCATTAGAATAAACAAATCTTCTTTTTTTATAAAATTGTGGAAGTAAATTTGAAGCTCTCTCAATTGGACCAGCTACAAGCTGAGGAAAGAAACTAACAAAAGCGAGAAACGATAAAATATCTTCTGTTGGTTTCAACTTTTCCCTATAAACATCAATAGTATAACTAAGTGTTTGAAAAGTATAAAAACTAATTCCTACAGGTAAAATTATATTAAGCCCTTGAATACTTATATTACTACCAAACAAACTAAATGCATCAATGAAATTATCAAGGAAAAAATTATAATATTTAAAAAAACCTAAAAAACCTAGATTAACAAACAGACTTAAAAGCAATAAAACTTTACGCTTTGTTTTGTCTTCATATTTACTCAACCCCAAGCCTATGGAATAATCTAGTAAGCTACTAAATACAATTAGAGACAAAAATCTATAATCCCACCAGCCATAAAATAAATAGCTAGCTACAATTATTAAAAGGTTTTGTAATTTTAAATTCTTTTGTACTACAAACCAATAAAGGGTAAAAACTATAGGTAAAAAAATCGCAAAATCAATTGAATTAAACAGCATATGAACTGAGAATTTTTAGATTTAATTAATAACTAATAAAACCGATTATATTTGGCTTACAGGCCGCAATATATAAAAATATCCTTTTTAAACCTTGTTATTATTTTAGTATAATAGAGGCATCTGTACAACATAAGTAACATATTTGATAAAATAAGAAATAGGAGTTTTATAACTTTAATTATATTGTGATTCTATCTTTACTTTATATATTGAAATTACAAGTCTTTAAACCGAATATATTTATAGGTTAACGAAAAAATAAGAGTATCCCTGGCACTTTTTACATCTTTACAAAAGATTATTGAATTTAGAATTCTTTATAAGAAAATATAGTCATAGTTTTACCATTTAATCCAAGGTGATTTCATAAAAAGAATACTACCAAATATAATTATGAATAAAAAGAAAATTTCTTTTGTTATAGGGGCTTTAACTGCAGGAGGAGCTGAACGTGTTGTAACTACACTTTCTAATCAACTTATAGAAAAATATGAAGTTCACATTATAATTTTAACAAAATGCGAACCCTTCTACAAGCTTAACAGTAGCATTAGGTTGTTTTATTGTAGAGAAAAATTCTTGCCAAGTAACAACATATTTCAAGCATTAAAAACCAATTATTCATTTTACAAAGCAATATCTAGTTACTTAAAAAACAATAAAATAGATTTAGTTATTGGTTTTATCACTAGTGTTAACATTTTAGCCATTTTGGCTTCTCGTAAAATTAATATTCCTTGTATAATTAGTGAACGCATCTTTCCTGAAAAGTCAGACATTCAGATTCAATGGGAAATATTGAGGAAATTGTTATACAGAAAAGCAAACTTTCTGGTAGTACAAACTAGCGAAATTAGAGAGCAATTTAAATCAATCATTAATTATGATAAAATAATCATATTAAAAAACCCTATCGCACCTGAACTATCTGAAGCCCGAGACATCCAATTTAAAAAAGATAATATCATTTTAAACATAGGTCGTTTAACGAACCAGAAAGCTCAAGATATCTTAATAAAGGCTTTTGCGAACATAGATAATGATAATTGGAAATTAATAATAATTGGGCAAGGAGAAAAACAAAAAGAATATGAAGAACTAATAAAATCATTAAAATTAAATGATAAAGTAAATTTATTGGATCAAACAAAAGACATTGCTCATTTTTATAATAAATCAAAAATTTTTGCATTCACATCTATTTTTGAAGGCTCTCCAAATGCATTAATAGAAGCTATGCATTTTGGGCTTCCATGTATTTCTACCGATTGTCCTACTGGTCCTTCGGAATTAATAACAGACGGTCATAGTGGATATTTAATCCCTATTAATGATCAAAAACAACTAGAAATGCGTTTGTCAAAACTAATAAATGATGAAAAGTTAAGAGAAAAATTTAGTGATAACGCGATTTTAAGTGTTAAACCATTAGAAGCAGAACCTACAACTTTAGAGTGGATTCATTTATTTGAAAAATTATTAAATTGAGAAAAATAAGCCCCAAAAATGAAATTTTTTGATTTAAAAAAACTTGTACTAACCTATTCAAAAAGTACTGTACTAAGAAACATTCTTTTAGTTGGAACTTTAACTGTACTGGTTAAGATAATAGCTTTCTATAAAGAAACTGTTGTTGCCTCAGCATTTGGTTTATCTGAATTACTGGACACCTTTTTCATTGCTATGCTTATACCTGGTTTTATAAGCAATGTTTTTATAGGTGCTTTTGGAAGTGTTTTTATCCCAAATTATGTTAAAGCATCAAAATCAGATAACAATTTAAGAGCATTTCAAACAACAGGATTTTTAATTACTATAGTGATTTCAATCCTTTTCACTATAGTAGCCATATTATTTACTGATACTTTTATTGAAACATTTTTTAGTGGTCATTCAAAAATATACTATAGCTTAATAAGAATACAATTCTATTATATTGTTCCTTGTATATTTATTTGGGGGTTAAATTCATTATTATCAGGGCTCTTGCATATTAGTGGCGAATTTAAAACCCCAACATTCGTAGGAATAGTTACTCCAATAAGTTTTTTAGTTTGTATTATTTTTTTTAAAGAACAATTGGGGCAAAAAATTCTAGCTGTTAGTTTATTAGTAGGCACTCTAATAGAGTTTCTTCTTATACTAATAATTTCTTATAATAAGAAAATTATTAAATTATCAAAACCTAATTTTAAAAGTCCAGACATAAAAATAATGCTGAAGCAAATCCCTGCCAAAGTTTCATCTGGATTTTTAACGGGGCTTATACCAGTTACCGATCAATATTTTGCTGCAAAACTAGCTATTGGTTCAATTGCCTCATTAAATTACGGATTAAAAATACCTGCTTTTTTAACTTCTATATTAATAATTTCTATGGGTAAAGTTTTACTTCCTCATTTTTCAAAATTAGTTATAGAGGATAAAAAAATGGCATTTGAAAAACTAATTTTTTCTTTAAAGCGTTTATTTATAGTTACTTCTTTAGCTGCAATATGTGTCATTTTAATATCACCATGGTTGATAGAATTTTTATTTGAACGAGGAGAATTCACTAATAAAAACACTGAGATTGTTTCTCTGATACAAATTATTTTTTTAGTTTATGCACCATTTACTGTATGTGGTATGGTTATAGTTAATTTTTTAACTAGTATAAACGAAAATAATTTCATGGCAAAAGTATCATTAATTGCAGTTGTTTTAAATTTAGTGTTAGATATTATTTTTATGAAATACTATGGTGTTTTTGGTATTGCTCTTTGTACTACTACTGTATTTATTGTTAGAGCCATCATATTATATAGATATACTTTAAAACTTAAAAAGCAAAATCAATTAATTTGAAGAAAATATTAAGAATATTGATTTTAATTCTAATAATGTGGGGTTTTCCTACATTTGCGCTTTTCTATATAAGTATAGGGTTAGGTGCACTTACTAGTTATATAACAATCCTTCTATTACTGATTTATTTCGTGTTTTTCGTCGATAATTACAGAAAACCGTTATTGCCATTTATTTTTTTGGGTATTACATATTACACTATTTCTGGTATCCAGTTTTTGCCAACATACGGATTTGTAGAAGATTACCTTGTGTTTTTTATAAAATTCATCATTGTTGTTGTCTGTTGCACTGAAGTCGCAAAGGATTCTAAAATAGAAGAAATATTTATCGTTACCATTTTTGGTGCTTTAAGTATAGTTTTACATGCTACAATATTTCCAAATATAGATGCTACTTTCGGTGATACTTATGGACGATTTAGTGGCTTCTACTTAAATCCAAATTACGCAGCTATTACTAGCCTTATTGGTTTTAGTTTAAGTTATGGAATAAAAAGCGTCAAGTTAAAATTAATTGGCCAACTTGTATTTTCATTCGCAGGTATATTAACTATGTCACGATATTTTCTTTTAATATGGATACTCACTAATATAGTTGCCGCTGTGATGAATAGAAGAAATTTATTAGCTCCTATTTTAGGTGTCATAGTACTTTCTTTTGTTTTGTTTTCAGGGGCAATTAAACTTAACACAGCAAGATTTGAGGCTTGGCAAAGTGTTTTTAGTGATGATGAGGAAGTTAAAACAGAAACATTTAATGACGACAATCGACAAGATACTTGGGCTACCTATACAGACATTATATTAAGGAAACCCTTTTTTGGAAATGGTTACCGCAAATTACAAGGAGGATATTTTGGATTAGCAGCAGGTGTTCATAATCTATATTTATTAGTACTAGGAGAAGCTGGTATCATTGCTTTTGTGTTTTTTATGTGGATTGTTCTTTTTCTTTTAATCAAAAGTATCCAATACTATCGGTATAACTTTTATTATATTTTTCTAGCAATTGTTTTAGCAACATCTTTTCTTGTAGGTCATACCTATTTCGAAAAATATTCTACTATATTTATCTCAATTTTTTTATATCTAAAATTATTGGATCATGGTAATGAAAGGAAAAGCGAACAAGCGTTACAATAGAAATTATGACTAATAAGAAAACAAATGTTATTTTTATTTTACCATCGTTGGCTGCTGGTGGAGCAGAGCGCGTCATGTCTTATATTGCGCAAAATATTAATAATCAAAAATATAATGTAACCTTAGTTGTTATAGGTTTTAAAAAGGATAATGCTTTTGAGGTCAATAACATAGAAGTAAAGTACCTTAATAAACCTCGTGTGGTAACTAGCATAGTTGATTGCGTATTCTTATTCAAACGCTTAAAACCTAAAATTGTAGTTAGCGCGCTTTCAAATTTAAATGCCTATATGGGATATATTTCTATATTATTCCCAAAATGCAAATTTATAGGTAGAGAGGTAAATATAGGAAGCGTTTTAAAAGACCACCCTGAAGAAAATAACAGATACTATCCTTCATTCATAAATAAATATGGTTACAAAGGTTTGGATTATATTATTTGTCAATCACAAGACATGTATAGTGATGCTTTAAATCATCCTAATTTAAAAAATCACAACCTTGTAGTTATTAATAATCCAATTACTAAATCATTCAATGTTAAAAAAAGCACATCTAATCAAAGCCCAAATAGAACATATAAATTTATTACTGTTGGGAGTCTAGAAAGAAGAAAAGGCCATTTAAGAATATTGAAAGTTTTAAGTGAAATAAAAGATATTGATTTTCAATATATCATAATTGGAAGAGGGTCGCAAAAAGAAAATATTTTTAGCAAAATAGCAGAACTTAATATAGAAGATAAGATAATACATATTCCATTTACCAATAATGTAGCCAAATATTTGTCTGAGAGTGATGTATTTCTTCAAGGATCGTTTGTGGAAGGATTCCCTAACGCTCTAATAGAATCATGTGCGGTTGGAACACCTGCAGTTGTTTTTGATGCACCTGGTGGTATTAATGAAATTATTCAAGATGACGTCAATGGATTTATTGTAAATTCTGAAAAAGGTTTTAAAAATAAAATTCTTAAAGCTATATCCAAAGCATGGGATCCTCAAATTATACACAATTCTGTTTTTGAAAAGTATAATTCTAAAACTATTTTAAAAAAATATGAAGAGTTATTTGATTCTTGTCTAACTTAATTAATTACCACTCAAATTTATTTTATTTAATGAAAAAAATATTGAAATACATATACAAAAAAACAATAATAGGTAACTACTTAATTACTAAACTTATTGATTTAAATAGATTTTATTTATTTCGCATAAAACCAGAAAAAAAATATCTAACAGATGAATTTGAAAACAGTTTTGGCAGAAAAATCAATTTAAGCAATCCAAAAACATTAAATGAAAAAATTGTATGGCTTAAATTATACGATAGAACGCCTCTGCACACAACATGCGCTGATAAATATGCAGTTAGAGAGTATATAAAGACAAAAATAACTGATAAATATATAATTCCTCTATATCTTAAGACTAAAAACGAAAAAGATATTGTGCCTGATAATTTACCAGACTATCCTTTCATAGTAAAAACGAATCATGATAGTGGCGGTGGAATAATTGTTCGTGATAAATCTAAAATCGATTGGAAAAAAGTTAGAAAAGGTCTTAAAAAAAGAATGAAGCATAACTATTATTATGGTTCTAAAGAATGGCAATATAAAAATATTGAACCTTGTATTATTGTTGAAAAATTACTTTTGAACAAAAAGGGAAATATACCATTTGATTATAAAATACATTGCTTTAATGGTAAAGTTAATATGATTCAAGTTGATATTGACAGAGATTCTGATAATCATTATAGAAATTGGTACAACCCAAAATGGGAAAGAGAGCCTTACAAATGGACTTCCTTGAAAGACAAGGGAAAAACAACTGAACCATCTGATGAAGAAGTTGAAAAACCAAAAACACTAGAAGAAATGATTACCTTATCTGAAAAGTTATCTGAAGATTTTTGCTATGTAAGAGTAGATTGGTATGATTTAGATGGGAAATTATATTTTGGAGAATTGACCTTTCATCATGATGGAGGAAATAGACCAATAATTCCCGAAAAATATGATGAAATATTAGGGCGGAAAATCATACTACCAAAAAAAGAATCAAGCAGCTCATAATTAAATTAAGAATAGAAATTATACAGTATGTGTGGAATTTACGGTACAACTATAACATATTCAGATAATCAAATAAAGTCTAAACTAGAAAGAACTGCATTTCGAGGTCCTGATAAAATGGATTGGAAGTCATACAATTATAATGATGCAACTATTACTTTTGGGCATAATAGACTATCAATTATAGATTTAGACCCAAGATCAAATCAACCCTTTAATTATCTTGATAAAATAAACATTGTTTTTAATGGTGAAATATATAACTTTCAAGAATTAAGAAAAAGGTTATCACAAAAAGGGTATGTTTTTAATACCACAAGTGATACCGAAGTTATTTGCGCTGCATATTTAGAGTTTGGTAAAAAGTGCTTAGACCATCTAAATGGTATGTTTGCATTTGTTATTTATGATATTAGAAAACAACAATTTTTTGGTGCTAGAGATAGGTTAGGACAAAAACCTTTCTATTATTATTTAAATGGAAAAGAGTTTGAGTTTTCTAGTCAAATTTCATCAATTCAACTCTTTAATGAAAAAAGGTTGACCATTTCAACCAATGCAATACGTGAGTATTTATCTTGGGGTACCATTCCAGATCCCAATTCAATTTTTAACGAAATAAAAAAATTACAGGCTGGGCATTATTTTACATATGATTTAAACACTGGCAAATTCAAAAACGAAGAATATTGGGATATCGATTATTTAGGTAAATATAAATTCACAGGAACCTATGATGAAGCTACACTAGAACTTGAGAAAATTGCAAAAGACGCAGTAAAAATGAGATTGTTTGCTGATGTGCCTGTAGGTGTTTTTCTTTCTGGCGGCGTAGACTCTTCATTAATAGCTGCCTTAGCTACAAAAAGTACTAATGAAAAAATAAAAACATTTTCTGTAAAATTTAATGAAAAAGGATTTGATGAAAGTATTTATGCAAAGCAAGTTGCCGACCATTTAAATACTGATCATCACATTATTGAATGTAATTACAAAGAAGGTATTGAACTAATTGATGATTTTCATCATTATTATGATGAGCCCTTTAATGACTCTTCCGCGATTCCTTCAATGTTGTTGGCAAAATACACAAAAAAGCACGTAACTGTAGCGCTCTCTGGAGATGCTGGAGATGAGAGCTTTATTGGTTATCATAGATATAATTGGGTGAGGCATATGAATAACATTTATAAAATGCCAAAACCACTTAGACTTTTAGCAGCTAAAACTTTAAATATTATGCCTCATTACAAATTAAAAGTAATAGGCGGTGTGATTCATAATAAAAGTGTAAATGATGCTTATTTAAGCACTTTATATAGTCCAGAGTCTAATTGGTTTGAGTTTGAACAAACTAATAAATTACATTTTGAAGAACTTAAATACTTGTATCATGAAAATAAAAATGTATTTGAGAGGGTTTCCGACTTTGATATTAAAACGTATTTAAACTGGGATATCAACACCAAGGTAGATAGAGCGACTATGGCTTATTCTCTTGAAGCAAGAGCTCCTTTACTGGATTATAGAATTGTTGAATTTGCAAGATCGCTACCAACAGATTTCAAATTTCAGAATAAAAATCAAAAAAGAATTCTTAAAGATGTTTTGTATAAACATGTTCCTAAAGAAATATTTGACAGACCAAAAGCTGGTTTTACAATGCCCTTTAAAGAATGGTTTAAAGCAGATTTAAAGGATTATGTTTTAACTGAATTAAACTTTGAAAACTTAAGTGAGATTCCAGGAATAAAACCAAAAGAAGTCATAAAAATGATTAACCAACATATGGATGGAAGTTGGAATCGTACTGGACTTATTTGGCAGTTAATAATCTTAAGGCAATGGCTAAAAAATAATGGACAAGGATTTTCAATTAAATAATACAAATAAAGTAAAGGCTTTAGGTATTTTAATTTATTCATTATCTGGTGGTGGAGCAGAAAGAGCTGTTTCTCACCTGCTAGCCTATTGTTTTGATAATAAAATAGAGGTGCATCTTTTTTTGATGAACCCAACAATCAAATATGAAATACCTAGTGAAATCGAAATACATCATATTGAAAAATCTAGTCCTAATGAAAATGGTATTATAAAGACATTAAAAATTCCTTTTTTAGCATACAAATATTCTAAACTTTTGAAGCAATTAAAAATCACTCATAGTTTAAGTTTTTTAACTAGACCTTCTTTTATAAATATAATTTCAAGTAAACTAACAAGATATAATTATAAGGTAATAACTAATGAACGTGCATTTCCTAGCCTTCAATATAGTTATCCAAGTTTTCAATCTTCTTTCAATAAAAGAATGATTCGTTTACTATACAAAAAGTCTGATGTTGTAATATCAAATTCTCATGGAAACGCTAATGATTTGATAGAAAATTTTAGTGTACCTACTGATAAAATAAAAGTGGTTAATAATCCTATTGATCTAGACAAAATAGATAAAATTGAAGGATTAGATAATTTTTTTGATAACAAAAAATTTAATTTAGTAACACTTGGTCGTTTGGATATTGGTAAAAACCATAGTATGCTTTTAAATGCAATGAGCGAATTAAACAACCCGATATTAAGATTATATATATTTGGAGTTGGAAATATGAAAAAAGAATTAGAATCTCAAATCAAAGAACTAAAGCTTGAAGAACAAGTTATTTTAGCAGGGTTTGACCCTAACCCATATAAGTATCTAAAAAAAGCTGACTTATTCATTTTTGGTTCAAATCATGAAGGGTTCCCTAACGTATTGCTTGAGGCCATGTCTTGCGGCTTACCTATTTTAACTACAAATTGTCAATCTGGTCCAAGTGAAATCATGGAATTGGAAACTGTTGAAAATGATTTAATGAAAACAGATTACGGAATCTTAGTACCTATTAAGAATGCTAAATTAATGGCAAAAGGAATTAACTATTTTCTTTCTAACAAGACTTATCTTGATAGCTGTAAAACTAGTGTTTTAAAACGTGCCGAAGATTTTAGAAAAAATAAAATATTAAAAGAATATATAGATGTAATTAGTTTAACTGATTATTCAAAATAAAAAGCAAACCCATGTGCGGAATTAACGGAATAATAAATAAAACAAGTTGTAGCGAACATGAAATTACTGCCGCATTGACTAAAATGAATAATTTAATTATTCATAGAGGTCCTGATGAAGATGGTTTTATAACTACCAAACAAGATAGTTTTTCATTAGGAATGGCTATGAGAAGGTTATCTATTATAGATTTATCAACAGGAAAACAACCTATATACTCTGATGATAAAAAAATAGTTATTGTTTTTAACGGGGAAATATATAATTATAGAGCCCTTAAACTAAAATTAGAAGAATCGGGAACTACTTTTAAAACAAACAGTGATACTGAAGTTATTTTAAAACTATATCAAAAACATGGTATTGAGTCATTTAAATGGTTAGATGGTATGTATGGTTTCAGCATCTTTGATCAACATAAAAATAAGGTATTTATAGCTAGAGATTTTTTTGGAGAAAAACCGCTTTATTATACTGATACAAACAAACAGTTTATTTGGGCTTCAGAATTAAAATCAATAGTAGATGTATTAGATTTTAAGCCCGAACTATCAAAAAAGGGTGTAAATCTTTTTTTGAGGCTAACTTATATTCCTGCACCTTATTCAATATATGATAACATTTTTAAGCTAGAAGCTAATCATTATATAGAGTATGATTTAATAACCAATGCACACAAGATTAATAAAATCTGCCCAGAAACCCTCCCTAAAGAAGATAAGGTGAGTTTTGAAGATGCAAAAAAGCATGTTAAAGATTTAGTTTACGAAAGTGTTAATAGCAGGTCTATATCTGATGTTCCTTTAGGAACATTCTTATCTGGTGGTGTTGACTCTTCAATAGTATCACTCTGTCTTGCTCAATCAGCAAATAAAAAAATAGAAACATTTTCAATAGGTTTTAAAGAAGCTAAATCTGATGAAACAGATAAATCTCAACTTGTTGCCAAAATGATTGGTAGTAATCACCACGAATTTAAAATTGGTGAAGATGATTTAAAAGATAATATTCATGAAATTTTATTGAACTTTGACGAACCATTTTCTGATACTGCAGCCCTACCCACTTATTTCGTTTCTAAAAAAACAAGAGACTACGTAAAAGTTGCATTAACTGGTGATGGTGGCGATGAGGTTTTTGGAGGTTACAATAAGTATTATGTTGGTAAAATGAACACGAAATACACCAATATTGTTCCTAAACCGATACATAATGTACTTTTAAACTCTTCAAAGTATTTATTAGCCACTAAAAATGATAATAGAGGTAAACGCTTTAAAATAAGAAAGATGTTGAAAGCTGTAAATTATGATGGTAATCAATATTGGGATATTATTTCATTGGCAAATACCGAATTAGAATTGGCTGAAATTCTAAATACCTCCCATTATATAAATGATTTATTCGGTGAATACCAAGATACGTTATATAGTGATAAGGCTGAATCCCTTACTGAATTTAGACATGTAGATAAAATATTAAGTTTAGAAGGCGGCATGCTTGCAAAAGTTGATAGAACAAGCATGCAAAATTCTTTGGAATGTAGAGCGCCATTTTTGAATAAAAAATTATGGGATTATACTAATACATTACCTGAAAGCTTTTTGATGAAAGGTTGGAACAAAAAACATATTTTAAAAGAAGCTTTTAAAGATCAATTCCCCAAAAACTTTCTTGAAAAAGGAAAAATGGGCTTTGGTTCTCCAACAGGTAACTGGTTAAAATCTAGTTTAAAGAAAGAATTAGAATCATATATTGATCCTAAATTTTTATCAAGCCAAGGTATCTTTAACTTAGATAAAATAATTCCTTTAGTACAGAATCATTTAAACAGTAAACGCGATAATACGTTTAGAGTTTGGTCTTTTTATTGTTTCCAAAAATGGTATAGCAATATCTATTTAAAATAAAACCATAATCCAAAAACTATAGAGCATGAATAATAAAAAAAGAATTTTGGTTTTATCTTCATTAGCAAATTCACTAATAAACTTTAGAGGTGACTTTATTAAAAATCTCGTAAAAAATGGTTATGACGTTTATGCCGCCGCACCAGGATTTACAACAGAAAATCACAAAAAAGTTCAAAATCTAGGAGCTATTCCTGTAAAATTTAATTTACAGAGAACTGGATTAAATCCTTTCAAGGACTTTAAAACCATTTTGGAATTAAAGAAAATAATGGCCAATAATAAAATAGATTTAGTATTCCCTTATACGGTTAAACCAGTAATCTATGGTTCTATTGCGGCTAATATTAATAAAATACCTGTTATTTCTTTGATAACTGGTTTAGGGTTTGCCTTTTCAGGGTTGACTTTTAAGGCCAGAATGCTGCAAAGACTAAACGAGTTTTTGTATAAAATATCTATTAGAAAAAACAAAACAATTGTTTTTCAAAATTCAGATGATCATCAATTATTCCTTGATAGGAAAATAATCTCTAAAAATCAAAAAGTAGGATTTGTAAGTGGCTCTGGTGTTAATCTAGAATGGTTTAAAACGAGAGTAAATGAGAATACCTCCGATGTTATTAGCTTTGTTATTGTTACTAGATTGATAAAAGAAAAAGGTGTTCATCTTTATATTGAAGCAGCTAAAAAGTTGAAAGAAAAATATCCAAAAGCAGAATTCCATGTAATCGGTGCATCAGGAAACTCACCTTCGTCTATTAAATCAGAAATACTATACAACCTTCACGAAAAAGGAACAATAGTTTTTCACGGTTCGCAAAGTAACGTTTCTGAGCATTTATTTAAAAGGGATATTTTTGTACTTCCAACTTATTATAGAGAAGGTGTTCCAAGATCTATCTTAGAAGCTTTATCTGTTGGAATGCCAGTAATAACAACAAACACTCCTGGCTGTAAAGAAACTGTTATTAATGGAAAAAATGGTTTTTTAATAAAACCTCAGGATTTAAATGAATTAGTTAGTGTTATGGAATATTTTCTAGTAAATAAAGAAAAAATTAAGGAAATGGGCATAAATAGTAGGATTTATGCTGAGGAAAGGTTTGATGTTAACATTATTAATAATAGTCTTTTAAATATATTAAATAACGTTTTTTAGATTAAAGTTTACCCCATTTCACAAGCAATTATACCAAACATTATAATCTGAGATGTTTTTTATTAACACTTTGGAAATCAATCTATAATTACCTTATTTATAGAAATAACTTTCAAAATCCTAGAGCTTCTTAGAATACCTCCTAAAGCGGAAGATAAAATAGCTCCCCAAATACCTGCGACAACTGCCAGCGTAAATAGCGCCATTTTCATAAGAAAATTATAATCTGTTTTTAAGCCTTCAGAGTTAACATTTAATGCAATAAAAACAGCAAGTCCTAAATAAATGACCAAGCCTACACCAATAGCTGATAACGTTCCTAAAGGAATTGATTTTTTCGAGTTTTTCAAATCTTCGCTCATGGCATTACCGGCAGTAAAACCAGTAAGAGCTGGGAAAAATAAAGCAAATACAACATCTAAAGACACCGAGGTTTCATCAGAAAATAAATGTACCGTTTCGGGCGTATATTCTGAGGTTCCCAAAAAAACAGAAATCAATGAAATGGCAATGGCATTAAGAGAACCTATAAATAAACACTTATTCTGACTAGCTAGAGAAGAATGAAGTCATAGTATAAGATGCACTGATATATATCATTGTATCGCTTATAAAAATTCGTGATTTTTATTAAAATATTTATCAATTAAAAATATAGCCTAAATTATTTTTAAATACTATGTCGAAATTTACAGTCATTTTATTGGTTGTTTTTTTTTCTAAAACGTAAAATCCACGGGATGATTATTTAATGAAAAGAGAAAATATGGTTAAAACCCAACTATTTGCAAGGGGATATTAATGATATGGTGACACTTAAAGCCATGCAACAATTGGAAAGACATCAATTATTGTCGATAATCAAACCATCTCTCAACCCTATATTGTAGAAGTGGATATTAATTGAGTCTGTAATACTAAATTAAACATATAATGTCGCATATAAATCGTTTCTTTTTTGCTTACTTTTTATTAAAAATTTTTACCGTAACAAAGGCTATGCTTAGAATTTTAATTTCAGTTAATCAAAAAATAATTCAATTTCTTAATACGACATTATATATTCAAATTGATATAAGAGCTGTTAATCCTAAAACTTATTAAAATGAAAAAAGCATTAAATATTATAGTCGGATTACTGTTTTTTTCTTACTCTTTCAACCTTTTGGCACAGAATGATACAAGTTTTTATTTATCCCCACACCCTGACGATTGGCAATTATTCATGAATCCTAATGCTTATCAGAGTGTTAAAAATACTAATGAAAAAGTCGTTTTTATACATACAACTGCAGGAGATGCTGGAAGTGGTACTGGAAATAATAATTATTTTTTAGCGCGAGAACAAGGAAGCTTAAGAGCTCTTAGATTTATGTCTAATACTTTTACATCAGGAGCTGGTTTAGGTACTAATATGAACGAAACTACAGTTACAATAAATGGACATTCAATTCTTAAATACACCTATAGAAACATAGTGGCTTACTTCTTGAGATTGCCTGACGGGAACCCAGATGGATCGGGTTTCGCTTTACATAATTTCAAGAGTTTACAAAAATTGTATAATGGAACTGTATCAAATATTTCGGCGGTAGATAATAGCACTACATATAATTCATTATCAGATTTAGAATACACTCTTAAATCTATAATAGAATTAGAATCGTCTAATTTAAATAGTGTGGTATTCAATTTGGCAGATGATGATGATACTATTAATCCAGATGACCATTCAGATCATGTGTATTCTTCCAAAATAATGCAGGATGTTGCTGATGACATAGGAAATATAACCCTCAACTTATATGTTGATTATGATTCTGGTACAAGAGCACAAAATGTGTTTAACGATAATTACTTAGTAAGTGCTGGCACATGGGGGGTAACAACTTCTGGATTGTCGGATAATTTTCATAACAGCACTTGGAACAATAGTCATAATGTTTGGATTGGAAAACAATATTTTAGGACTCTCGGAACCAGTACTATCGCCTTTACAAATACTGAAGTCATCGTGGATGAGAACATCCCAGTAGGCTTTGCAAGGTTCAGCGTAACACTGACCGGTGATATCAGTGAAAAGGTAACTGTTGATTACACCACAGTTGGGGGAACCGCCCTTAGCCCTGGGGATTATTCAACTACATCAGGAACCATCACTTTTACGCCAACAAATAAATCGTTCGATATCGATGTACCAATTACCAATGATGCCACGATAGAAACGCAAGAAGCCTATACCGTTGTGCTTTCAAATATCCTATCTAATCTTGAATTAGTAGGGTTCGTTAATGGCGTTTCAAGTATTACAGCAAACGGAATCATTAATGATGATGATAGTAACACTTCTAATATTGCATTAAACAAACCTACAACTGCCTCAAGTTATGAAGACGATCGTGTTAGCTCACTAGCAGTCGATGATGATTTTTCTTTAAGTAGTTGGTGGGGAGCTCATCCTTATGAACAATGGTGGCAAGTTGATTTACTTGATATTTATGACATTGGCGAAATTATAGTCACTAATTATTATGATGGTACAAGATTTTATCAATATGACATCGAAGCGTCATTAGATGGCATTAATTGGACTGAAATTGTAGATTTTAACGACAATACAACACCTGCATCTAATCAAGGTAATACCTTTAATATTACAAATACTAGTGCTCGTTATTTAAGAGTGAATATGAATTTTAATTCTGCAAATGTTGGTGTACATATTGTTGAATTTGAAGCTTACGGGGAATTAAAAGATTCCGGTATTATCTCCTTTACAAATACTGAAGTAATTACAGATGAAAACACCCTAAATGGTTTTGCAACTTTCAATGTGACACTTTCAGGTAATATCAGTGAAAATGTAACAATAGACTACACCACAGCTGATGGGACTGCTCTTAATCCAGGAGATTATTCAACTACTTCCGGAACAATAACTTTTACGTCTACAAATAAATCGTTTGATATTGATGTGCCAATTACAGATGACACCGTGACAGAGTCACAGGAATCCTATACCCTAGTGCTTTCAAATATCGTGTCAAATCTTGAAGTAGAATTCGTTAATGGAGAATCTACCATTACCGCAAATGGAATGATTAATGATGATGATAGTAACACTTCTAATATTGCATTAAACAAGCCTACAACTGCTTCAAGTTATGAAGACGATCGTGTTAGCTCACTAGCAGTCGATGATGATTTTTCTTTAAGTAGTTGGTGGGGAGCTCATCCTTATGCGCAATGGTGGCAAGTTGATTTACTTGATGTTTATGACATTGGCGAAATTATAGTCACTAATTATTATGATGGTACAAGATTTTATCAATATGACATCGAAGCGTCAATAGATGGCATTAATTGGATTTCCATTGCAGATTTTAACGACAATACATCTCCTGCAACTAATCAAGGTAATACATTTAATTTTACAAATACTAGTGCTAGATATTTAAGAGTTAATATGAATTTTAATTCTGCAAATGTTGGTGTGCATATCGTTGAATTTGAGGTTTATGGCGGAATCTTTGTAGCTTCAAAATCGTCTACTTCAAAAACAGCTGTATTAAATTCAATTAATTCAAATCAAGCCGAAAACCTTGAACGACAAAGTGAATTTCAAGTTTATCCTAATCCAGTCAATAAAGGGGATAATATATTTTTAGAATTAGATGACGTTATAAAAGGAACTGTATTGTTGGAGGTTTTTGATATTAAGGGGGCTTCTGTATTAAGGAAGGAAATTGAACAAAACAACTCAAAAAACAGTATTAGACTGAATACTAGCACATTCATATCAGGATGGAATATTGTTAGTTTGACCACAAATGGCAAAACCATTAGTAAAAAACTATTTATAAAATAAACTGAACTCGAATTATACGTAACCATAAAAAGCAACGCAACGGGTCCTAATAATTATTAAAATGTAAAAGCATATATTTATTTTCGCAAAAATTGAATAACCTAAATATTTAGATATGAACTTTGATAACCATAACAGTTTATTAAGTTATCGATTCTCTCAAATCGGCAAATGTATATTTTATAAGACGTAAAAAAAACAGTCAGAAGTTGCGGTTTTACTTTTTGCGAGTATAACGAATGTCTTCATAATTTTATCAAAGAATTAGTAAATCAATAAGTAAAATATTATCTATGAAAATAGCATACATTGTTGACGAAATAAGTTTAAGCGGTGGATTAGAAAAAATGATATTGGTGCAAGCAGACTATTTTATAAAAAAATTCAAATATGAAATAGAAATAATATTATTACATGAAAAAAGTTATGCCTCGAATCCAAAATATGAAGTCAACCAGAATATAAAGCTTCATTACCTGGATATAATTAGTAGCGGTCCAAAAAAATATTTCCATAGAGTAATTGGAGTAAATAGAAAACTAAAGCAAATTAATCCAGATATTGTCATGGTTTGTAGTGATGAGGTATTTGAAATGAATTTGGCTAGTCTTGTTAAGAAAAGGCAGCCTTTCATATATCAAAGACATAGCGCAAAAAAAACTAATTTTGTTCAGCGTGATGGAAAAAAGCTAAATATTATAAAGTATTATCTAAAAAAAATCATTTTGTCAAGATCTGGTTTGGGCTATGATAAAGTTGTATTATTAACAGAAGAACATAAAAAAGATTGGCCACATTTGAACAAAATAGAAATAATAAACAACCCAAATGCGCTGAGTACTGAAGGAAAGCGAGCAAAGCTTGAAAATAAAGTAGTTATTGCCGTTGGAAGACAGGATTATGTTAAGGGATATGATATGCTTTTAAAAGCTTGGCAAAAGGTTATAGAAAAGAACCCTGATTGGACTTTAAAGTTTTATGGAAGAGTCAATAAATCACTTGAGTTAGCAAAAACTGCCGAAAATTTAGGGTTAATAAATAATGTACAATTTCACGAGCATACAAACGATATAATTTCAGCCTATTTGGATGCTTCAATTTTAGTCTGTTCCTCAAGAACAGAAGGGTTTTCACTTGTTTTGGTCGAAGCTATGTCACTGGGGTTACCTGTTGTTTCATTTGATTGTCCTTATGGCCCTCGTGCAATAATTACTGATTCCGAAGATGGAATTCTTGTCGAAGCAAATAATATAAATCAACTATCTGAAGCCTTACAATCATTAATGGCAAATATTGATCTTCGGAAATCAATGGGAAAAATGGCAAAAAAAAATGTCAAAAAATTTACTCCAGACGAAATAATGAAAAAATGGAAAATCTTGTTTGAGGAAGTCCTAGTTCAATGAAAGTTGAGAACAAATTTCAAAAATTTTGAACAAATAGATAAATAAATATTTTATGTTTATTGACGAATCAATTCTTTTTATTGCGTGCTTAATAATTTAATTGAATGAGCTTAATTGATTCTTTTCCTAAATGAATTTATTTGGTGTTTTTGAAAATATTCGCGATTTAAAATAATAGAAATGAGTTTTTAGAACAAAAAAAACGACCATTTTTTTTCTTTAGAAGACTAATAGATATAAAGTTATAAAATTTGAAATTTATTCTATTTAAATAATATTATTTTGTTCAAATTACAATCTTATCCGCTCTTAAAAAAAATTAATACACTTTTGTTCACCTTATCCATAGCTAATTAACTTGCAGTTTAAAATAACCAAATACTCTTGTTTACCTTCCCAAATACCCGCCATCAACAGGTATTATAGTACCAGTAATGTAATCACTCGCAGAAGACGATAAAAACACGGTTAACCCCTTTAAGTCTTCACCGCTACCCCATCTTTTCATAGGGACTCTCATAAACACTTCATCTGTTCTTTTTTTATCATTTATCAAGGCAGTATTTAACTGTGTATCCATATATCCAGGGGCTATGGCATTAACGCAAATTCCCTTGGCGGCCCAATCGTTTGAAAGGGCTTTTGTTAATTGTCCAACTCCTCCTTTTGAGGCTGCGTATGCAGGAATGGTTATACCCCCTAAAACACTCATTATAGAAGCAATATTTATTATTTTACCACCACCATTTTTCAACATGGTATTACCTGCATATTTGCAATAAAAAAAGGTAGCGTCCAAATTAACAGCTATAACTTTATGCCACTCGTCTTCTGGAAAGTCCTCACTAGAATATCGTCTTTGAATTCCAGCTGAATTTATTAAAATATCTATTGTTCCACCCAAAATTTCCAGAGCGCTTTTATAGGAATCTCTTATTTCCTCAATCTTGCTTACATCAGCTTTTATTGGACTTACATTGAGCCCAGTTTTTTTAAGATTTTCACATAAAGTAAAGACTCTTTCATCGAAGTCAATAACAACCGTTTGGGCTCCTGCCTGGGATATCGCTTCAACCATGGCAATTCCAAGATCACCCGCTCCACCAACAACAATCGCCTTTTTTCCAATTAAACTAAACGAATCTAAAATATTTTCTGTCATACTTATTGTTTTATTTTATAAACAACTCTCCATGGACTTATAGAATCTGTAAAAACGATACTTTTATACCTGTAAATTTGCAGATCACAGCACTAACTTCTCAAAATCTTCCTTTTGGATATGTTGTATTAATTTACTATTTAAATCGAACTTTTCTAATTAATACTATAATCCTCTTCTTTCCATGGTTTTAACCATTCTAGAATCATGTTTTCCCCATTTGAATCAAAAACCTTTAGCGTGTTTTTAAAATTTCCGATGATTTGGTTGACTTCAACAATAGAATCTGCATTAACATAAATTCTATAAATAATCTGTCTTTCTGTACCCAGAAATTCTTCCTTAACCGTATCACCAACTTTAAATCGTTCTACAACAAAAGCTACATTTTCATTAGATTTTATTTCATTTATGCCTTCTACTTTATCAATTTTACCACCTTTTAATAGAATCCAAATTGAACTGGCAGATTTACCTCTAAACTTATAATCATTTTTTTCTGGAAAATCATCGTTCCCAAAAACTCCAGTAAATGCATAGTTTATAAGCATTTTTCTATGATCAAACCCATTTATAGCATCTAAATGAATATGAGGTGCTTCCCCTTGTAATCTAAATCCAGGATCATAAATATAAAACTCATCGTTTTCAACAAAAAACTGAATACAGAGTACCCCCGCCTGTATATTTAGTCCTTCAAACATGGTACATAATTTAGGATGTACATCTTTAACGAACCTATCTGTATACTTAGAAGGATATGCGGTACCTAGTGCTATAGGACTAGAGTCACCTTGTAATCTTGTAAGCTGTCTGTCAAAAGTTGCTGAAAGATAAGGAATACCATTTCTAAAAGTATAATACACTGCTAAATCATCGCAGTTTGTATCCATATATTTTTCAACTAGGACTACTCCTTTTTTTGAATATTTTAAAACATTTTCTACAGTAGCAATATAATCTTCTTCATCTCTACAAATCTTCACGCCAACTCCTCCTCCACTATCCACAGGCTTAACGATCAAGGGGTAACTAATGTTTTGTGGTTTTTTAATTTCAGAATCGTTTGTTAAATAAATTCCGGGAATATCTTGAATACCATATTTTTCGCAATAGCGCTTAAATCCGTCTTTACTGCAAAACGCCTCTACTGCTTTCTCAGTAGCATAACAAGGAAAATTTAGTTTCTCACAAATTTCCCGATAAGGTTTTACTAGGATGTCTGCAACACCAACTAAAACGCCATCAACTTTTCTTTCTTTAGCAATTCTTACAATTTTATCGATATCAAAACCATCTATGTCGTAAGTCTCAGAGGCTACTTTTTTTGCCGGAGCATTGGGATTTGGATCAATAACAATGGTATAAATACCCATGGACTCAGCAATATCCACCAAAACCCCTGTTTCAGGATTACCGCCAAGTATTATTAGTTTTTTTTGCATAAACTATATTTATTAATTTGTTCTTAACTCAAAATGATAAGGTTGCTAAACTAAAAAAATACTTTAACAAAAGTCTTAAATGGATTAAACTTTATAATAGTTTTCATAATCTTGTTTCAATAAATTCTGACTAGATTCTATAATACATCATTTATTGCCATTTTACATATTTCCTTTCGCGATATCACTGTCTTGACCAGCTAGACAGCATAAACAGCCTTATTGACACTTTCTGTAATGTAAGTAGAATTACGGACAGTGATAAAAAGAGTAGTTCGTTGCTTATGGATTAGAGACTCTGCTTTAGAGGCTCACAATGTATTCTAAATTCTTCCAATATAATGGTCGTATTTTTCAACAAATATAATTATTGTTTAAATCATATAATAGAACATAGTAGTATTTTTTAGATGGCTTAAATTAATAATTTAATGGAGTGATATTATAAATATCCGAAAATTTAGATTTCAAAAAAACTGAGAATCGACTTTTTTAGATTTTCGTATTCAAAAATACATTTTAATGACTCTTTGAAATGGGGGAATGTCGATTTGCATACCTAAAGGTTGATATAATGACTATTTGTACACAAGACATGGAGCCCTCTTAAAAACGAAGCTCTGAAACTGGTATTCTCAATAAGCAATCAACACTATACCCTGGATCTAATAATTGTCTGCCTTCTTTTGACTGACAAGCGTTTAAATATGAATATAACTAGCCATGTCAATAGAACTATCTACTATTGATATTAAAATATATAGTGTACCACAAAGGGTTTTTCTTATTTTTATCGAAAAAATGAGATGTACGGGAATAAGTTTATAAAAAGTAGTTAGATTTGTTTCATTATAAAATTAATCTTTGAATTAACATTTAATATTATTTCTACAAAATGAAAGTTTTATTATTAGCCGGTGGGCTTGGAACACGGATTTCTGAAGAAACGCATCTGAAGCCAAAGCCCATGATTGAAATTGGGGGAAAACCAATTTTATGGCATATTATGAAAATGTATTCTCATTACGGCTTTAATGAATTTGTGGTTCTATTAGGGTACAAGGGATATGTGGTCAAAGAGTTTTTTGCCAATTACTTTATGCATAATTCTGATGTTACTGTGGATTTGGCAGAAAATAAAATAACAATTCATAACAACAAATCAGAACCTTGGAAGATTACGCTTCTGGATACTGGAGTGCATAGTATGACTGGTGGGCGGATACTTAGAGCCCGAAAGTATATTGGAGATGAACCCTTTATGCTTACTTATGGTGATGGAGTGTCTGATGTAAACATTAAAGCCTTAGAGGAATACCATCGAAGTCACTCAGGTTGTATAACTATGACCTCTGTGCAGCCTGATGGGAGATTTGGCTCACTTAAAATGGAGGGAGACCGTATTAGTGAGTTTATGGAAAAACCTAAAGGTGACGGGGGTTGGATTAATGGTGGTTTCTTTGTTTGTGACCCTACGGTTTTTGATTATATAGATGGAGATTCTTCCATTTTTGAAAGGGAACCTTTAGAAAAGATGGCCGATGACAAAGAGCTCTTTGCTTTTAAGCACACAGGTTTCTGGAAACCAATGGATACACTTAGGGATAAAAATCAACTAGAGGACATGTTGGCAAACAATACGGCGAAATGGAAAACATGGTAGTATTTGATGATTTTTTTAAGGGAAAAAGAATTTTTTTAACTGGACATACTGGTTTTAAAGGTTCATGGATGACTCTTTTGCTTCAAGCCCTTGGAGCAGAAGTAACGGGTTATGCACTTTCTCCTGAACAAGAACAAAACTTATTTGATTATGCTGGATTGGATAAAAAGATGTGTTCTCATATAGGAGACATAAAGGATTTTTCTGCTTTACAGAATGCAATGAAAAATGCTGATCCCGAAATAGTAATCCATATGGCTGCTCAACCACTGGTTATAGAATCATATAAAAATCCTGTTAATACTTATGAGACAAATGTGATGGGAACGGTGAATTTACTTGAAATAGTTCGTCAATTACCTAATGTCGCTGTTTGTCTTAATATTACCACGGATAAAGTTTACAAAAATAACGAATGGCTTTGGGGATATCGTGAAACAGATTCTTTGGGGGGGCATGATCCCTATTCCAATAGTAAGGCTTGTTCCGAATTGGTCACCCAATCGTATCGCGATTCTTTTTTTAATGATTCCAACACCGTTTTGGCTACCGCAAGGGCGGGAAATGTTGTAGGAGGAGGAGATTGGGCGGCTAATAGATTGGTTCCCGATTTTATTAGGTCTATCCAATCTGGTGAACAGGTCGTAATAAGAAGCCCAAAGGCTGTGAGACCTTGGCAACATGTTCTTGATTGTTTGGGAGGATACTTACATCTTATTTGGCAATTATCTGCTAACAAAAAATTAGCAACGAGTTATAATTTTGGTCCAGACAATGACAATATTAGAACGGTTGAATCCCTTATAAATAAAGTTTGTAAGGCATGGGGAGAATCAGCGTCATATAAAATTGAAGGGAATGACGCTTTTCATGAAGCGGGTTTGTTGCGATTGGATATTTCTAGAGCTAGACAAGAATTGAGGTGGCAACCTAAGTGGGGAATGGAAAAAACCGTAACACAAATTGTAGATTGGTACAAAGCTTTTTCCGAGGGTCAAAATGCCTTGGGACTTTGCCAAAAACAAATAGACGAATTTCTTCATCATTGATGTAATATGGTGAAACAAACCCTTTTTATTACTGGAGCGGATGGCTTTTTGGGTCATCACTTAGTCCAACAATTGGCAAAAACTTATAATATCGTTGGTTTAGTGAGATCCACAAAAACCCTTAAACGCTTAACAGCCGGGCAAATAACGTTATGTAGTACCGATGAACCATTAAACGAAGTTTTTGACAGATACCGACCTGTCGGAATTATTCACACAGCAACCAAATATGGAAGATTTGGTGAATCTGTACCCAGGCTACTTGATGTAAATGTTGATTTACCGGTACATTTGCTGGAGCTCTCCCAAAAATACAATTCAAAGATATTTATTAATATCGGTAGTTTTATCACCCAAGGAAAAGGATATAATTATTTGCAGGATTATGCACTATCCAAACAACAGTGTTCCCAATGGCTTAGGCTCATTGCCAATAAAGCTAACACCTGTAAAGTAATCGACTTTACTATGCACCATCCCTTTGGACCTGGGGATTCTGAATCTAAGTTCGTTAGCTATATCGTAAAAGCCATAAAAGAAAGAACGGCTTTTATAGACTTGACCCCTGGCGAACAAAAAAGAGACTTTATTTATGTGGCCGATGTAGTGTCTGCTATTGAATTAGCTTTAAACCAGTCTGGTAATTTACAAAAGCCTTATACTCAAACAGATTTGGGCACAGGTTCATCCTATACGTTACGTTATTTTCTTGAAACTCTTAAGGCAGTGTCCGGAAATACCGAAACTAAACTTCGATTTGGAAAATTGCCCTATCGGGAAAACGAGATTATGGAAGCAAAAGCTGTACCCGACTTACTTAGTTCTTGGGGTTGGAAACCTAATTACACCCTAAATCAAGGTCTTTTGCTTACTTTAGAACAGACAATCTAGTTTCGTTGCTTCGGCCCTTACTACTGTGGAATATTATCTTGTTAATTTAGCACCTTAAAATACCTAGGTATCTACTACTACTACTACTTAGTCATTGTGAAAACCCAATTGTCCAAACAGACTACATATTTCTTTTTCATCCGTATTGATTTGCACTATTTTATTGTTATCAATTCCCATAAGCACCAATTCTGCCTTAATCGATTTAAAAGCAGACGGATTGATTGTTGCAATTATTAAAAAGTCGAACTCAGTATTGACAATAGAGCTAAGTGGTTCAACAAAATTGTCACCAATATTGAGTTTGTGAAAATCAATATCTATCCATTTAACAATTTGAAAAAAATTGCTTTTGCTGTTCGATGATAAAATATGCTGACCAAAAGAACCTGAACTATAGACAATAACTTTGGAGTTCTTTTTTGCTTTTAAAAAAGGATTGAAAATAACTTTACCCGAGGCATCATGAATTAACCCTCCTGATCTCACCAATATCATGGAATAAAGATAATAAAGTATCTGTGTGCTTAAGTTATCCTTATTAAGGAAAGGACTTAATTTTACTTTTAAAAAATTTTTCAACACTCCCAATCTGTAAAACTCAATACTTGTGTCTTTAATGGATTTTAGGATGGAATCATGTCGCTGTCTGTAGTAATAAAGCGGTATCTTACTTATTGTAAGTTTTTTTGAAAGTGACAAATATGTATACGTTATGGCGGCGTCTTCTCCCATCACAATTTCACCAGGAACCTCATATAATATTTCACTGAGCAACTCCCTTTTGAACAGTTTGCTCCACACATAGGTAGATATTTCGTGTTCACAAAAGGCGCCATTGTACATAGCCTTTGGAAGAATTAATGATTTAATTTCATCTTCTCCAAAAACACCTGAATATGAAGGCTTTACTGTTTCTATTTTTCCTTCGAATTCCCTGAAATGCCCCGTTACAACGAGATCGGAATTATTAACTTCTGCAAGGTTGAATAAAATATCGAGATAAAACTTATCCACCCAATCATCACCGTCAATATAAGCGACATACTTGCCCTTGGCGTTCTTAAGCCCTTCTTTTCTGCCACTCAAAAGTCCTCCATGTTCTTTGTGGATTGCTTTAATCCGATTGTCTTTACTTGCATATTCGTCACAAATATGAGGGCAATTGTCAGGGCTCCCATTGTCGACCAAAATCAGTTCAAAGTCAGTGAAAGATTGGTCTAAAATGCTGTCAATACATTTAGAAAGATACGCTTCAATCTTATATATGGGGACAATGACACTGATACTAACTTCATTCATAATCACAGTTAATTTAATTCAATATAAAAAAGTCCGCCTCCATATATATCATCTTTGGAAGACTTTGCAGTTGTTATATATAGGTTTAAATGATTGTCAATACAGCAGGATGTCACGTTTGGACAAGGCAATTTTCGCTGATCCATTTTTCGACCATTTTTAGGATTCCATCGAGATATACGCCCTCCTCCCCATTCTGCAATCCATAACATACCCTCATGGTCCATGCACATACCATCGGGACTTCCCTTTCCATTAAACTCTATCACGTAAGACTCAAATGATACATTCCCGTTTTTTATATCATAGGCATATTTGGCCACTTTCTTGGTCGGGGTATCAATAAAGTAAAGACTACTGCCATCTTGTGAAAATGACAGACCGTTAGAGATGGTTGTGTCCTCGATTATAACCTTGTATTTTCCTTCCGAATACGAAAAGACCTTTCCTATGTTATCTTTGACCTCAGGATATCCCATCGTTCCAATGATAAACCGTCCTTCGGGGTCTTTGATTCCATCGTTATATCTGACGGAATTTGATATATCCATTTGAAAAGAAAATTGTTTTTGCAATGTATTGAAATCTATTTCAAAAAAACCGTTTTTAGAGGCGACCATGATTCTTTTCCTATCCAACAAAAAAATGCAACTCACGGGAGAATCTAATTTGACGCTCAAAATTTCACCAGTTGATGGATTGTAACAGAAGACTAAGTAATCTAAAATTGATACAAAATAAAGTAGATTTTCCTTATGGTCAAAAACAGGTCCTTCTAAAAGTTCCGAATTGAGGTGAAAAATAAGTGAAGGGTTCATATGGATGTATTGATTAAATGTAATGTCCTCCGGTAATTCTTACTAATGACCCTGTAGTCATGGCAGATTCATCAGAAATTAAATGCATAATTGCTGGTATCGGATCTAATTTATTTAACAGACGTCCCATTGGAATAATATTGCTTGCAATATTATTCAATTCTTCTTCACTTACGCCCTCTTCAGCTCTCAATTTTAGTTCCCCTTCAGTATCGGTCCAACCCATTACAACGTAATTTGATCGAATGCCGTATTTAGCATAATGATGTGCAATATGATTTGATAGTGTGTAAAGCGCACTTTTTGTAAGTGCATATGAAGCTCTATCAATATGACCATAATCCATATGAGGAGATCCAAAGAAAATGATTGAACCTACTTTAAATTTCATCATAGATTTTAATACATGTTTCAACAAGAAAAATGGAGCTTTAAGATTAATGTTAAAAACACTATCGTAAATGTCCTCTTCGGTTTCAATGATAGATGTAATGGGCGTTATTCCCGCATATAAAACTAATGCATCTATGTTTCCGAATTTTTTTATTGTCTGTATGTAATAGTCTTCAATTTCCTGGATACTATTCAGGTCAATCTTATGAAAATAAAGCTCATTTGCTGATTGTAAAGATTGGATGATTTTATTACCTTCATCAAGGTTTCTACCGCAAAAAGACACATTGTAACCTTTATTTAGGCAGGATTTTAGTATCTCGTTACCAACGCCCTTGGTCCCTCCTAAAATCATTACTGTTTTCATAGATTTTTAATTTTATGGTTATCGACTATACAACAGTCCAAATCTAGTTATTTATTACTGAGTTCAAAATTTTTTCCTACATAATTGAAATAATATCGTTTAAAGTAATTATGAAACATCATAATCGCTATGAATTGGCCCCATAGAACTGAGTCGTTTTTTAATGTTTATTGTTCTAAATTTTATATCAAGAGTGGATTGTTATATTAAAAAAAATATTTCCTTTTAAAATAACTTTTTCTTAGTTAATAATAGTGTAATAACCAACAAACCTAATCCTTAGGTTTTTTTAGCGGCATACTTAGTTTTAGTGAATAATTAAACCC
The DNA here is from genome assembly GCF_039543245.1 of Algibacter agarivorans. NCBI lineage: Bacteria > Pseudomonadati > Bacteroidota > Flavobacteriia > Flavobacteriales > Flavobacteriaceae > Algibacter > Algibacter agarivorans. The sequence continues at coordinate 148,480 of NZ_BAABJJ010000010.1, forward strand.
ACTTTATTAAGTGTTTCCATCCCAAAGACTAAACGAAGCGCGTTCAATGTTGGACATGGCTTCTCGATTGAATATTTTTTGAATAGTTTTCAACAGGATTTTTAAATCAATATTAAAGCTTAAATGATCAACATACCATACGTCAAGAGCAAATCTTTCCTTCCATGACAAGGCAGTACGTCCATTCACTTGTGCCCATCCAGTGATACCTGGCTTGACCATATGTCTTCTTGCTTGTTCTTTATCATATAATGGAAGATATTCAATTAATAGTGGTCTAGGGCCAATGAGTGACATATCTCCTTTTAATACATTGACCAATTGTAAAAGTTCATCTAACGAAGTTTTTCTAATAATTGCACCAACTTTTGTAATACGCTGCGCTTGATTAATTAATTCACTTTCATTGTTTTTGGGGTCTTTCATGGTCTTGAACTTAATAATCGTGAATAATTTAGTATGCTTCCCAGGTCTTTTTTGGAAGAAGAACGGTTTACCCTTATTTGCAAATACCAATAGAATGATTAAAATAATAATCAACGGAGAAAATAAAATCAACGCAACAAGCGATATTGAAAAGTCTAAAATTCTTTTAAAAACTTTTTTGTACATAATTAATCATTTTATTAATGTCTCTCTTTATTAAGCATTCATGATTTTGGTTTTTAATGTCTTAAAAAATGATTTTAGGAGAACCTATAGCCTAGTTAACTAGCGTTGAATCTTGTGCACAAACTAACTTCACTATGCTTATTAACCTAATTATCTAGTAGAACTATGTAATAAAAGAAATAATCTAAGGAAATTGCTGAAATTTCTTATACCTATCAGGGACCGGAAATTCTGGTGTAACACCGTGCCAAAACATGTTGACAATCCACCATCTATCTTGATAATAGGCCAATTGAATACTTTTTACATCTTGTTTGTAAGGTTTGTTGTTTGCCATGTCTTCCTTGCTATGGAAAGCTTCGCAATGACTAAATGCATGACCAATGTTTGCATAACTTTCTACAACCCTACCTACTTCTCTTTCGTAAAAAGCAGTTTCTCGAGTATTGTCAAACCAATACCCAATACGTTCAACGTAATCATTAGGGTGTATCCATTGAAGCCTGAAATTACGATTTATATCCTTCTCATAACCGATTTTGTAGGCTTGAGGATGAAATAAAAATCTAAAAAAATCCCAATCTCTTTTTTCACCTGGCTCACCACCAAGGCAAGCATAAAATGCCGTTATTAAATCATCTATATTTTGTACACGTTTCAAATATTCTTTTTTCATTTAAATTTGTTATTTTGGTTATAATTTTATTTAAAGCAGTGAAATACAACTTCTAAGAATTGTGGCAATTCAAGAGCCTAAAATTAGGTATATTAATTTAAAAATTTTAGTTTCATAAGTTCATATTCGACGTACAACCCCTTTATTGGGTGTACTACAAATTTCTCTTTTTTCATATAAAATTGCGAAATTTACAAAGAGGAACCGGATTCCATGACATTGTAATTTGGAGATCATTATAGCTATCCAAAGTTTCACCTACAGGACGTGCTGCAAAAGGCTCAAGCTCTCGGGCAAAAGATGGACAATACATGGCCTACAGAAAACAGCACAGCTAAGAGCTACTAACAAAAACGGAAAGCGGAACAAGGTCGACGAATCTATACAAAATGACCAAATAGGTGTTATATATCTTATAAATTGGGTATCTGGTCGTGAAAATTGGGAGTAGCCAAATTATTTGTTTTTTTTCGTATGAATAAATAAATCCATTGACTGAAGTCCAACAAATTGAACTCTGAAGAGTGGATTTATTAACTTTAATAAAATGGGGATGAAGAATAATATGAGAATACTTATTACAGGAGGGAATTCTAGCGTTTCAAGATACGTAAGGCCATTGTTATCTGAAGATTATGAAGTAATTACAATTGGTCGTAGAGACTGTGATATTAATTTGGATCCAAATAGATCTTTAGCTGATCAGTTGCCTGACCATGTAGACATTGTGATTCATACAGCTGCTTCATTTGGTGGAGATACAGAAGAGGAGATATATGAAACAGAAAAGTTTAATGTATTAAATACAATGAACTTGTGTTTTCAGTTGAGAAAAATGAATGTGAAACACTTTATTCATATATCAAGCATATTTGTCCATTTGGAAGATACATCACCATACAACAGTATATACTCTATTTCTAAAAGACATTCAGAAGATATCGTAAAATTTTGTTTAAAAAAAGAGGAAATCCCGTATACTATTTTAAGGCCTTCTCAGTTATATGGTAATGATCCTTCTTTCATAACTCATCATCCATTTCTTTATCAAATTATAGAAATGGCATCAAAAGGTCAGAAAATCTCTTTATATGGGAATCATGGTGCAAGTGCAAACTATCTTCATATTAAAGATTTTTCGGAGGTGCTTTACAGGGTAGTCAAAAAATGTGTTTTGGGTGAATATGATTGTACTACAATGGCTCCAAATACTTACTTGGAGATTGCTCGTAACGTCTTTGAATTAACGAATAATACTATTTCCATTGAACTTTTAAAAGATAAAGAAGAATCAGGTAATGTATTTAAATATGATGATACCATTTATAAAAAGGTTAACTATTATCCCAAAGTGTCAATAAAAGGTGGTTTGTCTGAAATACTAAATGCAACGAGAGTTCTATACTAAGAAATCAATCATTTCTTCATCCTTGAAAAACCACCCGCATAGCCGGTGGTAATATTGTGATTGCCTATGGCTATATTTGGTCATGGGTAGGTATAAAAAGTTGATTCATATTGTTTACAAGTTTGACTATCATATTGTTTGGGTTCCGAAATACCGTTTTAGGGTTCTTTTAGGGTCGATTCGTGATTTACTTGAATCCGATATGCGTTGCCTTTGCCAATGCTAGCATATTTGATTTTGAACTATCCGAATCGGATATTGATTTTATTTCTCATTGAAAAACCACCGTCTTTGACGGTGGTCATGTTTTAAAGGCTCTGCCATTTTTTAGCTTTGCCCATCTAAAACTTTTTAAGATGAGTAAATATAGAAAATTAACGCATGTGTATTACAAATGTGGCTATCACATTGTCTTCACGCCCAAGTATCGTTTTCAGATACTTGAGGGAATGGTCAAATCATTGGTTGAGCA